>JAXJCX010000065.1:0-7141 GCA_036302225.1 Collinsella sp.
AGTTTTCAGAACGTCCTCGACCATGTGTGGCGCCTTGTCCTGCTCCTTCGGAGCCGCGGACAAGGCGCCACACTGGTCTGCGGAGTGTTCTGAAAACTGAGCCCGGCCCCCGCCTGCGGTGACGCTGCTGCAAGCGGCCTGCGATGGGGTCGTTGTTGGTTGAGGCCGCTGGGCTGATGTGGGGGCGCGTGGCTGTTGCGGGCCCTGGTCCCGGCGGCGGCCTCGGCGCTGCGCGCCTGCTGCCTTGGGTGACTTTGGGGTCGATTGGGGTTGTCTGCACAATTCGCGGTATTATGTTGCGGAGTTTTGAAAGGAGCCGCTGGTGGTCACGACGACGTTTGCTTCGCCTTTGGGCGAAATCTTGCTTGCCGCTGATGGCCGCGGTCTGACGGGGCTTTGGTTTGAGGGACAGGAGCATTTTGGCTCCACGCTTCTCAAAGAAGATCCTGAACATGTTGAAGGCGCCGATGCAGTTTCTGGTGCTGGCGGCATGTCGTCGGTGAGTCCTGCAAATGGTGCGGCTTCTTCGGTGCTTGAGCGTTCGTGGGCTTGGCTGAATGCTTATTTTGCAGGGCAGGAACCTCGGTTTACGCCGCCGTTGCATTTGATTGGCACGGCGTTTCAGCGTGAAGTTTGGTACGAGCTGCTTTCTATTCCGCGTGGCGAGGTCGCTACGTATGGCGAGATCGCCCAGCGTGTTGCGGCTCGACATCGTGTGCCGGGAAATGAGACACCCGTTGTGTCTCCCCGTGCCGTGGGGGCCGCGGTCGCGCGAAATCCCATTTCGATCATTGTGCCGTGCCATCGCGTGGTTGCCGCCGATGGTTCGCTCAACGGATATGCCGGTGGGCTTGACCGCAAGGAGTGGCTGCTTCGGCTTGAGGGCGCGTACGAGGACTAACGTTCGAGCACTTTGCATGGCCAAGACGCCCTGAAAGAACGAGTCGCCGTCCTTTCGCGGCCGGCATGCGTCCAAGCGCTCGGCATATGCCCCTTAAGTTTGGCTAAGCCCTATCCAGCGTTTTTAGAAACGTGCAGGTTGAGCAGCTAAGGCCGCGCTAAGGCAGCTTTTGGTACGCTATTATCGGCAGTATCAAAACCTGTATAGCCGTGCGCTAAAGGAACAACTATGAAGCTGATGCTTGCTGAGGACGAACCCGGCCTCTCCCGTGCCCTTACCGCGATTCTTCAACATAGCGACTACGAGGTCGACACCGCCCTCGACGGTCTGACGGCGCTCGAATATCTGCTCGCCAACGACTATGACGCCGCAATCCTGGACATAATGATGCCCGGCATGGACGGTATCGAGGTACTCAAGCGCACGCGTGAGGCCGGCAAACGCCTGCCCATCATCATGCTCGCGGCAAAAAGCGAGGTGTCCGATAAGGTCGAGGGCCTGGATGCCGGTGCCAACGATTACCTGACCAAGCCGTTTGCCGCCAAGGAACTGCTCGCACGCATTCGTGCCATGACGCGCGCTGCGACGGCAATTGACGCCACGACGCTCAGCGTGGGCAACGTGCGCCTCGACACGGCATCGTGCACACTCGTTGGGCCTTTGGGCGAGGAGCATCTGGCCAATCGCGAGTTTCAGCTTATGGAGCTCTTTATGCGCAACGCCGGCACGCGCATGCCCACCGAACGTCTGATGCTCGGGGTTTGGGGTGAGGACGCGCCCGAAGGCGCCAATGTGGTGTGGGTCTACATCTCGTACCTGCGCAAAAAGCTGACGGGGCTTGGTGCCAATGTGGCCATCCGCGCGTCGCGCAACCAGGGATATTCGCTTGAGGTTGTCGAGGAGGGCGAATAAGCGTGAGCGCGAGCGCGTGGCGGAAGCGCATGGCGGCAAAGCTCGGCATGGGCGCGGACTCGGGTAATCCGGGGCGCGCCGATACTGCCAGTGCAATGGGACGTCGTCTGCGTCGCAAGTTTATCCTCGTTGCCATGGGCGCCGTGACCGTGGTGCTCATGCTCATCATCGCCGGCATCAACATCGTCAATTATTCGCATGTCTGCAAGATGGCCGACGCTCGCCTGGACTATATCCTGGCGGGCAAGGATGGTTTCGATTGGGGGGACGAGCCTAAAGACGATCCCGCTAATGGCAAGGATGCCGGCGATAGCCAAGCGGGCGTTCGCATCAGGCATTTCGAAGGCATGACGGCGGAGTCTCCCTTCGACACGCGCTACTTTACGGTATCGATTGCCGGTGGGCAGGTGACCGATGTCAACACGGCCCGCATTGCCGCGGTGGGCGCCAAGTGTGCTGCACGCATCGCTGCAGGACTATATTCCAAGGGTTGGACCTCGGGCTTTTCTGGTAACTACCGCTATACGGTTACGGTTCAGGGCGACGAGACCACCTATGTGTTCGTGGATTGTTCGCGCGAGCTTGCAAGCTTTCATTCGTTTTTGAGCGCGAGCGTGGCAATCAGTTGCATTGGCTGGCTGGCGGTGCTGGCAATTGTGGCGGGTGCTTCGGGCGCGGTGATTCGACCGATGGTCGAGAGCTACAGCAAGCAAAAGCGCTTTATTACCGATGCAAGCCACGAGATCAAAACGCCGTTGGCCGTGATCGACGCCGCTAACGAGGTACAGGAAATTGAGAGCGGCGAGAGCGAGTGGACGCAGAGCATTCACGAGCAGGTCGCGCGGCTGACGGCGCTGACGGAGCGTCTGGTGTTCCTGGCGCGTATGGACGAGGGTTCGGCCGGCTTTACCATGACATCGATCGATCTTTCAGAGGCAGTGGACAAGGCGGCGGCGCCGTTTGGGTCGGTGGCGGTTTCGCGCGGAAAGCGGCTGGCGACGTCGATCGCGAGCGGCGTGCGAGCCCATGCCGATGCCGCGGCAGTGGCGCAGGTTGTTGAGCTGCTGCTGGACAATGCCACACGCTACGCAAGCGAGGACAGCGTGATTGAGCTGAGCCTGCGTGCCGTTTCGCGCGGTCAGGGTAAAGGTGCCGCCGAGCTTGTCGTATCGAACGCCGTGGACGAGCTGCCCGAAGGCGACCTGGACCGATTGTTCGACCGCTTCTATCGTGCAGACGTATCGCGCAGCTCCAAGACGGGCGGCTCGGGCGTGGGCCTATCCGTGGTACGAGCCATCGCCGAAGCCCATGGCGGGAGCGCTTCTGCCTGCGGCCACGGCAACCAGATTACCTTCACCGTCCGCCTCTAAAACCTACCAAAATAAACCTGTCCCTTTTTGGTCGGTGCGAAATGGGTAATACTAAAGAGTTATCCGACCAGATGGGAATTACTCGATGGCTTATATCGAATTCAAAGACGTCATCAAGGCATACGGCGAGGGCGACGCCCGCATTCACGCGCTCGACGGCGCGAGTTTTACGGTCGAGCGCGGTGAGCTCGCCATTATCCTGGGCGCCTCGGGCGCCGGCAAGACCACGGCGCTCAACATCCTGGGCGGCATGGATACGGCGACTTCCGGCACCGTGACGGTGGACGGGCGCGACGTGAGCTCTGCCAACGAGGCGCAGCTCGTGGAATACCGCCGCGCCGACGTCGGCTTTGTCTTCCAGTTCTACAATTTGGTCCCCAACTTGACGGCGCTCGAAAACGTTGAGCTCGCGGCTCAGATCTGCCCCGATTCGCTTGATGCCGAACAGACGCTTCGTCAGGTTGGCCTGGGCGAGCGCCTGGGCAACTTTCCGGCACAGCTTTCGGGCGGCGAGCAGCAGCGCGTGTCCATTGCCCGCGCACTGGCCAAGAATCCCAAGCTGCTTTTGTGCGACGAGCCCACGGGTGCACTCGACTACAAAACCGGCAAGCAGATCTTGCAGTTGCTACAGGACACCTGCCGCAAGCAGGACATCACGGTCATTATCATCACCCACAACTCCGCGCTGGCGCCCATGGCCGATCGCCTGATCCGCTTTAAGAGCGGCCGCGTGGAGAGCGAGACGGTCCAGCAAAATCCCGTGCCTATCGAGACGATCGAGTGGTAGCGCCCATGGACCAAGATTGCCAAAACAGCCAAAACCACGATACGGAGCACGCGGGCCGCGACCGGGAGTTCGCGACCTACCGTACCGCCCAAAGCTCAAACGATATGGTGCCGACGGTTTTTCGCCGTGGCATCTACCGTACGATTCGGGGCAGTCTTAAGCGCTTCCTATCTATCGTGGTCATCACTGCGCTTGGCGTGAGCGTGATGTGCGGCCTTAAGGCGGGCTGCGAGGATTTGTGCGATTCGGTCGACGCCTATTTTGACCAGCAGAATGTCTATGACATTAACGTGCAGTCGACCTATGGCCTTACGCGCGACGATCTCGCGGCTATCCAAGAGGTCGACGGCGTCGAGACGGTCGAGGGCATCTACACCGAGACCGCCTACACCGCCGTGGGCACAACGCGCGAGCGCGTGGTCGTGCAAAGTCTCTCCAAGGAGAACATCGATCAGCCGGTGCTGGTGAGCGGCGATTTGCCCGAGAGCGCCGATGAAGTCGCGGTGACTTCGAAGTTCCTGAAGGCTTCGGGCAAAAAGCTCGGCGATACGGTGAGTTTTGCCGCCAATGACGCGAGCTCGTCCAACCAAAGTGCCAAGGATCAGTTTGCCGCGGGCGATTACACCATTACGGCCGAGGTCCTCGATCCTACCGACGTGAGCTCCGACTCGACAGTCAACGCCTTTCGCGCTGCTTCGGCTGCGGACTATAAGTTCTATGTGAGCGAGGATGCCGCGACATCTTCTTCCTACTCCGCAGTCCACGTGATCGTCGAGGGAACCAAGAGTCTTAACTCCTATTCAGATGCCTACACGACAAAGATCAACGAGGTCAAAGGCAACATCGAGAAGATCCGCGAGGAGCGTGAGAAGGCGCGCGTCCAGGAGTTGACGGTTGACACGCCGTCAAGCTTGGATACGGCCGAGCGTCAGGCCGCCATGCTCTTTGGGATCGAGCAGGATAACATCAACCGTATGGCCGAGGGCAGCGAGGAGCGCGTCCAGGCTCAGGCCGAGTTGGACCAGCGCCGCGCCGCCGCCGACCAGCATTTTGCCGATGCCCGCGCCGAGCTTTCCGATCTGGGCGAATGCACCTGGTACATTCAGGACCGCGGTAACATCGCAAGCTACTCGAGCGTCGAGAGCGACAGTTCTTCGATCGAGGCCATCGCCACGGTTTTCCCATTTATCTTCTTTGTCGTCGCTGTGCTCATCAGTCTTACCACCGCCACGCGCATGGTCGAGGAGGAGCGCACGCTTATTGGCCTGTACAAGGCGCTTGGCTATTCACGCGAGCGCATCCTGTCCAAATACGTGGACTATGCGCTGTGGGCATGTCTGATCGGCGGCGTCCTCGGCAACATCATCGGATTTGTGGGCCTGCCGCTGTTCCTGTTTACGGTGTTTGACGACATGTACTCGCTGCCCCAGATGCTGCTCTCGTACGACATCGTGTCCTCAATCGTCTCGGTGGCGCTGTTTGCCGTGGGCGTGGTGGGCGCTACGATTATCGCCTGCCGCCACGAGATGGCCGAGACCCCGGCCTCACTCATGCGTCCCAAGGCCCCACGCGCCGGCTCTCGCATCTTGCTTGAGCGCATCGGCTTTATCTGGCGCCGCATGGGCTTTTTGAACAAGGTGGCAGCACGTAACCTGTTCCGCTACAAAAAGCGCGCTTTTATGACCATCTTCGGTATCGCCGGCTGCACGGCGCTCGTGATCTGCGGTATGGGCATTCGCGACACGTCGGTGGCGCTTTCGCCCAAACAGTACGGGCATATCACGCGCTACGACCTGCTGGCGGTCGCCAATCCCGACGATTTTTCGCAGACGTGCGCGGCATTGGATGAGCGCAGCGCGGCCAATGATTTCAACGTGACCGTGACCTCGACCCTGCCGATTATGACCGACAACGTCACCTTTACGTTTGGCGGCAAGAGCGAGACCGTGCAGCTGATCGTGGTGCCCGATGACCGCACGGGTGACTTGGGCGATTACGTGCGTCTGGAGGATGAGTCCAATGAACCGCTGCCTTTGCGTGACGGAGACGTGTATCTGAGCAAGAGTTCACAGCTGGTGCTGGGGATTCAGCCGGGCGATACGGCTCACGTCCAGGATTCGTCGCTCAATGTTGCCAAGGTCAAAGTCAGCGACATTTCGCTTAACTATCTGGGCAACACGCTTTACATGACGCAGGGCACCTATGAGCGTGCGTTCGGTCGAAGCGCACGTCTTAACGGCGTCTTTGTGCTGCTTAAGGGTTCGTCGGCCGACCAGATTGCGTTTAGCAAGAATCTTAAGAGTGACGGTTGGCTTACGATTTCGAGTACGGCCGAGCATTGGGAAAACTATGAGGCGAACTTTACGATTATCAATTCGGTCGTAGTGCTCGTGACCTTTATGGCGGCGTGCCTATCGTTTGTGGTGGTGTTTACGCTGTCCAACACGAATATCTCCGAGCGCGAACGCGAGCTGGCGACCATCAAGGTGCTGGGCTTCCGCCGTGGCGAGGTGCACCATTACGTCAACAAGGAGACACTGATTCTCACGGCGATTGGCGCCGCGCTGGGCGTGCCGCTGGGCGGCTTGCTGGCCGAGAGTTTTACGTACATTTTGCAGATGCCGTCGCTGTACTTTGACGTCGAGGTCGAGCCGCTAAGCTACGTGCTCGCCGTGGTGCTTTCCTTTGGCTTTACGTTTATCGTCAACCTCGCCACCAATCGTACCCTCAACAAGATCGACATGGTCGGCGCCCTCAAAAGCGCCGAGTAGCCTGTCCTGGGATTCAAGTTCTAGCGAGCTGCCGACGCGCCCGCAGCAGCATTTTTGTATAAACCGCCCCGCCGATTGCATATTTCGGCGGGGCGGTTGCTTTTTGCCTGCAGGTACCCCAGGGGGCGGCGTGCAAATTCTGGAGTTTTCAGCATCCCGGAGTCCGCGGGCGCGGGATCGGACGCACAAAACAGCGCTGGAAGCCCTGATTCTGAGCCCCAACGCCTCAAGAGCTGGCCATTTTTTACAGAACGCGACCCATAGCGCCCGCCTTTCGCCCAAAATCCAGTATGCAGGCACCCTCGGCTGCTGAATACTCCCAAAAATGCACGCCGCATCCTACCCCAGGCACCCGCAGCAAGAAGACGAATAGTCTCGACCTCCCTAGTTACCGCAGGAG
>JAXJCX010000066.1:0-11047 GCA_036302225.1 Collinsella sp.
CCGCACGCACAGGGCGCATCCTGCGCCTGCGAAAGGATCCCTGAATACTATGAAGGCAATCATCCCCGCCGCCGGTCTTGGCACGCGTTTTCTGCCTGGCACCAAGTGCACGCCTAAAGAGATGCTGCCGGTGCTCGACAAGCCGGTCATCCAGTACGTCGTCGAGGAGGCGCTCGACCCCGAGGAGGTCGACGACGCCATTATCGTCACCTCTCCCGGCAAGCCCGAGTTGCTGAGCTACTTCCAGCCCGATCGTTCGCTCGAGAACCTGCTGCGCGAGCGCGGCAAGGATGCTTATGCCGACGCCGTCGCCCATGCGGGCGGTATGCCGGTCGACTTCCGCTATCAGTACGAGCCCAAGGGCCTCGGTCACGCCATTCGCTCTGCCGCTGACGCTGTGGCGGGGGAGAACTTCCTGGTTCTTCTGGGCGACTACGTTGTGCCCAACCGCGACATCTGCGACAAGATGCTTGCCGTCTCCAAGGAGCACGGTGGCGCTTCTGTTATCGCCGTTGCCGCGTGCGCTCCTGAGGAAGTCAGCCGCTATGGCGTTATCGCCGGCGATCGCGTGGGCGCTCTCGAGGGCTTCGAGAATGCCGCCGACGACGAGCCCGGTGCCGTCTGGCGCATCGGCGGCCTGGTCGAGAAGCCCGCTCCCGAGGCGGCTCCGTCCAACCTGTACATCGTCGGTCGCTACCTGCTGAGCCCGTTGGTCATGGACCTGCTGGCCGATCAGCAGGCCGGTAAGGGCGGCGAGATCCAGCTGACCGACGCCATGGCCCGCTCGCTCGACCGCGAGGCCATGTACGCCGTCGTCATCGACCCGCTGTCGGGCTACGATACCGGTACCCCGTCTGGCTGGATGGCCACCAACGCCCTCATGGCCGCAAGCGATCCTCGCTTTGCCGGCGCCTTCTGGGATGCCATCGACGAGCGCGGCGGTTTGATGCGTAAGTAAGCCTTCGGGCATCGACATTTACGGGTGCGGACTTCGGTTCGCGCCCGTTTTTTATAAGAGCTGCGATTGCTAACCCTCTGTTCACAGAAAATATATGAACAGGTGTTCGATGCACATCCATCTACCTGCATGTTTTCTGTCGAAAAACTTTGCTACTCCAAAAACTCAATCACGTCAAGGCTTTTCTTGCTCAACGGTCGGTACCTGATAAACTATTAGGTTGCGATAACTGGCGAAGCTATGCCTCGCCAATCCACCGAGCATTTCCGTGAAGGAGGAAAAACCTGGTGACCTACGCATACACTGCCACTGAGCGCAAGCGCGTCAGCTTCGGGAAAATCCCGGAGGCCATGGAGCTCCCCAACCTTATCTCTGTTCAAAGGGAATCCTTTGAGCGTTTTAAGGACGAGGGCCTTCGTGAGGCGTTCAAGGAATCCAGCCCCATCCAGAGCCAGAACCATGTTCTCGAGGTTACCTTCGGCGAGCATCAGTTTGGCGATCCCGCGCACACCGTCGAGGAGTGCCGCGAGAAGGACATGACCTATCAGGCTCCGCTTCTGACCGACGTCCGTCTCACTAACAAGGAGACCGGTGAGATCAAGGAGCAGCTCGTCTTTATGGGCGACTTCCCCATGATGACCGATCAGGGCACCTTTATCATCAACGGTACCGAGCGTATCGTCGTCTCCCAGCTCGTCCGTTCCCCGGGCGTGTACTACAGCTCCGAGATGGATTCGGGCAAGCAGATCTACAAGGCTCAGATCATCCCGTCCCGCGGTGCCTGGCTCGAGTTTGAGGTCGACAAGCGCGACCAGCTCATGGTCTCCATCGACCGTAAGCGCAAGCAGAGCGCCACGATGTTCCTGCGCGCCCTTGGCATCGCCGTCACCAACGACGATATCATCGAGCTGCTCGGCAACTCCGATGTGATCAAGCGCACCCTCGAGCGCGATACCGCCCTTACCCGCGAGGATGCTCTTATCGAGATTTACCGTCGCCTGCGCCCGGGCGAGCCTCCCACCGTGGATGCTTCCCGCAGCCTGCTCGAGGGCCTGCTCTTCAACCCGCAGCGCTACGATTTGGCCCGCGTCGGTCGCTACAAGGTCAACAAGAAGCTCAACCTCACCACCGAGGAAGAGGTCACGGTGCTCACCGACGAGGATATCGTCGCTACGCTGCGCTACCTGCTGTCCCTCGCTGCCGGCGAGCAGGGCTTCAAGGTCGACGACATCGACCACTTCGGCAACCGCCGTATCCGCACCGTCGGCGAGCTCGTCGCCAACCAGTTCCGTATCGGCATGAGCCGTATGGAGCGCGTCGTCCGTGAGCGCATGAGCTCCCAGGACATCGACGAGATCACCCCGCAGTCGCTCATCAACATCCGTCCGATCGTGGCCTCTATCAAGGAGTTCTTCGGTTCCTCGCAGCTCTCGCAGTTCATGGACCAGGCAAACCCCCTGACCGGTCTGACCCACAAGCGCCGTCTGTCCGCACTCGGCCCTGGCGGTCTTGCCGGCCACAAGTCGGGCTCCAGCCGCCGCACCAACGTGCCGACGGCCGTCCGCGACGTTCACAACTCGCACTACAGCCGCATGTGCCCGATCGAGACCCCCGAAGGCCCCAACATCGGCCTGATCGGCTCGCTCGCCCTCTACGCCCGCGTCAACGAGTATGGCTTCATCGAGGCCCCGTTCCGTCGCGTCGAGAACGGCGTTGCCACCGACCAGATCGACTGGATGACCGCTGACGAGGAAGAGAAGCACGTCATCGCGCCGGCCAACACGCCGCTCGATCCCAAGACCAACGAGTTCATCACGACCGATGCCGAGGGCAAGATCGTTCGTCCACATACCGTGATCGCCCGTACCCGCGACTTCGACGGCTCCTTCGGCGCTCCCGCCGACGTGCCTGTCGAGGACGTCGACTACATGGACGTCTCGCCGCGTCAGATGCTCTCCGTCGCAGCCACGCTGATTCCGTTCCTCGAGCACGACGACGCCAAGCGTACGCTCATGGGCGCCAACATGCAGCGTCAGGCCGTGCCGCTGGTTCACCCCGCCGCTCCCTATGTCGGTACCGGCATGGAGCGTCGCGCCGCCCTGGACTCCGGCGAGGTTACCCTGGCCAAGAACGCCGGCGAGGTCATCTATGCCGACGCCTCCAAGATTATCGTCAAGCATGCCGGTGGCATGGACGAGTATCACCTGGCCAAGTACCAGCGCTCCAACCAGTCCACCTGCATCAACCACCGTCCGCTCGTGCGCGTCGGTGACACCGTTGAGCAGGGCGAGCCTCTGGCCGACGGTCCTTCGACCGATCATGGCGAGCTCGCACTGGGCCAGAACCTCACCGTGGCATACATGCCGTGGGAAGGCTTCAACTACGAGGACGGTATCGTCGTGTCTGAGCGCCTGGTGGCCGAGGACCTGCTGACGACCATCAATATCACCCGTCACGAGATCGACGCCCGCGACACCAAGCTCGGTCCCGAGGAGATCACTCGCGAGATCCCGAACCTCTCCGAGGACATGCTTGCCAACCTCGACGAGGACGGCATCATCCGCATCGGCGCCGAGGTCGGCCCTGGCGACATCCTGGTCGGCAAGGTCACGCCTAAGGGCGAGAGCGCTCTGACCGCCGAGGAGCGCCTGCTGCGCGCCATCTTCGGTGCCAAGGCTCACGATGTTCGCGACACCTCCCTTAAGATGCCTCACGGCGCTTATGGCCGCGTCATCGACGTCGTCCGCTTTAGCCGCGAGAACGGCGACGACCTGGCCCCCGGCGTCAACGAGCAGGTGCGCGTCTACGTCGCCCAGCGTCGTAAGATCCAGCAGGGCGATAAGATCGCCGGTCGCCACGGCAACAAGGGCGTTATCTGTAACGTTCTGCCGGTCGAGGACATGCCCTACATGGCTGACGGTACCCCGATCGACGTTATCCTCAACCCGCTGGGCGTTCCTTCGCGTATGAACGTCGGTCAGCTGCTCGAGTGCCACCTTGGCTGGGCTGCTGCCTGCGGTTGGGATACCGAGGATGCCGACTCCGACAAGTATGTCCCCGGTCCGTTCTTCGTCTCGACGCCCGTCTTCGACGGCGCCAAGGAGGACGAGATCGCCGAGGTCATCCGTCGCGCCAACAAGAACATGCTCAACAAGGCCACCGCTGCCTTTGGCGATCACATGCGCCCCGAGTTTGTCACCCAGCTTGACGAGCGCGGCAAGACCCGCCTGTTCGACGGCCGCACCGGCGAGGAGTTCCGCGAGCCCATTACCGTGGGTACGTCCTACATCCTCAAGCTCGGCCACATGGTCGACGACAAGATCCACGCCCGTTCGACCGGCCCTTACAGCCTGGTTACCCAGCAGCCTCTGGGCGGCAAGGCTCAGTTCGGCGGCCAGCGCTTCGGCGAGATGGAAGTTTGGGCACTGTACGCTTACGGTGCTTCCAACGTCCTGCAGGAGATCCTGACCGTCAAGTCCGACGATACCGTGGGCCGCGTCAAGACCTACGAGTCCATCGTCAAGGGCGAGAACGTTCCTGTCCCGGGTATCCCCGAGTCCTTCAAGGTTCTCGTCAAGGAGATTCGCTCCCTCGCACTGGACATCGAGCCCATGCACGATGCCGACGAGGACGCCTCCGCCCCTGTGACCGCCGAGGAGACCTCTGCTCTCGACGACCTGGCTGCGCTCGCCGGCGTTGACGCCGACGTCGAGGCCGAGGATGCCGAGACCGCCGAGGCACCCGAGGCTGTCGCCGCCACGACCACTGATAAGGAGTAGTTGACTGTGGCAGATTTCGAAGCTACTGATTTTGACTCGGTAAAGATCTCCCTTGCCTCCGCCGACCAGATCCGTTCCTGGTCGCACGGTGAGGTCAAGAAGCCGGAGACCATCAATTACCGTACCCTCAAGCCCGAGAAGGACGGCCTGTTCTGCGAGAAGATCTTCGGTCCCGCCAAGGACTGGGAGTGCTCCTGCGGCAAGTACAAGGGCATCCGCTTTAAGGGCATCGTCTGCGAGCGCTGCGGCGTCGAGGTCACCTCGGCCAAGGTGCGTCGCGACCGCATGGGCCACATCGAGCTCGCCGCTCCCGTGTCCCACATCTGGTACTTCAAGAGCCCCACGAGCTTCCCGATGAGCCGTATGCTCGACATCAAGTCCAAGGACCTCGAGAAGGTTCTGTACTTTGCCAGCTACATCATCACCGAGGTTGACTACGAGGCTCGCGAGGCCGACGCCGACGACCTGCGCGAGGAGCTCGCCGCCGATCTGGAAGAGATCGATGCCGAGTGCGCCCGCCAGATCGAGTCCCTCAAGGAGCAGGGCAACCCCGAGAACTTCGACGAGTTCTCCGACGAGGAGCCGCTGACCCCCGAGGAGATCGCCTCTGGCATCGTCGACATCGAGGAAGAGTGCAAGGACGAGAAGCAGCTCCGCACGGACGCCTTCAACGCCTTCATGAAGCTCAGCGAGCGCGACCTCATTTCCGATGAGCCGCTGTTCCGCGAGATGACCCGCTACTACTCCATGTACTTCAAGGGTGGCATGGGTGCCGAGGCCGTCCGCGACCTGCTCGCTGCCATCGACCTCCCCTCCGAGGCCGAGAAGCTCAAGGCCATCATCGCCGACGAGGACTCCCAGAAGCAGAAGCGCGAGAAGGCCGTTAAGCGCCTCGAGGTCGTTGACGCCTTCCTGAAGGGCGGTAACAGCCCCGCGAATATGATTCTGGACGTCATTCCGGTCATTCCGCCCGATCTGCGCCCGATGGTCCAGCTCGACGGTGGCCGCTTCGCCGCGTCCGACCTCAACGACCTGTACCGTCGCGTGATCAACCGTAACAACCGACTCAAGCGCCTGCTCGACCTGGACGCCCCCGCGATCATCGTGAACAACGAGAAGCGCATGCTCCAGGAGTCCGTGGACGCCCTGTTCGACAACGGCCGTCGTGGTCGCCCGGTCTCTGGCCGTGGCGGTCGCCCGCTCAAGTCGCTCGCCGAGGCCCTCAAGGGCAAGCAGGGTCGTTTCCGTCAGAACCTGCTGGGTAAGCGTGTCGACTACTCCGGCCGTTCGGTTATCGTTACCGACCCCAAGCTGCTGCTGCACCAGTGCGGTCTGCCCAAGACCATGGCGCTGGAGCTCTTCAAGCCCTTCGTCATGAAGCGCCTGGTCGAGCTTGGCAAGGTCGAGAACATCAAGGGCGCCAAGCGCGCTATCGACCGCGGTGCCACCTTTGTGTGGGACATCCTCGAAGAGGTCATCGACGGCCGCGTCGTGCTGCTCAACCGTGCACCGACCCTGCACCGTCTGTCCATCCAGGCCTTTGAGCCGGTGCTGGTCGAGGGCAAGGCTATCCACCTGCATCCGCTGGTCTGCTCGCCCTTCAACGCCGACTTCGACGGCGACCAGATGTCTGTCCACGTTCCGCTGTCCAGTCAGGCTCAGGCCGAGGCCCGCGTGCTCATGCTCTCTGCGAACAACCTGCGCTCGCCGGCATCCGGCAAGCCGGTCAACATCCCTTCGCAGGACATGATCATCGGTGTGTACTACCTCACCCAGGTTCGCGAGGGTCTGCCGGGCGAGAACCACGTGTTCTCGAGCTTTGACGACGCGCTGCACGCCTATGACTGCCGCTCCGAGGTCGACATGCAGGCCAAGATTCAGGTCCGCGTGTCCGCTGCCGACGCCAACGTCATCAACGAGGACGGCACCCGTATCTTCCGCGTCAAGAACGGCAAGAACGAGTTTGTCGACTACGACGTCACCGGCAACAAGACTGCGCGCTTCGAGACCTCCATCGGCCGCATCATCTTCAACCGCCAGTGCCTGCCCGAAGACTATGAGTTCATGAACTACAAGATGGTCAAGGGCGACGTGGCCAAGCTGGTTGCCGATTGCTGCGATCGTTACCCCGAGGCCAAGGTCGGTCCGATCCTCGACGCCATCAAGTACTCTGGCTTCCACTACGCTACCCGCGCCGGCCTCACCATCTCGGTGTGGGACGCTCTCATCCCTGCCGAGAAGCAGGAGCTGCTCGATCGCGCCCAGGCCAACGTCGACCAGATCAACGAGTACTTCGAGGAGGGCTTCATCAACGAGACGGAGCGCCACATCGAAGTCGTTAACGAGTGGACCGCTTGTACCGACAAGGTCGCAGCGCTCATGCTCGACATGTTCGACGAGGAGAACCCGCTGTACATGATGGCCGACTCCGGCGCCCGTGGTTCTAAGACCCAGCTGCGTCAGCTCGGCGGCATGCGTGGCCTGATGGCAGACATGTCCGGCGAGACGATCGACCTTCCCATTAAGGCAAACTTCCGCGAGGGCCTGCTGCCGCTCGAGTACTTCATTTCGACCTACGGCGCCCGTAAGGGTCTGGTCGATACCGCATCCCACACCTCGGACTCTGGTTACCTGACCCGTCGTCTGGTCGACGTGGCCCAGGACGTCATCGTCCGCGAGGAGGACTGCGGTACGCACGAGGGCGTCACCTACAACCTCATCGTCCCCGGCACCACCGACCTCAACACCGACCTCGTCGGCCGTTGCTTCATCGAGGACGTCGTGGCTCCCGATGGCACCGTGCTCTTTGAGCAGGACGGCTACATCGAGAAGGTCGCCGACATCCAGAAGATGGTCGATGCCGGCCTCAAGAAGGTCAAGCTTCGCGCGCTGCTCACCTGCCGCTCCAAGTACGGCGTGTGCCAGAAGTGCTACGGCTGGGATCTTTCCACCCGTCGTCCGGTCGCCATCGGTACCGCGGTCGGCATTATTGCCGCCCAGTCCATCGGCGAGCCCGGTACGCAGCTTACGATGCGTACCATTCACTCCGGCGGCGTCGCTGGCGTCGACGATATTACGCAGGGTCTGCCTACGGTCAGCCGTATGTTCGATATCGTCGGCAACGTCAACGAGAAGATTCTGGGTCGCGAGGCCGAGCTGGCTCCGTACTCCGGCCACCTCTCGATTAAGCCCGAGAAGTCCGAGTACGTGCTGACGCTCACCGACTCCGAGGATCACACCCGTGTCCTCGACGAGCGTCGCGTTCCCGCTTCGGTGCGCTTTATGCCCGAGATCGAGGACGGCTGCGAGGTTCGCGCCGGCGACCAGATCACCAAGGGCTTCGTCAACTTCCGCAACCTGCGCAAGCTGACCGACATCGAGTCGACGATGCACACCTTCGTCGAGAGCGTCAAGGACGTCTACACCAGCCAGGGCGTCGACCTGAACGACAAGCACATCGAGGTGCTCGCACGTCAGATGCTGCGTCGCGTTCAGATCACCAACCCCGGCGACTCCAAGTACCTGCTTGGTCAGTACGTCGACCGCTACGAGTTCGCCGACGAGGTCGAGCGCGTTGCCCGTCTGGGCGGTCAGGCTCCCGTGGCCGAGCCCGTCATCCTGGGTACGCTCAAGGTCGCGTCCAACATCGACTCCTGGCTGTCGAGCGCTTCGTTCATCCGTACCGCTGGCGTCCTTACCGAGGCTGCCATTGAGGGCAAGGTCGATCACCTGCTCGACCTTAAGTCCAACGTCATCGTCGGTAAGAAGATCCCGGCTGGTACCGGCCTCAAGCCGTACGCCAACGCCAAGCTGACGTATCGTACGGCCGACGGCTATGTCGACATCGACGGCCCGGCTTCGCCCAACGCCAAGTCGCTGCCCGAGTGGGCTCCTGTGGAGCTCAAGGACCTGGACGAGCAGCTCCCGCAGCAGCTCGACTGGGCCGGCTACGACGAGTTCGGTGGTGCTGACGGTTCGTTCACCCGCAACGGCCACACCATCTCCGCCGAGAAGGCTCGCCTGTACCTGTTCGACGACCTGGGCGTGTCGCAGCGCTGGACCAACAAGTTCAGCGAGGTCGGTATCGAGACGGTCGGCGACCTGGTTGGCAAGTCCGAGGAGGATCTGCTGCGCATCGACGGCATCGGTGCCAAGGCGATCGAGGAGCTCCGTGACGGCCTCGAGGCCCACGATCTGCTCTACATCCTCGAGAACAACGACGACGTTGCCGACGAGGAAGACCTCTCGCAGCTGCTGCAGATGGTCTTTAGCCCCGACGGTCCGGACGACATCCTGCTGGGTACCTCCGCTCCGACGCATCACGCCGACGCCGACGAGGAGCTCCTGGGCGCCCCGATCGACGACAAGAAGGCTCCCGCCAACGGCGCGATCAACGAGGACATGGCTTCTCTCGACGAGCTGCTCAACCAGCTTGTGGACACCGACGACGCCGAAGAGGCCAAGGACAACGACGAGGAGTAATTTCCTAGTACGTTAACCGCCCTTATAAAGGCTCGCTTCCCAACAGGGGGGCGGGCCTTTTTTGATGAGGAACGTTGCCCCGACGAGTACGTCGGATTCCCGGGACGGGAGGGGATTCCTTTATGCCAAAAAGGGACAGGTTTATTTTGGTCGGTTTTTCATGCTTGAATTTGAAACATTTCGCCCGACAAGAGCGTATCTAAGGTGAGGGCCTCACCAAGAATTATTAACGTCACCGGGAGGTGATTATGGAAGAACAAGCATTTAGACAGGCGGTTGAAGATCACAGAGATGTCGTGTTTCGAATCGCATTGACGTATCTGCGCGATCGTGCCGATGCCGACGATGTCGCTCAAGACGTCTTTCTGAAGTTACTCAAAAGCGATGCGCAATTTGAAAGCTGGGAACATCTTCGTCGATGGCTTATCCGGGTCACGATCAATGAATGCAAATCTCTCTTTCGAAAGCCATGGAGGCGTGTGGAGGATATTGAGAACCTGGCCGATTCGCTTTCGACGGCGCAGGATGAGACCAAGGCGGTCCTGTCAGACGTTATGCGACTTCCGGAACGATTCCGTGTTCCCATCATGCTCTATTACTATCTGGGCTTTTCGACCTCAGAGATTGCCGAGTTATTGCATGTGCCAGCCGCGACTGTTCGAACGCGTTTGGCTCGCGGCAGATCGAAGCTCAAGTTCATCCTAGAGGAGGGCGACCGTGAAATCCAATCAAATCAAGCAGGCCTTCGAGTCCGTCCAAGCCGATAGCGATCTTGCTGACCGTGTTCTTTATGCCGCTGCTGGTGAGCCGCTTCGCCGAAAGGGTCACGCGAAGCCTCTGTATGTTGCCGTGATCGGATGCCTTGCCGGAGTGCTGGCGACCGGAGGGGTCGCCTACGCCGTCGTCAATTCCAGCTATTTTGCCTCTGCCTGGGGAAACCACGGCAACGGGGATTCCATTACCTGGACCAACGGCGGCTCATCGGGAACTAAATATACCTACACCAGAGAGTTTGGCGATGGCATCGCGCCCCAAAGCCTGGAAGGCGCAGTCCAGGAGGTTAATCTGTCCGTCGAGGGCAACGGCTATACGCTTGATATCCATGAGATGGCAATCGACCAAAACGGCTGCGGAGCCGTGACGTTTACGTTGTCCAATCCAAATGGAGTTAACTACTACAAGCCAGCAGCAGAGATTGGCGAACTTGTTCTCTATGGTGAAGAAGAGCAGGGCATCGGCACGCCCGATATGAAGTTCGGCGAGGAATGGCCTGACACGCGCAGCACAATTGATAAGGACACATCAAGCGATACTGTCATTAATGGCACGATGTACTTTGCCGCTATGGATCGCGAGCGAGATTTGCAACATGCTGTCACCTGGAATATCCACTGGACCGAGGGTGAAGGTGAGAGTGCGAGGCGGTTTGAGGCGTCGACACCCGAGTTCAATATTGGAGCGTACGCCGATACAAAGGAACTCCGCTCCGGTGACTCGCCTCTTGAGATTAGCCCGTTTTCCATCCAGACGCACATCGATGATTTGGGCTATGAAGCAGTTGATAATAAGCTGACCGTCAGCTACAAGGATGGATCGGAGCAGATTATCGAAGATGACGACGCAGGGGTGTTCAACTTATATTTTTCTTATGGGCGCAATAGCGGAGAGAACATCTGGGTGCCAACGAAGTTGATTGATGTCGATCAAGTTGTCTCGGTAACCCTTGAAATTGTGAGGTATACATCAACAGGGGAGACCGAAACGAAAGAGCCCTTTACCATCGTCTATTCGTAAGATTTGGGGCCGCTTCCTACTAGGGGAAGCGGCC
>JAXJCX010000067.1:0-6827 GCA_036302225.1 Collinsella sp.
GCGCCCGAGATCATATAGACCTTGGCGGAGCGCACGGCGGGGCGCTCGCCCTGGCTGATGAGCTGCACGCACTCGCTGGCGGAGTCGGCGCGCTGGTCAAACTGGCCAGGCAGGAATTCGACGGCAAAGACGGCGCCATCGCTTGCGGGGAGCTCGTCATAGGTCACATCGACCTGGGGCTCGCTAAAGACGGTCGGCACGCAGGAGCGGAAAAGCTCCTCGTCGATGCCCTCGACGTCGTAGCGGTTGATAATCCTCAGGGCCTCGATGCCCTTGATGCCGAGAATCTCGGTCAGCTCGCCCTTGAGCTGCTGAGCCTCGACGTCGAACCCGGGTTTCTTCTCCACGTAGATACGAGAGACCATTGGTTCCTGCCTTCCTGATCGGTTGGGCGTACGGTACGGTATGCGGCAGCGGTCGGTTTACGGGGCAAGCCTCGCGGTCGCCTTGAGCCACATGTTTGTAAACCTCACTATGATACGACAGCTCGCGGCGCGTTGAGGACGGCGAGGGTGCTACAGTGAAGCGCAAACAAGAGAAAGGCATCACATGGCATTCGTTTCACTCGCCATCATCGCGCTCGTGGCCTTTGCAAGCCCCTTCATCGCCTCGGCGATTCCCGGAAAACCCATTCCCGAAACGGTCTTTTTGCTCGTGTTCGGCGCGGTGCTGGGACCCCATATGCTCGACATTATCCATGTAGATGCCGAGGTCTCGCTTGTGTCCGAGCTCGGTCTGGCCTTTTTGTTCCTGCTCGCCGGCTTTGAGATCGACCCCAAGAGCATCACGGGCGTCGAGGGGCGCTACGGCTTGGCGACGTGGGTCGTCACGTTTGGTATCGCCTGGCTTGCCGTGCGCTTTACTCCGTGGTTCTCGGTCAGCCATTTCGACGGTATCGCCGTGACGCTTGCCCTCACTTCGACGGCGCTCGGCACGCTCGTGCCCATCATGCGTGAGCGCTCGCTCACCGGCACGCGCGTGGGCGACTCGATTCTTGCGTATGGCACCTGGGGTGAGCTCGGCCCCGTGCTCGCCATGTCGGTGCTGCTGTCTGCCCGCACCGGCATCCAGACGCTTGTAATCCTTGGCTTGTTTGCGGTGGTCTGCGTGTTGCTGGCCGTGGTCCCAAGCCGCTCCAAGCGCGTCGGCAGCCGCTTCTTTGCGTTTGTCGAGGAACGCGCCGATACCACGTCGCAGACCTTCGTGCGCCTGACGGTGCTCATCTTGGTCACGCTCGTGGCGTTCTCGGCCGTCTTTGATCTCGACATCGTGTTGGGTTCTTTTGCCGCCGGCTTTGTCCTGCGCTATATCATCCCCGAGGGCAACCATACGCTCGAGACCAAGCTCGACGGCCTGGCCTACGGCTTTTTGATTCCGGTGTTCTTTACCGTATCGGGCGCAAAGATCGACCTGACGGCCGTGGCGTCGCGTCCGGGCTTGCTCGCGGGCTTTATCGTGGCGTTGCTGATTATTCGTGCCGTGCCCATCCTCATCTCTATGGGCATTTGTCCTGCGACGCGCGATGTGTCGGCGTATGGTCGCATTACCGTGGCCCTGTACTGCACCACGGCGCTTCCGATCATCGTTGCCGTGACGAGCGTTGCCGTCAACGCGGGCGCGCTGTCGCAAGATATTGCGTCGGTCATGGTTGCCGCCGGTGCCATCACGGTGTTCTTGATGCCGCTGCTCGCGCAGCTCTTCTACCGCGTGGTCGATGCCGCGCCGGTCGCCGCCGTGGCTGAGGTTGCCGAGCATCCTTCCGACGCGCTCGATATTCTGCGCGCCCATCACGATTTGGCGAGCCTGCTCGCACGCGAGCACGAGCTGCTGACATCGCATGGCCATGGTCGCGTATTTGAGGGCCTGCCTACGCTCGATACGATTGCCGAGCGTCTTTCCGCCGAGGCAGCGAGCGGCCACATCGATGCCCGCATCGTGGACGCGGCGCATCTTCTTGCCGATAAGACCTATGGTGATGAGGTTGACCCGTCCGAGCTGACTCCGCGTGAGCGCCGCCGCCTGGAGCGCGCCAAGCTCGCCGTGCACGAATACCGCCGCCGCATGCTGGAGCTCTACGCGCGCGATGAAGCCCAGGACGACGACGGTAAGTAGTAAGGAATGCCGGGATACGGGTTCCGTCCAAATAATAGAAAGCGCGCTGCCTGCGGTTGATGCAGACAGCGCGCCTTTTGCGTTGAGCAATGTTGAGGCTAGGAGTCGTGGCTTGCGACCTTTAGGAGCGGGCGGCTCCGTCGACGGGGAGGATGGCGCCCGTGACATAGGAGGACATGTCGCTTGCCAAGAAGACAAAGGCGTTGGCGACATCCTCGGGCTCGCCCATGCGACCCAGCGGAATGGTGGCGATGATGGGCTTGATGACCTCTTCGGGCAGGTTGGCGACCATATCGGTCTTGGTTACGCCTGGGGCGACGGCGTTGACGCGAATACCCATGGGGGCGAGCTCGCGCGAGAGCGACTGGACCATTCCGTTGACGGCAAACTTGGACGTGGGGTAGCCGACGCCAGAGGGCTGGCCGTACTTGGCGACCATCGAGCTTGTGGTAGTGATGGTGCCGCCGTGGCCGGCCTCGGTCATGATCTTGGCGGCAGCCTGGTGGCCATTAAAGACAGCGACGACGTTAAGGTCCATGACCTTTGCGAACTCCTCGGCCGTGTAGTCCAAAAGGGGCGAGCGCTGGGAGATGCCGGCGTTGTTGACGACCGTATCGAGACCGCCCATGTCGGCTGCAGCCTGGGTAAAGGCCTCGGTCACGGCCTCGAGCGAGGTGAGGTCGCAGGAACGGCCCCAGACCTTGGCGTCGGGATAGACGGCTGTCAGCTTCTCAACGGCTGCATCGGCAGTCTCCTGGCGCGAGCCAAAGACGGTGACGGCGGCACCCTCCTCGATAAAACGGCAGGCGATGGCATAGCCGATACCGCGCGTGCCTCCGGTGACGATTGCTTTCTTGCCCTCGAGCAACATGGTGCCTCCATTCTTCGGGGGTTGACGTACGCAGCACAGCGTAGCGGTAGCCGGAATCGGCCGCGTTTGCATATCGGTGAACGGTAGCCCGCGTTACCGATGAGCGGCTCGCGCAAATGTGCTCTGCCGTTGTGCTTAGGGCAGGAGACAAAAGGGCTCCCGTCCCACATCGGACGGGAGCCCTCAAAGCGCGTATTGCTAGGCGATTGATGGGTTAGTTGGCCATGACGCCTTCGGTCCAGGCCTCTACGTCCTCGATACGCAGGACGTTGGCGACCTCGGCAACGCAGTCGACGCCGGCAAGCTCGGCGGCGGCAGCCTGGACGTCCTTCTCGAGCGCGCGGTGCGTCAGGAAGATGACCGAGCAGGCGTCGCTGACGCCCGACTTGCCGTCCTCGACCTGGTTGATGAGCGAGATCGAGATGTTGTGCTTGGCAAAGATATCGACCGTCTCGGACAGGGCGCCCACGCGGTCGGCGACCTTCAGGCGCACATAGTACTTGGTCTGGAGTTCGTCCATGGGCTTAAAGGCGAGGTTGTGACCATAGGGCTCAATCTCGGGCAGCGGAGCCACGCCGCGGCTGATCTGCTCGGAGAGCGACAGGATATCGCCCACGACGGCGCTCGCGGTGGGGAAGGAGCCAGCTCCGGCACCGTAGAACATGGTCTCGCCCACGGCGTCGCCTACCACGTAGACAGCGTTCATGGCGCCGTTGACCTTGGCAAGCATGTGATCGGCAGGGATCAGCGTGGGGTGCACGCGAACGTCGACGCCGGCGTCGGTGTTGCGGGCGATGCCGAGCAGCTTAATGGTGTAGCCGAGTTCGCGGGCTTGGGCGATGTCCTCGGCGCCGATGGTGCGAATACCCTGCTGGTACACATCATCGGTGGTCACGCGGGTGCCAAAGCCGATGGAGGCGAGGATGGCCGTCTTGCTGGCGGCGTCGAAGCCGTCGACGTCGGCGGACGGGTCGGCCTCGGCGTAGCCCTTGGCCTGGGCGTCGGCGAGCACGTCGGCGTAATCGGCGCCCTCGGCGTCCATGCGCGACAGGATGTAGTTGGTGGTGCCGTTGAGAATGCCGGCGATGGTCAGGATCTTGTTGCCCACCAGGTCGTGCTCGAGCGTGCTCACGATGGGGATGCCACCGCCGCAGCTGGCCTCGCACTTAATCTGCACGCCGCACGCGCGCGCCTTCTCGGCGAGCGTCTCGACATGACGGCCCAGCAGGGCCTTGTTGGCAGAGACGACGTGCTTGCCGTGCTCAAAGGCAGTGGTGAAGATCTCGGTTGCGGGATGCTCGCCGCCGATCAGCTCGACGACGATGTCGACGGCGGGGTCGGTGACGACGTCGTGCCAGTCACTCGTAAAGGCCTCGCGCTCAATGCCTGCCGCCTCGGCCTGCTCCCAGGCAAGCGCGCAGGCGCGGGTCAGCTTAAGGTCGATGCCGTAGGCTGCCAGGTACTCATCGTGGTGGCTCTTGATCAGACGGGCCACGCCGCCGCCGACGGTTCCCAGACCGATCAGACCGACGTTCACGGTGCGCAGGGGTTCGCTCATAGATAGCTCCTTCGTGCATCTTATGGATGGATTAACCGCTTAAAGGTTGAGTGCATTCTAGCGTGAACAGAGGGTGCGTGCTCGCCAGGCAACAGGAGTCGCACAAAACGGCACCCCCGAAACGCTGCGGAAACATTGGAAACATGCTCGCTACAAACGGAACTCCGTAACAAACTGTCAACGTTTGCACCATAAGGTTTGCCCTGTGCGACTGGGGCATGCAGGCGCTCGTCGGCGTGGAATGACGAGGGCCAAGTCGAGAAGCCCGCTACGGCCTATGTGATTCAGGACGGCAAGTACATCGCCGCCTAAGTGCATATAACGAGATCGGTGGGGCCGTTTTATGCAGGGCAAGGACGCTTGTAACAGAACAGAAACATTACTTTCACATAATAAAGTGGCTAAACTGCATAAACCGATAGAAATACGCATAAATATGGATAAATCGGCAAAACAAAAGAAAAGTTGAAATAATCGCCACTTTTCTCAACTAAAGCGTCTACTATTTTGCGAACGCCGAACACGGCGAAGGATGGCCTGTCGGGTAACTGAAACCCGACGAGATTTGAGAGGAGAGCCGCATGTCGAGCCTCACCGGTAAGTCATTGAACCCTGTTATGAATCGCAGGAGCGTTATCGCGAGCGCAGCAGGTCTGGGGGCGATGTCCATTCTAGCTGGCTGCTCCTCCAACGGCGGCGACAGCGGTTCCGCTTCGAGCGACGCTTCGTTTAAGATCGGCACCATCGGCCCGCTGACCGGCGCCAACGCATCCTACGGCAAGTCCGTTACCCAGGGTGTCGAGCTTGGCTGCAAGGATTTCTCGACCAAGGAGCTGCCGCTTGCCAGCAAGGCCGAGGATGACCAGGCCGATGGCGAGAAGGCCGTCAACGCCTTCAACACCCTGCTCGACTGGGGCATGCAGGCCCTCGTCGGTCCGACCACCACGGGTGCGTCGGTTGCCGTTGCCGCAGAGTGCGGTAACGACCCCAAGACGTTCATGATCACCCCGTCTGCGTCCTCCGAGGACGTCACCGACGGCAAGGATTGCGTCTTCCAGGTTTGCTTCACCGACCCCAACCAGGGTGTCAACGCTGCCAAGTTCCTGGCGCAGAAGTATGCGGACGAGAAGTTCGTGCTGTTCTATAACTCCGGCGACGCCTATTCTTCGGGCATCGCAGATTCCTTTAAGGCCCAGGCCGCTGAGTCAAAGCTCGAGATTGTTGACGAGGAGACCTTTAAGGACGACTCCGCCACGAGCTTTACCAACCAGCTGACCAAGGCCAAGCAGGCCGGCGCCACCATGATCTTTGCGCCGATCTACTACACGCCGGCGTCCGTCCTGCTCAAGAACGCCAAGGACATGGGCTACGACGTCAAGATGATGGGCTGCGACGGCATGGACGGCATCCTGGGCGTTGAGGGCTTCGACACCTCTCTTGCCGAGGGCCTGCTGCTCATGACCCCGTTCTCCGCCGACGACGAGAAGAACGCCGACTTCGTCAACGCTTACAAGGATAAGTACGGCGATACCCCCGACCAGTTTGCCGCCGACGCCTACGACGGCGTGCACGCGGTGGCCGAGGCCCTCAAGGAGGCCGGTCTTGGTGTCGACGCCGACCCGACCGAGGCCGCCGAGAAGCTGTCCAAGGCTATGCTCAAGATTACCGTTGACGGTCTGACCGGCAAGCTCACCTGGAACGATAAGGGCCAGGTCCAGAAGGAGCCCACGGCGTACGTCATCACCGACGGCAAGTACGTACAGGCCTAATTGGCCGCCTTACATAGAGCGGTTTTGATCCCAAGCAGGGGAGGTTTTGGCCTTCCCTGCTTGCTTGGTATCTAGGGACGATGTAACGTCCCTGTTTCATACATCAACTGGAAACCTATTCGAAAGGGGGATGTGGAACATGACGGTCTTTATCCAATACCTGGTCAACGGCCTGTCCATGGGCAGCGTCTACGCCATCATCGCGTTGGGCTACACCATGGTCTACGGTATCGCCAAGATGCTCAACTTCGCTCACGGCGACGTCATCATGGTCGGTGCCTATGTCTCGTTCTGTGCCACGTCGTATCTCGGCCTCCCGGGCTGGGCATCTGTAGTTCTCTCTTGTATGGTCTGTACCGTTCTCGGTGTTCTCATCGAGGGCCTGGCCTATAAGCCGCTGCGCCAAGCAGGCCCGCTGGCCGTTCTGATCACGGCTATCGGCGTGTCTTACTTCCTGCAGAACGCCGCGCAACTTCTGTGGGGCGCCACGCCCAAGAACTTCACTTCGCTCGTCACC
>JAXJCX010000068.1:0-21779 GCA_036302225.1 Collinsella sp.
AGTTGATTGATGTCGATCAAGTTGTCTCGGTAACCCTTGAAATTGTGAGGTATACATCAACAGGGGAGACCGAAACGAAAGAGCCCTTTACC
This sequence comes from Collinsella sp., assembly GCA_036302225.1. Lineage (GTDB taxonomy): Bacteria > Actinomycetota > Coriobacteriia > Coriobacteriales > Coriobacteriaceae > Collinsella. The sequence continues at coordinate 93 of JAXJCX010000068.1, forward strand.
ATCGTCTATTCGTAAGATTTGGGGCCGCTTCCTACTAGGGGAAGCGGCCCATTTTGCGTTAAATGGAAACGCCGCCGATTTCCATGCGACAGATGAGAGCAGATTACCGCTGGAGTGCGACATTTCCCCAGATAAAACCGACCAAAATAAACCTGGCCCTTTTTGGAAGGGAACGTTGTCCCAACGAGCACGCCGGATTCCCGGGCCGGGCGGCACAGGGGTTAAGTTTGTCGCGAGTTCCGCACGAGCCGGAGGCCACTTAATGTGGCCTCCGTGCGAGCCAGGACTGTAGAGCAGCAAACTTAACCCCTGTGCCGCCCGGCCCGGGAATCCGCCCCCGCGCACAGGAGGGGATTCCTTTTGTGTAGGCTTTGCGGAAATATGGCTATTTTGGGATACGCCCGGCGGCGTGGTCTGTTGACGGCACAGCTAACGGCACGTATCCTATCGAACTGCGTGTTTCGTAGGGGGATGCTGACCCCTCGATTCAAGCCGTTGCACTTTACAGAAAGCTGGAATCATTCGAGAAGGAGTACGCTTTGCCTACTATTAACCAGCTGGTTCGCCAGGGCCGTCGTTCCGTGCCCAAGAAGTCCAAGAACGCTGCTCTGCAGCACAACTCCCAGAAGCGCGGCGTGTGCACCCGCGTCTTCACCACGAGCCCCAAGAAGCCGAACTCGGCTCTTCGTAAGGTTGCCCGTGTTCGCCTTGTCAACGGCATCGAAGTTACTGCTTACATCCCGGGTGAGGGCCACAACCTGCAGGAGCACTCCATCGTGCTCGTCCGCGGCGGTCGTGTCCGTGACCTCCCTGGTGTCCGTTATCACGTCATCCGTGGCGCCTACGACGCTGCTCCGGTCCAGAACCGTATGCAGGCCCGTTCCAAGTACGGTGCTAAGCGCCCCAAGGCCAAATAAGCCAGATAACGTTTTGATACTTTCGCCGTGTGCCGCCTAAGCGCCGCACGGTAGACACTTAAGGAGATTTCACATGCCGCGTCGTGCAGCAGCTAATCGTCGTGAGGTTCAGCCTGACGCCGTTTACAACAACCGCCTGGTGACTCAGCTCATCAACAAGGTCCTTCTTGACGGCAAGAAGGCCACCGCTGAGCGCATCGTTTACACCGCTTTCGAGATCGTTGCCGAGAAGTCCGAGGGTGGCGACGCTCTCGCTACCTTCAAGAAGGCTATGGACAACGTCAAGCCCACGCTCGAGGTCAAGCCCAAGCGTGTCGGTGGCGCTACCTATCAGGTCCCGATGGAGGTCAACTCCCGTCGTTCCACCGCTCTGGGTATCCGCTGGATCGTCAACTTCTCCCGCGCTCGCAAGGAGAAGACCATGGCCGAGCGTCTCGCCAACGAGATCCTCGACGCCTCCAACGGCCTGGGCGCTTCCGTCAAGAAGCGTGAGGACGTCTTCAAGATGGCCGAGGCCAACCGCGCGTTCTCTCACTATCGTTGGTAAGTTAAGGTAAGGAACTAACATGGCTAAGCCTAAGTACAAGCTTTCCGATACCCGTAACATCGGCATCATGGCCCACATCGATGCCGGTAAGACCACCACGACCGAGCGTATTCTTTACTACACCGGTAAGACCCACAAGATCGGTGAGGTCCATGAGGGCGCTGCCACCATGGACTGGATGGTTCAGGAGCAGGAGCGCGGCGTAACCATTACCTCCGCTGCTACCACGTGCTTCTGGAACAAGGACGGTAAGGACTACCGCATCCAGATCATCGACACCCCGGGCCACGTTGACTTCACCGCCGAGGTCGAGCGCTGCCTGCGCGTCCTCGATGGCGCTGTCGCCGTCTTCGACGCCGTTGCCGGCGTTCAGCCCCAGTCTGAGACCGTCTGGCGTCAGGCTTCCACCTTCAACGTCCCCCGCATCGCCTTCATCAACAAGTATGACCGCGTGGGCGCTGACTTCTTCAACGCTATCGAGACCATGAAGGATCGTCTCGACGCTAACGCCGTGGCCGCTCAGGTCCCGATGGGCGCCGAGGACAACTTCTGGGGCGTCATCGACCTGGTCACCATGACTGCATGGGACTTCAAGGCCGACGAGAAGGGTATGACCTACCCTGAGCCGATGGACGAGATCCCGGCTGAGTTTGCCGACATCGCTGCCACCAAGCGCGAGGAGCTCCTCGACGCTGCTGCCAGCTTTGACGACGAGCTCATGGAGAAGATCCTCATGGAGGAGGACTTCACCGTCGAGGAGCTCAAGGCTGCTCTGCGTAAGGGCGTTCTGGCCAACGAGCTCAACCTCGTCTTCGTGGGCTCCGCCTACAAGAACAAGGGCGTTCAGGAGCTGCTCGACGCTGTCGTCGACTACCTGCCCAGCCCGCTCGACGTTGAGGCCGTCACCGGTACCGATCCGGACACCGGCGAGGAGATCCAGCGTCATCCTTCCTTCGACGAGCCCTTCTCCGGCCTGGTCTTCAAGATCATGACCGACCCGTTCGTCGGTAAGCTCACCTATGTCCGCGTTTACTCCGGCCGCGCCGAGTCCGGCTCCTACGTGGTCAACGCTTCCAACGGTCAGCGCGAGCGTCTCGGCCGCATCCTCGAGATGAACGCCGCCGAGCGTATCGACCGTGACGACGCTGCCGCCGGCGACATCGTCGCTTGCGTCGGCTTCAAGAACTCCACCACCGGTGACACCCTGTGCGCCGAGGGCAAGGAGATCGTCCTCGAGAAGATCGAGTTCGCTAAGCCCGTTATTGACGTTGCCATCGAGCCCAAGACCAAGGCCGAGCAGGACAAGATGTCCCTGGCTCTGACCAAGCTCGCCGAGGAGGACCCGACCTTCCAGGTGTCCACCAACCACGAGACCGGCCAGACCATCATCGCCGGCATGGGCGAGCTGCACCTCGAGATCATCGTCGACCGTCTGCTCCGCGAGTTCAAGGTTGACGCTAACGTTGGTAAGCCCCAGGTCGCTTACCGCGAGACCGCTGGTCACGACGTCGAGAAGGCTGAGGGCAAGTTCGTCCGTCAGTCCGGCGGTCGCGGTCAGTACGGCCACGCCGTCATCAAGCTCGAGAAGATGGAGGAGGGCTTCGGCTACGAGTTCGTCAACGCTATCGTCGGCGGCGTCGTGCCCAAGGAGTACATCCCGTCCATCGACAAGGGCATTCAGGAGGCCCTGAACACCGGTGTTATCGCCGGCTTCCCGGTCCTCGACGTTAAGGTCACCCTGTTCGACGGTTCTTACCACGAGGTCGACTCCTCCGAGGCCGCCTTCAAGATCGCCGGTTCCATGGCTATCAAGGACGCACTCAAGAAGTCCGATCCGCAGCTGCTCGAGCCGATCATGGCTGTCGAGGTCGAGACCCCCGAGCAGTACATGGGCGACGTTATGGGCAACCTCTCCGGTCGCCGCGGCAAGATCGAGGGCATGGAGGATCGCAAGAACAGCAAGCTCATCCGTGCCAAGGTGCCGCTGGGCGAGATGTTCGGTTACGCTACCGACCTTCGCTCCCAGACCCAGGGCCGTGCATCCTACACGATGCAGTTCGACTCTTATGAGCCCGCGCCCAAGTCCATCGTGGACGAGGTCATGAGCAAGAACGCCTAAGTTCGAGCTCCCTGTTACGTAATCCTGCGAGAGCATCTCTCGCACTCTTTGGAGGTTTAAGTTGGCTACCCAGAAGATCCGCATTCGCCTCAAGGGCTATGATCACGAGGTCGTCGATCAGTCCGCGAAGCTCATCGTCGAGACCGCTCAGAAGACCGGCGCTCGCGTTTCCGGTCCTGTCCCCCTGCCCACCGAGCGCAACCTGTACACGGTTATCCGCTCGCCGCACGTGAACAAGGACTCCCGTGAGCAGTTCGAGATGCGCACCCACAAGCGCCTCATCGACATCCTCGACCCCACCTCGGGCACCGTTGATTCGCTCATGCGTCTCGACCTTCCCGCTGGCGTCGACATCGACATCAAGCTCTAAGCTTTTTGCTCGATAGTGCGATTTGCAAGGCCGCAGCCCTAAGGGTTGCGGCCTTTTGTATCTGGGGGACAAAGTGGCTACACTACAATCCGTTTGAGCAATAGATATATGGGTAGTGCCGTGGGGGCGGATATAGATGGTCGAGTGGATTGTTCGTCGTGCGCAGGGTGACCGTGCGCGCGTGGGCACGTTGACGGGCGTGGTGTGTATTCTCGCTAATGTTGCACTTTGTGCTGCAAAGGGTGCCATTGGTGTGGTTTCGGGATCGGTTTCGATCGTGGCGGATGCCATGAACAACCTGTCCGATGCCAGCTCGAATATCGTGAGCGTGCTGGGTTTTAAGCTGGCGAGCAAGCCGGCCGATCCCGAGCATCCTTACGGACATGGTCGCTACGAGTATCTTTCTGGCCTGGTCGTGGCGGCGCTCGTGCTGCTGATTGGCCTTGAGCTTATCAAGTCCTCGTTTGAGCGCATCATCCACCCCGAACCTGTCGAGTTCTCGCTTGCCCTGGTGGCAGTTCTGGCGCTTTCGATGGTTGTAAAGCTGTGGATGGCGGCCCTCAACCAAAAGCTCGGTGATCGCATTGAGTCCGATACGCTGCATGCGACGGCCCAGGATTCCAAGAACGATGTTCTTGCCACGGGTGCTGTGCTGGCGTGCGCGATCGTTTCCCAGGTGACGCATATCAATCTTGATGCCTGGGTTGGACTTGCCGTTGGCGCCTATATTGGCTGGAGCGGCTTTGAGCTCATCCAGGATACGGTGAGCCCGCTTTTGGGCCAGGCACCCGATCCCAAGTTGGTCAAGCACATCCGAGACAAGATCATGAGCTACCCCGGCGTTTTGGGCGTTCATGACCTAATGGTTCACGATTACGGTCCGGGCAGGAAGTTTGCAAGTGCGCACGCCGAGATGGCGGCCGAGGCTAGCCCGCTGGAAAGTCATGACACGCTCGATAACATCGAGCAGTCGTTTAGGGATGAAGACGGCATGATTGTCACGCTTCACTACGATCCCATAGTGACCGACGATTCAAATGTGGCGAGCATGCGTCTGCGCATCAACGCTATGGCCCAGGAGATTGATAACCGCCTTTCAATTCACGATTTGCGTTGCGTGCCGGGCCCCACGCACACCAATGTGATCTTTGACTGCGTGCGACCCTCGGATCTGCGAATGAGCGCCGAGGACCTAAAGCACGAGTTGGCGAAACGGGTCGAGTCGGAATACCCCAAGTCGATTGCCAAGATTACGATCGACGAAGACTACGTAGGGCATACCCACGAGTAGGGCTGTGCCGGCAAGGTAACTGAAGCAGAAGGGGAGAGCATGAAGCGTCTCTATCTACTCCGTCACGGCCAGACGGAATTCAACGTCAAAAAGCTGGTCCAGGGCCGCTGCGATTCACCTTTGACCGACCTGGGCCGCAAACAAGCGGGAATGGCAGCCGCATGGCTCAAAGCCCACAACGTCGTCCCCGACAAAGTGGTCTCCTCACCTTTGGGCCGAGCCATGGCCACGGCAGGCCTCGTCGCAACCGAGCTCCTCGGCCCGGACGCAGCAGTCGAGTCCTGCGAAGGCATCATCGAGCGCTGCTACGGCACCTTCGAAGAAGGCCCCCACGACGCCCTGCCCACCGACGTCTGGGATCCGGGCGAGGACCTGGTCCCCTTCGGAGGAGAGGGAAGCAAAGCGTTACAAGAACGCATGGTAGCCACCCTCACCAATATCATGGGCTCCGAGGGCATCGAAACCCTCTTAGCAGTAAGCCACGGCAGCGCCAGCCGCCAATTCATCAAGGCTGCAGCTCCAGAGGGCTTCGAGCTCCCAGCAAAACTCCCCAACTGCGCCATCATGATCTTCGATTTTTATGAGGCAAAGCCACAAGCAGAAGGCGAGCCAATGCAATGTAAGTTCACCCTCCAGCAAATAGTGGACCCTCAACAAAGTCATTAGCCTGAACGAGCAGAGTTAAGCAGACATCAACGTGTCGTCTCCCGAGCACGGCGGAGGGCCGGAGAAATATATTAAGGTCATCGCGAGTTCCGCACGCAAAGAAGGCCACTTAATGTGGCCTTCGTCTTGCGCAGGACTGTAGAGCAGGGACCTTAATATATTTCTCCGGCCCTCCGCCGTGCTCGGGAGACGTGCCACGCACTTTACCTGCGTAAACAATGTGAGTGAAATATGAATCTCGATGGATACGCCCGCACCCGTGTATACTAAACAGCTGTGTGTAACCAGGGGAGTATTCTGGCTGGACAAAATGCCTGCTTAATAGGGTTGTCAGGTAGTCCGGACGCAATACAAGACTGGGGAGCACGTCGTGTAAGTAGTGGTCCTCTAGGGGCGTACGCTCGGTGGTGTACGCATTGTCCCAAGACCACGCGAGAGTTGGGATCATATCTTGATCAGCATGATTCTCGGCCGCAAGATTGGCATGACCCAGGTTTGGGACGAGGACGACAACGTCGTTCCCGTCACGGTCATCCAGGCTGGCCCCTGCGCTGTCTCGCAGGTTAAAACACAGGCAACCGACGGCTATGACGCCGTCCAGATCGGTTTCGGCGACATCAAGGCCAAGAACGTGAACAAGCCCATGGCTGGTCACTTCGCCAAGGCCGGCGTCGAGCCTGTCCGCTTCCTTCGTGAGGTCCGCGTCGAGAACGGCGAGGAGCACAAGGTCGGCGAGGTCGTCACCGTCGCTGATTTCGCTGATGTCGAGAAGGTCGACGTCATCGGTACCTCCAAGGGTAAGGGCTTCCAGGGTCGCATCAAGCGCTGGGGTCAGCGCCGCGGTCCTATGACGCATGGTTCTCACTTCCAGCGTCACCCCGGTTCTATCGGTCAGTGCGCCTATCCTGCGCGCGTCCTCAAGGGCGTCAAGATGGCCGGTCACATGGGTAACGAGCGCGTTACCGTCAAGAACCTTTCCGTTGTCCGCATCGATGCCGAGCAGAACCTCATCTTGGTCAAGGGCGCTGTCCCGGGTGCCAAGAATGGTCTCGTCGCCATCCGTATGGCCTAAGGGCCCAGCCCATTTAGCCCAGCGTCATACCAAGGAGAACACTTAAATGGCAAAGTTTGAAGTAAAGAACAGCGAGGGCAAGAAGGTCGCCGAGGCCGAGCTCGCCGCTGAGGTGTACGGCATCGAGCCGAACATCCACGTTATGCACCACATCGTCAAGTGCCAGATGGCCTCTTGGCGTCAGGGCACCCAGTCCGCTAAGGGCCGCTCTGAGGTTTCCGGTGGCGGCAAGAAGCCTTGGCGTCAGAAGGGCACCGGCCGTGCCCGCCAGGGTTCCATCCGTGCTGCCCAGTGGCGTCACGGTGGCGTTGTCTTCGCCCCCAAGCCCCGTTCCTACGCTAAGCGTATGAACAACAAGGAGGTCAAGCTGGCTATGCGCTCCGCGCTGTCCGCCAAGCTGGCCGATGGCGAGCTCGTGCTCGTCGACGACTACGGCTTCGAGAAGCCTTCCACCAAGGCTGCCGTCGCCATGCTCAAGGCTCTCGGCCTTGAGGGCAAGCGTCTGACCATCATCGTCCGCGATGAGGACGTCAACGCCTACCTGTCGTTCCGCAACATTCCCAAGACGTTCATCATCACCGCCGACGAGGCCAACACCTACGATCTCGTCAACAACAACGCTGTGCTGATGCCCGCCGACATCGCCGCTCACTTCGGGGAGGTGCTTGCATAAATGACCGCCCACGAGATCATCATCCGTCCGATCGTGTCCGAGCGTTCCTTCTCCGGCATGGAGCAGAACAAGTACACGTTCGAGGTCGCCAAGGATGCTAACAAGTATCAGATCAAGGACGCTGTCGAGGAGATCTTCGGCGTCAAGGTCGTTCGCGTGAACACCCTGACGGTCAAGCCCAAGACCAAGCGTGTGCGCTATGTCGCCGGCAAGACCCGTTCTTGGAAGAAGGCCATCGTCACGCTGGCCGAGGGCGACACCATCGAGGTCTTTGGCAACCAGGCCTAAGACTCGCTGCTGTTGAGTGAGCTCATGCCTCCCAAATAGGGGAGGCGAGAGCTCAAGGTTTTGGGCGTATAAAATGGACACGCCCGGAGCCGTGTATACGTCCGGTGTCATCGCACCCGAGGCAGAACCTCGAATCCCTGTCTGCGATGGCTAACGGATTCCTATTGAAAGGGATTGTAATGGCTGTAAAGCACCTTAAGCCGACCTCCGCTGGTAGGCGTTGGCAGACGATCTCCGACTTCTCCGAGATCACCTGCACCAAGCCCGAGAAGTCTCTTCTCGAGCCCCTGCCCAAGAAGGCCGGTCGTAACAACAACGGCCGCATCACCACCCGCCACCAGGGCGGCGGCGTGAAGCGTCGTTACCGCGTGATCGACTTCAAGCGCAACAAGGACGGCGTGCCCGCCAAGGTTGCCACGATCGAGTACGATCCGAACCGTTCCGCTCGCATCGCTCTGCTGCACTACGCTGACGGTGAGAAGCGCTACATCCTGGCCCCCAAGGGCCTCGAGGTCGGTCAGACCGTCATGTCCGGTTCTGACGCCGACATCAAGCCGGGCAACGCTCTGCCCCTCGCCGACATCCCCGTCGGTACGCTCATCCACGCCGTCGAGTTCCAGCCGGGCAAGGGCGCCGCTATCGCCCGTTCCGCCGGTAACTCCTGCCAGCTGATGGGTAAGGAGGGCAAGTACGCTATCGTCCGTATGCCTTCCTCCGAGATGCGCCGCATCCTCGTTACCTGCCGCGCCACCGTCGGTGAGGTCGGCAACGCCGATCACGCCAACATCGTCATCGGCAAGGCCGGCCGTAAGCGTCACATGAACGTGCGCCCGACCGTCCGCGGTACCGTCATGAACCCTGTCGACCACCCGCACGGCGGTGGCGAGGGCAAGAACCACACCTCTGGTCGTCCCTCCGTTACCCCCTGGGGTAAGCCGACGAAGGGCCTTCGTACGCGCAAGAAGAAGAAGGTCTCGAACCAGCACATCATTCGTCGCCGTAAGAAGTAATTTCGGATACCGAGTTTTAGGAGAAAGCACTTATGAGCAGAAGTCTCAAAAAGGGCCCGTTCGTGGAGACTCGCCTTCTCTCGCGTATCACCGCGATGAACGAGGCTGGCAAGAAGGACGTCGTGAAGACCTGGTCCCGAGCGTCCACCATCTTCCCCGAGATGGTTGGTCACACCATCGCCGTCCACGACGGCCGCAAGCATGTGCCCGTGTATGTTACCGAGTCCATGGTTGGTCACAAGCTCGGCGAGTTCGCGCCGACTCGTACGTTCCGTGGCCACAAGGCCAAATAGGGGGTTAACCGTAAATGGCAACTAAGTCTATTGAAACTGAGGCCACCGAGGTTCGCGCCGTCGCTAAGTACGTGCGTGTTTCCCCCAGCAAGGCCCGCCTGGTGGTCGATCTGATCCGCCGCAAGCCTGTCGCTCAGGCCTTCGACATCCTCCACTTCTGCGACCGCGCCGTCGCCGTGGATGTCGAGAAGGTTCTCCGTTCCGCCGTTGCGAACGCCGAGAACAACAATGGTCTGCGTGCCGACAACCTGGTTGTCGCCGCTGCCTATGTTGACGAGGGTCCGACGCTTAAGCGCATCCGTCCCCGCGCCAAGGGTTCCGCTTCTCGCATTCTGAAGCGTACTTCCCACATCACCGTCGTCGTTGCTCCTCGAAAGGAGGCGTAAAGCTGTATGGGTCAGAAAGTCTACCCCACCGGCTTCCGTCTTGGCATCACCGAGAACTGGCGCTCCCGCTGGTTCGCAGAGAAGGATTACGCTAAGACCCTCGGTAACGATCTCGAGATCCGCAAGTACCTCGAGAAGCGTCTTTCCCGCGCAGCTGTCTCCCGCGTCGAGATCGAGCGCGCTGGCGACAAGGTGAAGGTCATCATCCTCACCGCTCGCCCCGGCGTTGTCATCGGTAAGAAGGGTGCCGAGATCGATACCCTCCGCACCGAGCTCGAGAAGGTCGCTGGCGTCTCCAAGGGCCAGCTCTCCGTCGACGTTGTCGAGATCAAGCGCCCCGAGCTCGACGCCAACCTCGTTGCTCAGTCCATCGCTGAGCAGCTCGAGGGCCGCGTTGCCTTCCGTCGCGCTATGCGCAAGGCTGTCCAGTCCGCCCGCAAGGCCGGCGCCAAGGGCATCCGTATCCAGTGCTCCGGTCGTCTCGGCGGTGCCGAGATGGGCCGTCGTGAGTGGTACCGCGAGGGTCGCGTGCCTCTGCACACCCTCCGTGCCAAGATCGACTACGGCACGGCTGTCGCCAGCACCACCATGGGCGCTTGCGGCGTGAAGGTCTGGATCTACCTGGGCGAGAAGCTCCCGGGCCAGCCTGTTCCCAACCCTGCACTCGAGGGCTCTTCCCGTCCTCGTCGTCGTAACTCCGAGAGGAGGGGTCAGTAGTGCTTGCCCCTAAGCGTATTCTTCACCGCAAGGTGCAGCGTGGCTCCATGAAGGGCCAGGCCAAGGGTAATACCGAGCTGCATTTCGGCGAGTTTGGTATCCAGGCTCTCGAGGCCCATTGGATCACCAACCGTCAGATCGAGGCCGCTCGTATTGCCATGACCCGCTACATGAAGCGTGGCGGTCGTGTCTACATCACGATCTTCCCCGATAAGCCCATCACCAAGAAGCCTGCCGAGACTCGCATGGGTTCTGGTAAGGGTAACCCCGAGGAGTGGGTGGCCGTCGTCAAGCCCGGCCGCATCATGTTCGAGGTCAAGGGCGTGCCCGAGGAGGTCGCTCGCGAGGCTCTGCGTCTTGCACAGCACAAGCTTCCCATCAAGACCAAGATTGTTGCTGCCAAGAACGCCGAGCAGCGCATCGAGAAGGAGATGGCTGAGGAGGCCGCTCTCGAGGCCAAGTGGGCTGCTGAGGACGCCGCCGCCGCCAAGGAGGAGAACTAATGAAGCCCGCAGAGATTCGTGAGCTCTCGGACGCTCAGCTCGTTGAGAAGCTGAAGGAAATGCGCGCCGAGCTCTTTAACCTTCGTTTCCAGATGGCCACCAGCCAGCTGGACAACACCGCTCGCGTCAACACCGTGAAGAAGGACATCGCTCGCGTCCTCACGGAGCAGCGCGCCCGTGAGATCGCAGCGGAGAAGTCCGCTGTCGCCGAGTAGGACCTAAGGAGAGAACATGACTGATTCGCGTAACTCGCGTAAGGTCCGTACGGGTGTCGTTACCTCCGTCTCCGGTGCCAAGACCATTGTTGTCACCATCACCGAGCGTAAGCGTCACCCCAAGTACGGCAAGATGATGACCAGCTCCAAGAAGCTGCACGCTCACGACGAGGAGTGCACGGCTGGCGTGGGCGACACCGTCCGCGTTATGGAGACCCGTCCTATGTCCAAGATGAAGCGTTGGCGCCTCATCGAGGTCGTCGAGCGCGCTAAATAAGCAGTCGCTCTTACGACTTGTACGTTTCCGAAGATGTGCGTATGCCTGGCTTGCATACCACGGGCCGCATAAAGGCTGCGCACCTCTCTTCGGTTCTTAGTTCGGAGGAACATCTACCATGATTCAGATGCAAACCATGCTGAACGTCGCCGACAACTCCGGCGCTCGCAAGATTCGCTGCATCAAGGTGCTTGGCGGTTCCAAGCGTCGTTATGCAGGCATCGGCGATGTGTTCATCGGTGCTGTCCAGGAGGCTACCCCTGGCGCCAACGTCAAGAAGAAGGACGTTGTCCGTTGCGTCGTCGTTCGCACCGTTAAGGAGATCCGCCGCAAGGATGGCTCCTACATTCGCTTTGATGAGAACGCCTGCGTTGTCATCAACAACGATGGTTCGCCCGTCGGCACCCGTATCTTCGGGCCCGTCGCTCGCGAGCTTCGTGACAAGAAGTACATGAAGATCGTCTCGCTCGCTCCCGAGACCCTGTAGTTAGGGGAGATATATGTATATCAAGAAGGGCGATAAGGTCCAGGTTCTCTCTGGTAAGGATCGCGGCAAGCAGGGCGTTGTCCTGCGTGCCCTCCCCGCCGAGAACAAGGTCGTTGTCGAGGGCGTTTCGGTCGTCAAGAAGGCCGTCAAGCCCAACGCTGCCAACCAGCAGGGCGGCATCGTTTCGCAGGAGGCTCCCATCGACGCCTCCAACGTCAATCTCGTTTGCCCCGAGTGCGGTAAGGTTACCCGCGTCGGTCACGAGAAGGACGGCAAGAACAAGCTGCGCGTCTGCAAGAAGTGCGGCCACAAGTTCTAAGCTGCCCGCAACATCAAGTTGCTAGCAAAGGCCCGGATGCCCCACGGCATCCGGGCCTTTTTTGATCCCTACTCATTGGGTACTTATTGGGGACAGGCTTAAATGAGTGGTCGTTGTTTGGCAGTCATTGGGGACAGACTTAAATGAGTGGTCGTTGGGAACGTCCCTATGTGCCAGCAGTTTGGTACGGTCCTTTGATGCCTGATGCTTCTATAGGTGTGGAGTAAAACGACCTACTCTGTCTTTTAGGGCTTTGGTGTTCCGTCCCTTTATGTTTCACAAGGATCGTTGCATGCGCATTTACGCGCATGTCATTGCGTGACATTGCGTGTAACCGCGCAAACATGTGCAAATTATGGCTATATGATGACCGTTAAGCACCTAAATACGCATATACGTGCATATACGCGCGCATTTGTGCGAATATAGAGCTGTCTGAAATAAAAGACTTTTCACGACGCAGGAGGCACATATGGCAGATTCCAAGCAGGCTCCACTCGACTCTGCGGCAGCCGCAAAGGCAGCGTTCGCTTCGGTCCAGGGCAAGCCGTTCCCTAACGACATCTTTACGGCTCCCGAGCTTCGTTGGGCTGTGATCGGGTGCGGCGTAATCGCCAACCAGATGGCCCAGTCTCTTGCTCTTGCCGGCCGCAAGCTTGCGGGCGTCGCTAACCGCACCCTATCCAAGGCTCAAGCTTTTGCCGATCAGTATGGCATCGAAAAGGTCTATGAATCGGTCGAGGACCTCTATGCCGATCCGAACATCGACGCGATCTATATCACCACCCCGCATAACACGCATATCACCTATCTTCGCGCCGCTTTGGCAGCTGGCAAGCACGTGCTCTGCGAGAAGGCCATTACCCTCAACTCCGCCGAGCTCGACGAGGCACGTGCCATTGCCGACGAGCATAACGTGGTCCTTATGGACGCCACTACGGTGCTCCACATGCCCCTGTATCAGGAGCTGCGCCGCCGCATGGATGCCGGCGAATTTGGCCGCATGAACCTCGCCCAACTCAACTTTGGCAGCTATAAGGAGTACGGCGATCTGACCAACCGCTTCTATAACCGCAACCTTGCTGGCGGTGCCATGCTCGACATTGGCGTCTATGCCCTGTCCGTTATGCGCCTCTTTATGGCAAGCCAGCCCGCTGAGGTCGTATCGCTGGGCAACACCTGTGAGACCGGTGTCGACGTTGCGGGCGGCATCGTCTGCCGTAATGCCGAGCAGCAGCTGGGTGTTGTGAGCCTTACGCTTCACTCCAAGCAGCCCAAGCGCTCGGTCATCAGCTTTGACAAGTGCTATATCGAGGTCAACGAGTATCCGCGTGCCGATCACGCGACCATCGTGTGGACTGCGGACGGCCACCGCGAGGAGGTCCACGCCGGCACCGAAGCTTACGCCCTTTGCTACGAGATGGCCGATCTTGAGAAGGCCGTTGCCGGCGACGACTCCAAGCGCGAGCTGCTGGATTATGCTTCTGATGTTATGGAGCTTATGACCAAGCTCCGCGCCGATTGGGGAGTCGTGTACCCCGAGGAGGAGTAAGCGATGCTAGCGGAAGATAGGCTCAACGCGATCGTGTCGATGGTGCAGCAGGCTGGCTCGGTTACTGTGCCAGAGCTTGCCGAGGCCCTGGGCGTGACGGCGTCTACCATTCGGCGCGACCTGCAGACGCTCGATCGAGCACACCGCATCGCCAAGGTCCACGGCGGAGCGACGAGTCTTGAGCGCGCACACGTGACGCGCGACCTAACGCTCAATGAGCGCAGCGACCTCCATAACGACGACAAGGAGCGTATCTGCGCCCATGCGGCGGCGCTTGTGGAGCCCGAGAGCTTTGTATACATCGACTCGGGCTCGACGACGCTCAAACTCATCGAGCATCTTCCACACCTTGAAGATGTCACCTATGTGACCGATTCTGTGATCCATGCTCAGCACCTCGCTTTGCGCGGCATGCGCACCGTGGTGTTGGGTGGCGAGCTCAAGCCCGAGACCGAGGCACTCGTTGGCCCCGATGCTTTGGCAACCCTAGACCGCTACAACTTCAATTGTGGCTTTTGGGGTTCTAACGGCATTGCCGCCGAGCAGGGCTTCACGGCGCCCGATATCGAGGAAGCGCAAGTAAAGCGTATCTCGATGCGCCATACGGCCAAACGCTTCGTAATCTCGGACGCCAGCAAATTTGGCATGGTGGCGCCCGTCAAGTTCGCGGACTTCCGCGACGCAACGATTATTACCGCGGGCGAGGTCCCCGCCAAGTACCGGGCAATGGACAACGTCATCACGGTCTAGCAAGCAGGGGACGGGCTAAGGCCAAAACCGCCACAAAGGTGCCTGTTCCCATTGTGGTGGTTAGTAACGAAAACCGAGTGGTTTTCTCAATAGAAAAGCGGCAACGTCCATCACGGGCGTTGCCGCTTTCGTTGTCTGCCGGTTTGTCTAAGTCTGTAACAACTGAACCTTAAAAGTGGACTAGGTGTTACAGATTGAGATACTTCCGAACCGTGCCGTCCCTTTGTCTCGATCTGTAACATCTGGGACGGATTTTGCCGAGTTACTGTTACAGATTGAGATTTTTCCCTTGAGGGGGATTCGAATGTCTCGATCTGTAACAGATAGACCGGAAAATGGACTCTAACTGTTACAGATCGAGACGTTTTGGGACCGCGACTGAGCCATTGCGGCAAAACCACCACAAAGGTGCCTGTCCCCATTGTGGTGGTTTAGGGCTCCCAGGGGCAGGGGGCTTCGATGTGGATGTGCTCGCCGGTAACGGGATGCGTAAAGGACACACTGTGGGCGTGGAGCATCAATCCGCAGGGGCGCGGCGTTCCGTACAGGTCGTCGCCAACCAGGGGGTGATGCTCGCTGGCCAGATGCACGCGAATCTGATGTTTGCGGCCGGTGAGCAGCTCGACATCGATATACGAACGCGTGGGCAGGCCTCGGCGGCTCTTGAGGCGCTTGAGCACCTTGACGCGCGTCTGAGACGGCTTGCCGCTGGCGCCAACGCGCATCTTGCGGCTATCGTGGCGGTCGCGGGCGATGGGCTTGTCGATGAGCTTCTCGTTCCAGTCGATCTTGCCCTCGGCCAGCGCCAGATAGTGCTTTTCGAATGCGTGGTCGATCACCATCTGGTCAAAAGCGGGTTGTGTCTGCTTGTCGAGCGAGAACAACACCACGCCGGTAGTGTTGCGGTCCAGGCGGTTGAGCGGTTGCATGTCGGTCGCGGCAAAGCCGTCGCCCATGGCCAACAGCAGGTCGCTGGCGTAGTCGGTAAGTGTGCGCTCACCGGTGCCGTCACCGTGGACGATCATGCCGGCGGGCTTATCGATGGCCATGAGCCAGGCGTCGCAGTAGAGGACTTGAGGTTCTTCGTTCACGTGTAAGCCTTTCGGTTAGCTAATTCCCACAAACATGCAGCCCGAGGTCGCGCCGCGCAGGCGGGCAGCGGGCTTGCGACCTGCCTGCGCGGCCTCAATGGCGCGGCGGACACGAGCGACGGCACGGCCAACATCATCGGCCTCGAGCAAGGTTCCGTCGACCATGAGACGACGCACGCCGGCATCGAGCAGCTGCGGAACTTGCGGTGTGAGGTCGATGGGGTAGGCGTCGTACAAGCGCGAGCGGCCGTGGATATCGGTACGCACGGGCATGACCTTGCCATCGATATTCTTGAGCGACAGCTTGCGGGCGCGCAGGCGGCAATTGGCGCAATCGTGGATACAACCGTTGGCAACCTGCAGGATGCAGTGCTCGCTCGTCATAACGCGCGGGCGGCCGAAAACGGTGATGCCCAGGGCTGCGGGCGCGGAGGTGCCAAGCGAGATAATCTCGTCGAGCGTAATCTCGGGCGAGAGCCAAAAAGCGCCGGCCCCGCGCTCGGCGAGTGCCTCCATGCAAGGCGTGTTGTGCACGGGCAGGCAGGATCGAATTTCGGCCGTGGCGCCAACCTGGGCGGCCAGGGCAAGCTCAGAGATGTTACCGACAGCGATGGTGGCCCCAGCCTGTATCCACGAATCGACGCGCTCGTGGTCGACGGCGCGGCAGACCTCGTCGAGTACGGGCACGATGCCCTGCTCAAACGCATCGGCGGGGGAGAGCCCGGCCGCATCGAGCGCGTCGGTGGTCATGTAGATGCGCGTTGCACCCTCCACGCGCGCTGCCTCGGCGGCCTCGAGCGAGGTGACAGTGGCGCAGATTTGCGGCTCATCGCGGTAATGCTCGGGCGCGGGGCGGGAATTACTGGTGACAATCGCCGGCAGCTCTAGCGTACGGGCGCGCTCCTCGTAGGGTGCCAGAATGGCCTCTTCCAGCGCTTTGCAGGCGGCGGCACGCACCTTGTGCACGGCGGAGAAGCCCATGCCGCAGCCTTCATCGAGCGCCACGTCAAAGCTCGCAGCCTCAAAGGGCGAGGAGCCCATGCGGCCCACATGCTCCACCAGATCGGCCGCCTCGACGGCGCGAGTCTTGGCGGCCTCGACAGTAAAGCCGCTGGCGGTGGCGGTGAGCGCGGGGTCGTCGCAGCAGGTGAGCGTCACGGTAAACGGCTCGCCCAGACGCGCCATGACGGACACGTCTACGTCGCGGCGCCGCAGCACGTCGCGCTTGAGCGCAGCCCCGGCGGCGTCGATGGCGCGCTGGCTTCGAATCACGCGCACGCGGCAGCCCTCGGGCATGCTGCGGGGCACGCGGCACTCGATAACATCGCCGGCGGCGGCATCCTCGGCGGCAATGGTGGTCAGGAACTGGTCGAACTCATCGTCATGGCGAAGCTCCAGCAGGTCGCCCTTGCCCACGGGCTCAAACAGCTCAATGCGGGCGATGGCGGCGCGGCGACGGCGGTCGTCGGGCTTGAGCCCACGCACGTCGCGGTTGGCCAGGCGGCTGCCGAGCACCGTGCCCACGATCTGGCCGCGGTTGTTGGAGCGCTCGTAGCTCATCATCTCGTCACCCGAGGTACCGTCTTGGTAGGCGTGCGTAAAGTCACGGTTAAAGCAACGCTTGAGCTGGCGCTGGCGGGCGGCATCCTCATCCTTAGAGGTCGAAACATCGGCCAGCATGTCATCAATCTGATGACGATACACGTCGACGATGGAATACACGTAATCGGGGGCCTTCATGCGGCCCTCGAGCTTGAGCGATGCGGCGCCGGCGTCATACAGACGACGAACGAGCTGCGATGTATTGGTATCGCGCGGGCATAGCGCGCGCTCGCGACCGGCAGGGGAGAGCGAGCGGCCGTTCTCGTCGATCAGCTCGTAAGGCAGACGACAGGGCTGAGCGCACATGCCGCGGTTGGCCGAGCGGCCCGCCATGGCAAAGCTCGAGAGAAGGCACAGGCCCGAGTAGCAAAAGCAGATGGCGCCGTGGCTAAAGACCTCCAGGTCAACGTCGGGCGCGGCGTCGTGGATGGCGGCGATCTCGTCGATGGAGAGCTCGCGCGACAAGGTCACGCGGTCGGCGCCCTGCTCGCGGCACCAGATGGTTCCGCGGTCATCATGGATGTTCGCCTGGGTCGAGATGTGTGTTTCGATGCCGGGCATGGTGCGCTTGACCTCAAAGAACAAGCCCCAGTCCTGGATAATGAAGGCATCGGCGCCCAGCGTGGAGCAGCGATGGATGAGCTGCAGCGCGTCGCTCATCTCGGATTCCTTGATGACGATGTTGACCGTGACGTAGACGCGCGACCCGGCTAGATGTGCGGCGCGGCAGGCCTGCTCAAAGGCCTCGTCGGTAAAGTTCGTTGCCTTGCGGCGGGCGTTGAAGCTGCCCATGCCGCAGTAGATGGCGTCTGCCCCGGCAGCGAGTGCGGCGGCAAAGGGCTCGGGGCCTCCGGCGGGGGCCAAGAGCTCGGGCCTGCGGTTGGTGGTTCGACTGGCGGTTGCGGTCATATCCTGCCTTTCAAAATGCTCAAATACTCAAAAGTATAGTGGCGCCGTCGCGATGGGCGATGCCCGCAGCCTAAGCAGGACAAAGTCTTCAGCAGCCTCTCGGGCAAAAATGATCCGTTTTCCTCCGTCCCCAAGGGATCAGTGGGTTAGCCTTCCTTGCGGACCTTTTGCAGATAGCGGTAGACGCTGGGCTCCGAGATGCCAAGCGCGGCGGCAGCACAGGCAACGGCACCCTTGAGCATAAACACGCCGTTGCCGTTAAGGTGGCGGATAACGTCCACGCGGTCGCTCTGACCAAGCGACGCTACATCCAGCCCGCGCTCCCTCAGCAACTCGGAAATACTGCGGTCGATGAGCTCCTGTGTGGACTCCGAAAGGCTTTCGACCTCGATGGGGGAGGGCTCCGTGCGGACCGGCGCGGCGTCGAAGCAGGCCATAAGCTGCTGGGCCATGGCACTGATGTTGCGCACGGCCGAAAGATCGGTGTTGACGCACAGCATGCCGACGATCTCGCCGTCCTCACGGATAAAGTACGTCGCGGACTCCAACGTCTTGCCGCTGGCCCCGCGCCCCTCGCAGCCCGTAATAAACGGCAAGTCGCGATACTTGGGGTCGTGCATAATCTTGAGCGCAAGATCGGTAGCGGGTCCGCCAATCTTGTGGCCGCTCACGATACCGTTGCGAATATCGACGATGGCGTGGTCGGGATCCGAGAAATCGTGCAGGACGATTTCGCTGTTTTTGCCGAGTATCTGCTCCAGGAAATCGACCATCGGCAAAAAGCGGCGTACGGTCTCGTTCACGAGCAACTCCTTTGGGTGAAATCGGAAATGTTCATAACAATTTTTTCTCATGGTAACACGGTGTCTATTGACTCGCATATTCGCAGGTACATTGCGTAATACAGATGAGCGGAAGGATTTTGGCGGTAAACGGTTGACCAAAAGAATAGTAAGATGTTATTTTGACCAGACACTTTCCTGAACTGCGGAAATGTATTATTTCAGCTGAAGAATAGTCTGATAACAAAAAATTATTATTGAGAATGAGAAAATTCTTAAATACGATATGCAACGAAGGCACAACCTCAGCCCCGCACTGCGTCACAATAGAACATTAGATGCGAAAACAACTACTTCTAGGATTGGTGGTCAAATGGCCCAGGAGACGGTTACGAACGGCACTGAAGCCCTGTTCACTCGCGAAGGCATGCCGCCCGTTAAGGAAATGATCCCGTGCGCCCTTCAGCACGTGCTGGCATCGTTTGCCGGCATCATTACCCCGGCGGTCATCATGGCCGGCGTCTACGGCTTTAATAGCCAGCAGAGCACCGACATCATTCAGGTTGCGCTCATTCTTTCGGCACTCGACACGGCCCTTCAGGCCTTCGCTCCCTTTCGTCGCATTGGCGGCGGCCTGCCCATCGTCATGGGCGTCTCGTTCGCGTTCCTGCCGGCCCTGCAGGCCATGGGTGCCTCGGGCTTTAGCTTTGGTGCGCTGCTGGGCGGCGAGATTGTCGGCGGTGCCGTCGCGGCCCTCTTTGGTCTTGCCTACAGCAAGATTAAGTGGCTGTTCCCGCCCGTCGTGACCGGTACGGTCATCTTCTCCATCGGCGTTTCGCTGTATCCCACGGCCGTCAAGTATATGGCCGGCGGTATGGGTACGCCGCTGTGGGGCACCCCGCAGGCCTGGTGCGTCGCTCTTATTACCTTCGCCGTGGTCTTTGCGCTCGCCAACTTTGGCAAGGGCACGCTCAAGCTGGGATCCGTGTTCTTTGGCATGATCGTCGGCATGATTGTCTCCATCCCCTTTGGCATGATTGACTTCTCCAGCGTCGCCACCGCTCAGGTCTTCGCCCTTCCCAAGCTCATGCCCTACGCGCTCGAGTTTGATCCCGAGGTCTGCATTACCCTCGCCGTCGTGTTCCCCATGGTTGCCATCCAGGTTATCGGTGACGTCTCCGCCGCCTGCCTGGGCTCCATCGACCGCATGCCTACCGAGCGCGAGCTCTCCGGCGCTATCGTGTCCCAGGGCCTCACCTCTATGGTCGGCGGCCTGCTGGGCGGTCTTCCCACCAGCGCCCTTGGCCAGAACGTGGGCATCATCTGCTCCAACAAGGTCGTCAACAAGTGGGTCTTTGTGACCATCGCGGCCGTCTTTGCCATCGCCGGTCTGTTCCCGCAGCTCTCTGCCGTCCTTTCCGCTATCCCGCAGCCCGTCATCGGCGGCGCGACCGTCGGCGTCTTTGGCACCATCACCATGAACGGCGTGCGCATGTTCATCCGCGATGGCCTCACGCAGCGCACTACCACCATCGTCGGTACCTCCGTCGTCTTTGGCCTGGGTATCTGGATGGCCAGCGGTTGCCTTGCTGGCGTGGGTATGCCCACCTGGGTGCCCACCGTCATCGGCTCCAATGCCGTAACCCCCACCGCCATCATGGCCATTGTCCTTAACCTGATCCTTCCGCAGACGCCGGTCGTGGCTCAGCACATCGATGCTGCCAAGGACGCTGCCGTGGATCTGGTCTTGCCCGAGAGCAAGAAGTAGCCAATTCGGTGCTATTCGTCGGCGGACGCATCGCCTCGTCTGCCGACGTCATGCGGCGCCAAGCCGCACTTCAACCGCCCCTTTTTCGTGTGCCGCTTGTCGAATTACGTTATAGCTAGCTATATTATAGGAAGGTATAATATAGCTAGCTATAACGTAAAAGGAGGATGGCCCTATGTTTATCGGAAGAACAGCGGAAATGTCCGAGCTCAATCGACTGTATGGCACGGACTCCTTTGAGATGCCTGTGATTTATGGCCGTCGTCGTGTGGGCAAAACGCGCCTTATCACAGAGTTCATCCAAGGCAAGAAGGCTATTTACTTTCAAGCTCGTCGTACCAATGCGGAGGCAAACCTGCACGGCTTTAGCCAGGCGATACTTGCGGGTTCGGTTGGTGCTGCAGGTGTGTCGTTTCGTAGTTTTGACGAGGCGTTCGATGCATTGGCCACCATGGCTCGCACGGAACGTTTGATTGTCGTGATTGACGAGTATCCCTATCTCGCCCAATCGAATCCCGAGATCAGCTCGTTGCTGCAAGACAAGATCGATCACCTGTACAAAGAGACCAAGCTCATGCTTATCCTGTGCGGGTCGTCGCTTTCGTTCATGGAAGAGCAGGTGCTGGGCTACGAGAGCCCACTATACGGTAGGCGCACGGCCCAGTTTAAGATCATGCCACTCGATTTTACGACAACCCTCGGCTTGTGGCAGAGCATGGGTCGTGAAGACGCTGCGGTTTGCTATGGCATGACGGGCGGCATTCCTGCATATATCGAGAAAGTCGATCCTACCGTATCGCTTAAGGACAACGTCAAGCGTCTTTTTCTTACTCCTACGGGCTATCTCTTTGAGGAGCCGAGTAACCTGCTGTTGCAAGAGTGCCGCAATCCCGAGCAATATGATGCGATCGTGCAAGCAATTGCTCAGGGGCGCTCGAAGATCTCGGAGATTGCGAGCTCTACGGGAATCCCTGCGAGCAACGTAAAGAGCTATGTGGATAAGCTGGCGTCGCTTGGGATTGTCGAGCGCGAGCTGCCCCTAAACGAGACGAGCAATAAGCGAGCCGTGTATCTGCTGAGCGA
>JAXJCX010000069.1:0-23063 GCA_036302225.1 Collinsella sp.
ACGGCAACCAGATCGCCGAGGCCCGTCAGCACCCGCTGACCATGCGTCGCTACATGTGGAAGCTTTCCTACTAATCACAAGTAAGTAGACCTTACGGGTTGATTGAGAGGGGATGGGGTTTGCGCCCCGTCCCCTTTTTTGTTCTTGAGAGGAGATGCGTATGATCAAGGCAGTGCTGTTTGATATGGACGGCGTGCTGGTCGATACCGAGTGGTTCTACAACCGTCGTCGCGTGGCGTTTATGGAAGAGAAGGGGTTCCACTTTGACGAGATTCCCGATCTTTCGGGGTCTAACGAGCCTGCCATTTGGGAGGCGCTGGTGCCCGACGATATTGAGCTGCGCGAACGCCTGCGCGTGGAGTACAAGCAGGTTTACAGCCCGGACCACCCCGTTCCGTATGCCGATCTGCTCAACGAGCAGACGGAGCCGGTGATGCGTGAGCTGCACGAGCGCGGCGTGAAGTGCGCCATCGCGAGCTCGTCCTATCGCGAGCTGATCGACGAGCTGGTGGAGATTGCCGGCATCGCCGACGTGCTGG
Organism: Collinsella sp.; assembly: GCA_036302225.1. Lineage (GTDB taxonomy): Bacteria > Actinomycetota > Coriobacteriia > Coriobacteriales > Coriobacteriaceae > Collinsella. The sequence goes on from JAXJCX010000069.1 coordinate 540, forward strand.
ACTACACCATCAGCGGTCACGAGTGCAGTGCGTTTAAGCCCGACCCCGAGATCTACCTGCGTGCCATGGAGGCGCTGGGGGTGGAGCCTGCCGAGTGCCTGGTTATCGAGGATTCGCCTTTGGGGATCGAGGCTGGCAAACGTTCCGGCGCCCGCGTCCTGGCGCTGCGTCCGCACGAGGGCGTCAACCTCGATCAATCGCAAGCCGATGCCGTTATCGATTATTTGACCGACATTTTGGCCGCTTTGTAGTGTCAATCCGCCGCGAGAAGCACGGGTTCAAACGTTTTTTGCGGTGGACTGGCTCAATTTGGTTTCGATTTTGATCCGTATGGCTTCGATTCGGACTAAGTGAGTAGACTTTTTGGCGCTGGCCGAGCACAATGCATATCTTCCTTTGTAAAACCGCAGGTCACAGAGTTGGCGGTTTTGTGTGTGCTCGGCAGATCGTAAAAAGTCTACTCACTTGTAATTTGGGCCTTTGGTCGTGGGGGTTGTTGGTCCCGCTTTGGTTGTCGAGGGAGGGCGAATTGAAGCGCCCTCGCACGCTCCGTGCTACAATCGCGGGCATGCCTCACAACTAGATCTGCCTTCGAAAGGAGCCTACGTGGCGAACGCCATCGATCAGCTCACGGACCGCGTGCTCGTGCTCGGCCGTCTCACCATCGTCCGCCGCGCCATTACTGCAGTGGCGGTCACAATTTCCGCCGTTCTCCAGACATTTCTGATCCAGGCATTCATTCAGCCCGCCGACCTGCTTCCGAGCGGCCTCACCGGCGTCGCGGTCCTGCTCGATCGCGTTACCTCGCTCGGCGGCGTTCACATCGACATCTCGCTCGGTATGCTCGCGCTCAACATCCCCGTGGCGCTCCTATGCTGGAGCGGCATTAGCAAGCGCTTCGTCATCTTCTCGATGATGCAGGTCGTTCTCTCGTCGCTGTTCCTCAACGTCTTTCACTTCGCGCCGTTTTTGGGCGACAAGATCATGCTCATCATTTTTGGCGGCGTGGTCTCGGGTCTGGGCGCTGCCATCGCGCTCAAGTCCGGCGCATCCACCGGCGGCACCGACTTTATCGCGCTGTGGGTCTCCAACCACACGGGCAAGACCATCTGGGGCGTCATCTTTGGTTTCAACTGCTTTATCTTGGCGATCTTTGGTTTTATGTTTGGCTGGGACAAGGCGGCGTACTCCATCGTGTTCCAGTTTATTTCGACCAAGACCATCGACAGCTTCTATCGTCGCTACGACCGCGTGACGCTGCAGATCACGACGCGCAAGGCGGACGAGGTCATGACCGCCTATGTTGACCATTTTCAGCATGGCATTAGCTGTGCCGAGGTCATTGGCGGATACAGCCGCGAAAAGATGTACCTGCTGCACGCCGTTGTATCGACCTACGAGAGCCAGGACATTATCAAGCTGGTGTGCGACATCGATCCCGGCGCCGTGATCAATGTGTTCCACACGCTCAACTTTGTGGGCGGCTGGTGGGGCGGTCATGTCGACGAGCCCATGCCCACGGCCGTGCCCGATCCCGACAAGCCCGCGCGCATGGCCAGCAGGCAGGCGCGCCTTAGTGAGCAGGACAGCCTGCAGCAGGATGACGGGAAGTAGGGTTTTGGCATTTTGCCGGCCAAGCGTAGTCCATCCGAATGAGCCCCTCGAAAGCCTCGTTGCTTTCGAGGGGCTCTCGTTTGCCCAGGTAAAACCTACCAAAATGAAGCTGTCGCTTTTTGGTAGGGAGGGTGTATCGTTTTATCAATATAAGGTAACATGAAACTAGACGTTATATACGTATTAGTTATTTCAATATTTCGATAAGAGTGATTAGATATGCCTGCGCCCAAAAATGCACCGCTTTACCAGCAGATTTACGACGAAATCAAGGATGCGATCGAGAAAGGTGTTTATGCACCCAAGGAGCGTATTCCGTCCGAGCTCGAGCTAGCCGAGCAGTACGACGTGAGCCGCATTACGGTGCGCCGCGCCGTCGAGGAGCTGTGCTCCGATGGCTACCTGGTTAAGCAGCAGGGCCGTGGCACCTTTGTCTCCACGCCGCACATCAATCGCCAGTTTCACGCCTCGACGTTGCAGACGTTTACCGCGCTGTGTGCCGGCAATGGCATGAAGGCCGGTGCGCACGTGATCGATCGCCAGATTGTGCCGGCGCGCCAAAACGAGATGGAGTTCTTTGGCCTGCAGAAGGATGCGCTGCTGCTGCATATCAAGCGCGTGCGTACGGCCGACGGCGAGCCCATCTTTGAGGAGAACATCTTTGTGCCGTTTGATGCCTACCGCGAGCTGTTGACGGCCGATCTTGAGGACAAGTCGATTTTTGCCGAGGTCGAGCGTGTTGGCGGAATCCCGATTGTCTCGGTTGGCTACCGCACGGTCGAGGCCGTTCGCGCCAGCGCTGAGCAGGCGGCCGAGCTGGGCATCGCTCCGCACGATCCGCTGCTCAACCTGCGCGCCGGCTTTATCGGTCCCAATGGCGAGCCGGTCCTGATGGGTAAGCAGTACTACGTGGGATCGCGCTACGTTATGGTGATGTAGGGTTGGTTCCGCCGTTCTAACGAACGGCGGACCGGTCGACGCTGTAAACGCCCCTAAGCGGCAATCTGCAGAATGAGCGTGGATAATCTCCCGTTTTTGGCTCAATGGTGGGTCCAAAGTGGGAGATTATCCACGCTCATCAGGAAAGTGTCCAAAAATCCACGCTCGTTCGCCTTGGATTACGTTGCCCGTGGCCGATGGCGGCGCGGCACCGGTCCGCGTGGCGGCGTATAATCGGCGGCAGATGATTCTGACGTTAGGAAACCATGACCGATAGCATGCAGCAGATGGCGCTCGACACGCTCGGCGCCCATTTTGGCTACACCTCGTTTCGCCCGGGACAGGACCGCATGGTCGATGCGATCCTTGCCGGTCGCGATGCGTTGGGTGTTATGCCCACGGGCGCCGGCAAGTCCATTTGCTACCAGGTGCCCGCGCTCATGCTGCCCGGCATCACCTTTGTGGTGAGTCCGCTGCTGTCGCTTATGGAGGACCAGACCCGTGCGTTGCTCGCGGCGGGTGCGCGACCCAGCTATCTCAACTCTAGCCTTACCCCGGCCCAGCAAAACACCGTGCTCAAGCGTGCTCGTGAGGGGCGCTACCAGCTTATGTATGTGGCGCCCGAGCGCCTGCTCGAGCCGCGTTTTTTGGCCTTTGCGCAGGAGGCCGCGGCGGACGGCGGCATTGGCGTGCCGCTCGTGGCCATTGACGAGGCCCACTGCGTGAGCCAATGGGGCCAGGATTTCCGCCCCGCCTACCTGCAGATTCGCGAGTTCATCGATTCCCTGCCGCAGCGCCCTATCGTGGCAGCCTTTACCGCTACGGCGACCGAGCGTGTGCGCGCGGACATTCAGCAGATGCTCGGCCTGCAAAACCCCGCGACGGTGGTGACGGGCTTCGATCGCAAGAACCTCTACTTTGGTTGCGAGGAGATGGGCGACAAGGCCAAGACCGCCTGGGTGCGCGACTATGTGATTGCGCATTCGGGCGAGAGCGGCATCGTGTATTGCTCGACCCGCAAGACGGTCGATGCGCTGGCGGGCGAGCTTGCCGGGGCGCTGGGCCCCAGCGGCATTCGCGTTGGCCGCTACCATGCCGGCATGGGCAACGACGCCCGTCGTCAAAGCCAGCGCGCCTTTATCGACGACGATATTCAGGTGATGGTTGCCACCAATGCCTTTGGCATGGGTATCGACAAGCCCAACGTGCGCTACGTGATTCATAACAACGTGCCCGAGAGCATCGAGGCCTACTACCAAGAGGCAGGTCGCGCCGGTCGCGATGGCGACCCGGCAAGCTGCCACTTGCTGTGGAACGGTAACGATTTTCGCATGCGCCGCTTTTTAATCGACCGCGGCGATGCCGCCGATGAGGCGCTTGACGACGAGCAGCGCGCGTGGGCGCTCCAGAATCGATATCGTCTGCTCAGCCAGATGGAGGGCTATTGCAATACCACCGGCTGCCTGCGCGAATATATGTTGCGCTACTTTGGCGACGAGGCCGCGGCCGAGCATGCTGCCGCGGCTGGTGCGGGCGCCGCCGCCACGGACGAGGCCGAGGGCTGCGGCAACTGCAGCAACTGCCTCACGCAGTTCGAGGTCGAGGACGTCACCGATATGGCCCGCGCCGCTGTGCGCTATGTGGCCACGCGACCCATGCGCTTTGGCAAGTCGCTCATCGCCGACGTGCTCCACGGCGGCAACACCGAGCGCATTCGCCAGATGCATCTGGACGAGGACCGCGGCTACGGTGAGCTGTCGAGCGAATCGGTCGGGCGTATCAAGGACATCATCGGCCAGCTGTGCGGCCGCGGTTATCTGGCTACCTCGCAGGGGCAGTACCCGGTCGTGGGGCTGGGCCCGCGTGCCACCGAGGTCGAGGATGAGGCGTTTGCCTTTACCGTCAAGCGTCGTGCGTCCAAGCGCAAGGCCTCGGCCCGTGCCCGCCGCGCGGTGGATCTGCTGCGTGAGGAGGCCGAGCTAGATCAGCGCCCGCGCGTGGGTGACGATGCCGAGCTGTTCGAGCGCCTGCGTGCCCTGCGCAAGGAGATTTCGACCGAGCTGGAGATGGCGCCGTACATGGTCTTCTCTGACAAGGCCCTGCGCGGCCTGTGCCGCCTACGCCCGCAGACGCGCGACGAGCTTATCCAGGTCAACGGCATCGGCGAGAAAAAGGCCGACGCCTTTGGCGAGCAGTTTATGGCGGCGATTGAAGAGTTTGAGTCCGAGCATGCACGGGATGGAGCGTAATGATGGCATCCGACGATAAAACCGAGCGCACTGAGGTGTCCGCCGTGCCGCTGTACCAGCAGGTAATGGACGACCTAAAGGGCGAGATCGCGCGTGGCGTGTACGCATCCGGCTCGCGCATTCCTTCCGAGATGGAGCTCGCGAAGTCTTACGGCGTGGGGCGCGTCACCGTGCGCCGCGCCATCGAGGAGCTGTCGCGCGCGGGGTATCTCAACCGCCAGCAGGGGAGGGGCACGTTTGTGTGCGCGCCCAAGCTCAAGCGCAAGATTGTCCAGAAGGGTGACGTTCAGAGCTTTTCCGAGGGTTGCGCTGCCAATGATATGGTGGCCGGAGCACGCCTGGTGTCGCGCACGGTGGTTGCGGCGACGCGCGAGGACGCGGCGTTTTTTGGGGTGGAACCCGGCTGCGAGCTCATCGTTGTCGAGCGCGTGCGCACGGCAGACGGCGTGCCCGTCATGCTCGAGAACAACGCCTTTGTGCTGGCCGACCATCCCTATTTGCAGACGCTTGCCGACAAGGACCTCACGGACAATTCCATCTTTGCACTCGTTGCCGAGCATTCGGGCCGCGCGCCGCTCAAGTCCGACCCCTGTACTGTGGAGATTGCGCTTGCCGATGCTCAGGCGGCCCCGCTGTTGGAGGTGCCGGTCGGCGAGCCGCTCTTCTATATGGAGGCATACTTTACCGATGCGGACGGGCGGCCCCTGCTACTCGGACGCCAAAAGATCGTGGGCTCGCGCTACGTGTTCGACATCTAACGTCCACAGATAGAACAATATAGAACAAGTTTGGTGAAATGACTTCACGGGTGTCGTCGTGCGTGCTATAAATAGGACAACATAGAACGACCGCAGGTACGAGCTGCCGTCGTTCAAAACCGCCACACAAGGAGGAGCATCACCATGAACGCACACGATCTGATTCAGGAAATTATCGAGCGCAAGGGCAAGATCGAGAACGTCTTTTGGATCGCCTGCGGCGGTTCGATGATCGACCTGATGCCGGCCAACGAGTTGCTCAAGCGCGAAGCAACCACGTTTACCTCGACGGTCTACACGGCGCGCGAGTTTTGCCTGATGGCTCCCAAGAGTCTTGGCGAGAAGTCGCTCGTCATCGCCTGCAGCCACAGCGGCAACACGCAGGAGGTCGTCGACGGCTGCGAGATGGCGCTGACAGCCGGCGCCGAGGTCGTGGCCATGACCGACTGCGAGGGCTCAAAGATCGATAACGGCAAGTGGACTACCTGGGTCTATCCGTGGGGCGAAGGCGTGCCGCAGGCCGAGGTACCGCAGGGTATCGGCGCTCTGATCGCCGCCGAACTGCTCGACCAGCAGGAGGGCTACGAGGCGCTTGCCGACATGTACGCCGGCCTTAAGCAGATGGATGCGCTGCTGCCCGCTGCCCGCGAGAAGGTCAACGCCGAGCTGGGCGATCGCTTTGCCGAGCTCTGCCAGCAGCACGAGTTCTTCTATATCCTGGGTTCCGGCCCCAACTTTAGCCAGACCTACGCCATGGCCATCTGCTCGCTTATGGAGATGCAGTGGCAGCACTGCTGCTAGATCCACTCCGGCGAGTACTTCCACGGCCCGATTGAGGCCACCGAGCCCGGCGTGTTCTACTTTGTGCAGCTCGGATCGGGCGAGTGCCGCCCCATGGAGGAGCGTGCGCTCGCGTTCCTCAACACGCACACCGATACGGTCATGGTGCTCGATGCGCTCGAGTACGGCGTGGGCGAGGTGCCCGCCAGCGTGCGTTCGTACCTGGAGCCGATCTTCTTCTACAACATGAGCTGCGAGCTGCGCGCCGCCCGTGGCAAGGTGTTTGACCACAGCCCCGAGATTCGTCGCTACATGGGCATCGAGCAGTACTAGGCACCGGGAAAAGTATTCACCTTCGATTCGCAAGGGCACTGCATGAGTCGAAAAGCGGGCTGCGCCGGGGATTTCCGGCGCAGCCCGCTTAGTATCGCGCTTAGATTCGTAAGGTTGCGGCAGCCAGCGGCCTACTTTGCGTCGTAGGCCTCGGCGTCCCACCAGTCGAGCTGGGCGATGTTGTCACGGATGTGCTGGCAGCTCTTGTGGAAGCCCTCGAGCTCGTGCTCGGACAGGTCCAGCGTATAGACCTCCTCGACGCCCTCGGCACCGATCACGCACGGCAGGGAGGTAAAGATGCCCTCTTCGCCATACTGGCCGGTCATGAGCGTGGAGGCGGAAAGCACGGCGTGCTCGTTGTGCAGCACGGCGGCGCAGACGCGCGCGGCGGAGTTGGCGACGGCGTACTCGGTGCACTGCTTGCCCTGGTAGGTCACATAGCCGCCCTTGCGCGCGAGCTCCTCGACCTCCATGTGGTCAAAGGCGTACTTGTCGGGGTTTTCGGCCTGAAGCTCGTTGAGGCTCTTGCCGGCGATGGTCGCGGCCTTAAAGGCGGCAAGCTGGCTAAAGCCGTGCTCGCCGATCATGTAGGCGTCGATGGACTTGGGGCTCACGCCGACCTTCTTGGAGATCTCGGTGCGCAGGCGGGCGGAGTCCAGGCCGCAGCCCGAGCCGATGATCTTCTTGGGATCGTAGCCGGTCAGGTGCCACAGCTCGGTGCACACGACGTCGCAGGGGTTGGAGATGCTCACGAAGATGCCGTCAAAGCCGGCGTCGACGATGCGTTTGGCAAAGGTGCGGGCGGCGTCGGTGGTAAAGAACAGCTCGCCGTCGCGGTTGCCGGCGGCCAGCGCGACCTTGCCGGCGGCGTTGACGATGACATCGCAGCAGGCCAGCTCCTCGTAGTGGTCGTAGCAGTTGACGATCTTGGTGTTATACGGGACAAACGAAAGGGAGTCGCGCAGGTCCTGGACCTCGGACGTCACCTTGGCCTCGTTGATATCACACAGGTACAGCTCGTCGGCAATGCCCTGCATAAGCAGGCTGTTGGCGACATGTGCTCCTACGTGGCCCTGGCCGACCACACCGATCTTACGCGTCTGGTACATATATGTATCCTTTCGGCCGAGTTTTTCGCGTCGAACCATTGTAGCGTCCTGCCGTCACTTTGCTAGGCTAAAGCGAAGTAGTTTTTTGGGACATGCTTTAATCTCTACTTTTGGAGCGATTTGGGCCGCTGACGGCATCGCTGGGCGATGTGCTCGCGCGGATGGGGCCGCTCGTTGTACCATAGCTGCAACTGACTCGTAAGGAGCATCCATGCCCATTCGCATCCCCGACGCCCTCCCTGCCGCCGCGCAGCTCGAGAGCGAGAACATCTTTGTCATGACCGAGTACCGCGCGTTGCACCAGGACATCCGTCCGCTGCGCGTGCTCATCCTCAACCTCATGCCCACCAAGATCGCCACCGAGACGCAAATCATGCGCAAGCTCTCCAATACGCCGCTGCAGGTGGAGGTGGACCTGCTGCGCACCAAGACGCACGAGGCCACGCACGTAAGCGCCGGCCACCTGGAGACGTTCTACCGCACGTTCGACGACATCCGCGACATCCACTACGACGGCCTGATCATCACGGGCGCGCCGGTGGAGCAGATGCCGTTCGAAGAGGTCGACTACTGGCCCGAACTCTGCCAGATCATGGATTGGTCCACCACGCACGTGCACTCTACGCTGCACATTTGTTGGGGCGCACAGGCCGGCCTGTACCATCATTACGGTATCCAGAAGTACGATCTACCGGCAAAGGCGAGTGGCGTGTTCGAGCATTATCTGGTGAAGCCGCAAAGCCCGCTGGTCCGCGGCTTCGACGACCGCTTCTATGCCGTGCATTCGCGCAACACCGATGTGCGCCGCGAGGACGTGGAGGCCGAGCCGCAGCTTGAGGTCGTGGCCGTGTCCGACGAGGTGGGCTTGTACATCGTCAAGTCGACCGACAGCCGCCGCTTCTTTGTCTTTGGCCATCCCGAGTACGATACCGACACGTTGCGCCTGGAGTACGAGCGCGACGTGAAGCGCGGGCTCAACCCCCAGGTGCCGGCGCATTACTTCCCAGGTGACGACCCCACCGCCGAGCCGCGCAACGTCTGGCGCAGCCAGGCTCAGCTGCTCTACACCAACTGGCTCAACTACTACGTCTACCAGACCACGCCCTACGACCTAGCCCGAGCCGGCGAGGAGCACTAGGCTACGGCTGCTGCTGTGCCGGCGGCGTGACGAGCGTGGATATCCGGACGGACGAGCGTGGATTTTCGGACATTTACAAATCGAGCGTGGATAATCTCCCACTTTTGGCTTGAAACTAGGCTCAAAACGGGAGATTATCCACGCTCATTTTTTAGGCATGTAGATGCCGATGGCTCGGCTAAGCGACGGTGCGTGCAGAGGCAAAGTCGCATTTGGCGTAGTCTTGAATCTCGACGGGTTTTTCTTTCTGATAATCCGATGGACCAAGGCCTCAAAATGTGGAGACAGGGACCTCTCGACAACCGCCCTACCTGCAGATATAAGACATCAGCCTAAAACGTCCAAAACCGTCAAGCATTTGGTCAGCGCCTGGACGGTATTTGGTCAGACTTCGCATGAAACCGTCTGGTACGTTTGCGCCGTTCCAAGATTTGGGAGGCGACATGGGAAACATGACGGCGAATCAAAGGCTTGCAAGTCACATTAAAGCATGCGAACAGCAGATGAGCTGCGTGTACGCGCGCACGGCGGCGGAGGCAAAGCAGATTGAGCGGCGGGCGGAGGCGGGAAGTCTCGAAGCGGTCATGCCGGGGCTGTATGCGCGTCCGGAATACTGGTCCGAGCTCAAGTTTCGGCAGCGTTATCTGCATCGGGTGCGGGCGCTTGCGCAAAAGCACCCCGACTGGACATTTTGCTCCTATACGGCGGCTGTTATCTATGGCCTTTCGGTTTCGCATGCCAATTTGACGCACATCCATATCGCCGCGATGCCAGCCCAATCGACGACGCCGGGCTCTCAGGTCATTCGTCATCGCTATGCTCGTCAAACACGGGCCACCCAGATGGATATCGCCGTAACCGATATCAATCAAACGATTACGGATTGCTTGGTCGATGCATCGTTTGTCGAGGGACTGATCATCGCGGATTCGGCGCTCCATGAGCAACTTTTGTCGAAGGAGCATCTCGTTGAGACTGTCGACAAGCTTGGTCTGAATCGTCGCGGCGTTGTGACGGCGCGCAGGGTTGCACGATGTGCCGATGGGCTGTCGGAAAGTGGCGGCGAGTCCAAGGCGCGTGCCCTGATGATCGAGCGCGGTTGGCAGACGCCGGAGCTGCAAGTTGAGCTGTTCGACCCGGTTGAGCCGGGACGACCGTATCGCGTCGACTACTTGTGGCGCGTGGGCGACCGGCTGATTATCGGGGAGTTCGACGGATTCGTTAAAAGCGAGAAGGCGGCGGAGGAGGGCAAGCTCGCGAAGGCGCAGTTCGATGAGCGCCAGCGCGAGTCGAGACTTTCGCTGCTTGATAACTGCAAGATTGTGCGCTTGTGCTGGGATGATCTAAGGGATCCGACAAAGCTCGATCGCAAGCTCAAGGTCGCCGGCGTGCCGCGTGCGTGCTGAGGCAGTTGCAGGGCGTTTGGCTGCACAAGCGTGGAAAATCGGACGGACGAGCGTGGATTTTCGGACGCTTGCTGAATGAGTGTGGATAATCTCCCGTTTTTGGCTCGTAAGGGGGCTCAAAGTGGGAGATTTTCCACGCTCATCTTGCGGGTGCGATACAGCGGCGGCTAGGCGCTGACGATGTTGGGCAGTGGCAGATCGTGGGCGTCGGTGGGAACGTGGTCGACGTGCTGTTCGTCAAAGGCGATGCCGACGATTTGGCATTCAGGTGCAACTGTGGGCAGGTAGCGGTCGTAGCAGCCTCCGCCGTAGCCCAGGCGCGCGTCGGTGCGGCCGAAAGCCACGAGTGGCACGACAACCATGTCGAGCTCGGCGGCGGGCACGATGGGGAAGCGGACGCTGTCGACGTCCGTGGCTGCGAAGGCCCGCGTAGGGTGGGCGATAAACGGGGCCTCGGACGCATTGCAAGCAGAGACTGCCCGCATGCACATGCGCTGGCCACAAGCCATGGCGTCTGTTGCCGAGAGCATGCACGGATAGGCCACGCGCCAGCCACGCGCGACGGCCGCGGCGGCAAACGCGGCTGGGTCGACCTCGGAACCCATCGCGGCATAGACGGCAACGGTGCGTTGGCCCGCAGTGCCGCTGGACTCCATCAGCTCAACAAGCCGCGCGCATACAACAGCAGACTTCGCTGCCCGGACATCCAAATCAATAGCATCGCGCCGAGCAATCACCGCCCGTCGCAACTCAGCCTTATCCATCTCAACCTTCTCTCCCAAACCTACCAAAAAGGGACAGGTTTATTTTGGCAGCTTTTATCTGGGCAAACGCGACGGATTCACCCCAAATCGCCACAAAGGTGCCCGTTCCTTTTGCGGTGGTTTGGGCTGAATGTTGCGCAACAAGGGCTGCATTTTTGGGTTTACCTTCATGGTGGAAGGAATGAACCGAAAGGAGCCCGCCATGTTTTGTCGCTCGTGTGGCACGCCGCTTGTCGACGACGCCCTCTTTTGTCCCGTCTGCGGCGCGCCCGTAGCACCCGACCAGGTCGCGGCCATGCAGCAACCCCAGCCTGCCGCGCCCGCTCCTGGGCAATACGTGCCCGTGCAGCAGCCCGTGCGGCGCAAGCGTTCCAAGAAGCCCCTCATCGCCCTTGCCGCGGTGCTTGCCGTGGCGGCGGGCACCGGCGGCGGTGCGCTGTTCTACTTTACGCAGATCGCGACCACGCCTATCGACGAGAAAATCTTTCCGGACAGCGGCATGCGTGCGCTTGTCTCGACCAAGTACGACACGAACGGTGACGGCCGCATCTCACGCGACGAAGCCAAGGCGGTGACGTCGGTCGAGCTGGACGGCGTTACGTCAACGCAGGGCCTGGGCAAGGTGTTCCCCGACGTTACCAGTGTGGAATACGGTGGGGATAAACTCGTCAACCTGGACCTTTCGGGCTGCGGCGACCTTAAAACCGTCGAGCTTAACTCGGCGAGCAACGTCACCGCCGTTAACCTGGACGGTTGCGACAACATCGAGAAGCTCGACCTTTCAAATGCCGGGGAGCTCAAAAGCGTTGATCTTTCGGGCAAAAAGAAGCTCGCCACGTTGGAACTGCCGCAGGATACGAAGGTTAGCGGCATTAAGGACACGCAGCTCGACGAGCTGTGGCTGCCGGTGTCCTATGAAGGCACCGATAAATCGGACCAGTACGGTGATATCTACGAGATCGAGCGCGATGAAAACGGCTACGTCACGGGCTTCACGTCTGCCGTCAAGCAAGGTGGCGGCGTAAGCTACAGTGTCGAGCACGATGAGTCGCATCGTATCTCGGAGATTGAGGAAGATCTGGCGGGCGGTTACGTGAACGTCAACACGTTTACGTACGACGCCAACGGAAACGTCACGCGCATCGACTGCGATGCCGACATTAGCGATTCGTCGAGCACCACGACGTTTACCTACGACGCGGACGGAAACCTGATCAACAAGACGACCCATGCGGGTTACGGTGAGAGCGCGAGTACGTATGTCTACCAGGACGGCAACATGGTGACCAACACCGATATCAGCCCGGCCAATCCTCGGACGGTCGTGTATTCGTACGGATACGACAAGGATCGCGTGACGTCCTTTACGCTGGACTGTCAGGGCGACACTGTGGGCACCAGGTGGACGATCACCGCGGGCTACGAGTATGACAAGGACGGCAACATTTCGCGTATCTCGCCTGTGGCATATGACTCGCACGGCAACGACTACGGCTCGCTGAACTCGTACGCAGCGGTGGATTATTCGTACAGCGACGGAAAGCTCGACAGGATCGATTCCGAGCGCGGCGGCTATGCGGAGTTCTATTACGACGAGCACGGCAATCTGACGTCGGTCGACGAGTATGCCGGCCGCGGTTCGGATGCCGAGTTTGAGTTTGAGCACGAGGTCGAGTACCAGCGCTACTTCTGCAACAAGCACGAGAAGAACAAACCGGAGGAGTGGATTCGTCTGGATGCAGAGTACGACGTTGACCAGGGTAGCTGGAACAATGACTCCGATTATGGTCGTGAGTGCTTTGCAAGGATGTACAAGCTCGATCCGTTAGGGGCCAGGCTGAACCCGTTTATCAAATAGCAGCCCACTCGCAAACCACCACAAAGGTGCCTGTCCCCTTTGTGGTGGTTTTGCTTGACTGTGGCTAGGCCAGCAGGTCGACGACGTTAAAGCCGGCGTTGCTCTTGGCAATGACGTCTCGGCCGCCAAAGACGCAGGTGGGTGACGCGGCTGCGATGCGCGTCACGTCGGCGCCGAGCGAGCGCAGCTTACCGGGCGTGGCGGCGAGCATCTGGGCGCGTCGCGCTTCGCGGGCGTGCGGATCGAGCCCGGCCAGGTAGGTCGTGTTGCGGCGCTTGGTGAGCGCGTACGGCTTCACCGGCGCGTCCATGCCGCTCACGCAGCTCACGATAAAGCCCTCAAAGGCGGCCTCGTCGGGCTCAAAGCTGGCGAGCCATTCGCCCGCCCGCGCCACACGCTCAATCGAGGGGTCGATTGCTGGGTCGCGGTAGGTGTAGAACGCCGTCTGACGCTCACCGGCCGCGCGAAATCCGCAGCCGTACGCACCGCCCTTCACGCGGATCTCGTTCCACAGGTAGTCGTAGGAGAGCGCGTTGGCAGCCACGGCCCAGGCGCCCGTCACGTCGATGCCCAGGCGACGCGGATCGCACGCGCTTGCCGCAAAGCAGATGTCGCTGGGAATGACGAAAGCCTCGTGACGGTCGCGCGGCTCCGGCACCACGAGCGTGTCGCTGGCAGCGCCGTCGCCCGCGCCAAGCCCCAGGTTGCCCGCGGCATCCCAGTACGCGTCAAAGTCTTCATCGCTGCCGGTGAAGCTCGCCATGCAGCCATCGGCCACAAAGATGCGGTCTGCCAGCGCGGCAAGCTTGGCGCGCAGACCGTCCAGGCGCTCGTCAAAGTGCTCGAGCAGATCGCGCAGGAACAGGTAGAAGTCCACGCCCGAAAGCTGCTCGCGCACCACGGCCGAAGGTGAGCTGTAGCTCATCGCGCGACCGAGCGCCGCCGAGTGGCCGTTGTTGATAAAGCCCTGCTCAAGCCCAATGCGAATTTGCGTGAGCACGTCGCGAACGCGGTCGGCGTCGGCGTCGAGCAACAGCGTGCTCGACCACACCTCGCGCGGCAGGCTCGCCAGCGCGTCGATCTTTTCGGACAAGGCGCCGGCGCTCACCAGCAGGTAGGGGCGCACGCCGTCCACGTCGGGCTGCGTCATGACCTCGGTCGTAAAGCTCAAAAAGCCCAGCTTGCCGGCAAGCAAGTTGTCGAGTTCCTCGGCCGAGTGCTCGCTCGTGGGCAGCTGTTTGAGCAGACGGCAGAGCAGCGTTACATAGGGCAGGTCCTCAAATGCGACGCAGCTCAGGTCGAAGTACTGCATGGCGTAGGCCAGGCGGTTGGTGGGGATGCCGTGGCGCAGGCAGGGGATGGGCGCGGTCGTGTCCACGACGAGCGGCGGCTCGGGGCGCGCCTCGCCAATGTCGGACACGCGCAGGCGCGGCAGCGTGGCCTTGGCCTCGAGCGTGTCCTCGGCCTCCTGCGCGGCACGTAGTGCGGCCGTGCGCTCGACCACGTCCGCCAGCTCGGCATCGGTCATGGCGTCGCGCTTGGCAGCCAGCTCGGCGGCCTCGGCACCCTCCGCACCCTCGGCAGCGTCTACCGGAACCAGCTCGACCAGCGCCATGTGGTCGTTTTCCAGCACGAGCTCGCGCAGCAGGTCCTCAAAATAGCTGCCGTCCAGCTCGCCACGCAGCTCCTCGTACACCGGGCCGTACTTGAGCGCCAGCGTCGCGGCGTCGTCATCGTAGAGCCACGTGCTCAGCGCGTCGCACGCAATGGCCACGCCGTCGGCGATGCCATAGTCGCGCTGGCGCAGGTCGTACTCGTTGCTGCTGATGATGGCTTCCAGGCGCTCGCGCGGAACGCCATGTTCGCACAGGTCGCGGCAGGCGTCCTGGAACACGCGGCGCAGCTCGCGCGCCACGCCGGGCTGCGCGTTTTGCAGCATGATGAGTTCGTAGGGCTGCAGGCTTTCGGCCGCGGTGTAGCTCACCACGTTGCCGCCCAGGCCGGCGGCCAGAATGGCCTTCTTAACCGGCGCTTCGTTGGAGCCCAGCAGCGCCTCGAACAGGATATCTGCTGCGATCGTGCGCTTGCGGTCGAGCGCGCTGCCCAGCACCAGGCCCAGGCCCACCAGGGCGTTCTCGGGCGTGGTGGCCATCTCGACGCGCTTATACTCGCAGGTTACAGGCGCCTGCACGCCCAGCGGATTGGGCGCCAGCGCGGAC
Source organism: Collinsella sp. (assembly GCA_036302225.1). Lineage (GTDB taxonomy): Bacteria > Actinomycetota > Coriobacteriia > Coriobacteriales > Coriobacteriaceae > Collinsella. Next base: position 15,707 of record JAXJCX010000069.1, read on the forward strand.
GGGTCCTCGCCGGCGGCAACGGCTGCGTCCATGCGGCGGCTCGCGGCACTCGGCTGCGACAGATAGCGCTCGTCCAAAAAGGCCAGCGCGCGGTCCACGTCCAGGTCGCCGTAGAGCGTGATGTAGGAGTTGGAAGGATTGTAGTGGCGCGCGTGCGTGTCCAGGAACTGCTCGTAGGTGAGCGCGGGAATCGCGCGCGGGTCGCCACCGCTCTCGTGCGCATAGGCGGTGTCGGGATAGAGCGCGGCGTTGACGGCGTCGTCCAGCACACTCATGGGGTCGGACAGCGCGCCCTTCATCTCGTTGAACACCACGCCGTTATAGCGCAGCGTGCCCTCGCGCAGGCTCGCGGAGCTGCCGTCTCCCTCGCCCTCGGCGCCCTCCGGCAGGTCCAGCTCGTAGTGCCAGCCCTCCTGCTCAAAAATGGTCGGCTTGGTATAGATGGCCGGGTTGAACACGGCGTCCAGGTACACGTCCATCAGGTTGTACAGATCCTGCTCGTTGGTGGTGGCAACGGGGTAGATGGTCTTGTCGGGGTAGGTCATGGCGTTGAGGAACGTCTGCATGGAGCTCTTGATCAGGTCGACAAACGGCTCCTTGACGGGGAACTTGGCCGATCCGCACAGCACCGAGTGCTCAAGAATATGGAACACGCCGGTGGAATCGGCCGGCGGCGTCTTAAAGCCAATGGCAAAGGCCTTGTTTTCGTCGTCGCACGCCAGGTACAGCAGGCGAGCGCCCGAGGCAGTGTGGCGCAGCACGTAGGCGTCCGAGTCGAGCTCGGGCACGGTCTCGCAACGCTCGACGGCAAAGCCGTGGCAGGTAGTGCCGGGTACCAGCAGCGCGGCAGCAGCAGCGCGCGGGTCGGTTGAGGTGGTGGGCATATGCAGTCTCCTTTGACGCCCCAGCGGGGGCGAATCGAGTCGAATCCCCGAGAGTATACCCATATGGGACCCTCGACCAATCTGCCGCACGAGCGTGGATTTTCGGACACACGAGCGTGGAAATTCGGACGCAAATTGAACGAGAGTGGATTTTCGGACGGAAACAGCCCCAAAACGCCAAAAAACCGTCCGGAAATCCACTCTCGATTCCTGACCGTCCATCACTCATGCATTTCTCATTTCTCACTCATCTCTAATATAAGAGATAACAGAAAGATGAGAGATAAATATGAGAGATAACTGAGCAGCAAAAAGACAAACAATCATGGTATTGTCTCAATACCGATTGTTCTACCAGCAAGAACATGTTTAAATGAAACAGATGGTAGACATCTTATCTTCCATCTCTCACTCATCTCTTATATGAGAGATAGCAGTAAGATGAGAGATAATTACGAGAGATAACTGAGAGATGAAGGAAATCTATTCGCGGCATTCTCCGCCGGACTGAGCGAAAGGACGTGCAGATGAACGAAAACGAGCTGACCGGTCTGCTCGAGTCTTTAAGGCGCATGGGCTCGGACGATCTTAACATCGAGGTCAAGGAGAGCGCCACGACGCTTTCCCGCGACGTATGGGAAACGGTCAGCGCTTTCGCAAACACTGCCGGCGGCATTATCGTGCTCGGCGTGAGCGAGCGCGCGGGCTTTGTCCCGGTTGAGAACTTTGAGACCGAGAAGGTGCTCAACCAATTCGTAGCGGGCATGGGTGATGCCGGCGGCCGCGGAAAACTGGCCAATCCGCCCAAATACACTATTGAGCGCGTGGAGCTTCGGGGCACCGTAGTTCTCGTTATCACGATTGAGGAGCTCGACCCGTCGAGCAAGCCCTGCTATGTAATAGAGCGCGGCGCCCAGGGCGGCAGCTACAAGCGCATCGATGACAAAGACGTGCCACTTTCATCGACCGAGGTTTTGGCGCTGTCGTCATACGAGCGGACGAGCCCCAGTGATCGCGATGCGGTGCCCGGCGCGGTCGCAGGCGATCTTGACGAGGCCCTGGTCGACCGCACGATAGAGCGTGCTTTCTCGCTGACACCCCGGGCAATGCGCGGCGCGCCGGACAAGAAAACGAAGCTGGAGCGCCTGAATTTCCTCGACTCCCAGGGCAACGTGACTAAGGCCGGGCTCCTGGCTGCGGGTGCCTATCCTCAGCAGTTCTATCCCAAGCTCTTTATCGATGTGGCGGTCTATGCCGGAACGCAGAAGGGCGCGGCGGGGTCGTTGAGGTTCATGGACCGTACGATCTGCGAGGGGACGTTGGGCGAAATGGTCTCGGATGCCGTCGCGGCAGTCGCCAAGAATTTGCGGCGAACCTCGATGATCCAAGGCGTCTCGCGTGTCGACTCGCTGGAGATTCCCGAGGAGGTCCTGCGCGAGGCAATCGCCAACGCCGTAATCCACCGAGAATACGGAGATCGGTTCTGTGGGCAGTCGATCGCTGTTGACGTCTTTGATGACCGTATCGAGGTGACGAACCCCGGCGGCCTATACGGAGGAAAGACTCGCGAGAACCTGTTTGACGGCAGCTCCCGATGTCGCAATGCTACGCTTGTGAAGCTCATGTCGCTTGTCCCATTGCCCGACGGTGCGGGCTCTCCTGCCGAAGGCAACGGGTCGGGCATTCCAATGATGCTAGATGCCATGCGTGCGCAAGGTCTGGCCGAGCCATTGTTTTGCCCGGGTTTCGACCGGTTTAAGGTTGTCCTCTACCGAGCGAAGGTTGAGCAAATCGATCATGGCGGGGACTTAATTGTGGCGGCACTCAAGCGCAACGGCGAACTGGGAACACGTGAACTGGCAGAATGCACGGGACTCACCGTCTCCCAGGTTAGGGCGCGCGTCAATGCGCTTATCGCGCAGGGCAAGCTAGAGCCTACGGCCGCGGCGACGAGCCGTAACCGCAAGTATCGACTGTCGGAGCGCGTGGGATAGATGCGTTAGTGGACGAGGCGACCCAATAATCGACCCTCGATTGGCGTCCATTAAGGTAAAGCGGTTGTTGCCCAGTCGACGGTGATGCTAAAGACTCGGCTTACGCCGGCATGGCCCCGAACCCGTCTATCAGGAACAGCCTGAGAACCAGCTTGATGACATTTCCCGGTTTGACTTCTGCCGCGTCAAAGACGTGGCGCTCGGCGAGCTCGCTGCAGTATGCATAGATGTCGCGGATAAGGTCCGCGCCCGAGAGCGTAAACATGTAGCCTGCGTCCGAAAGCGCATTGGGCGCGGCAGGCAACTTGGCCATGTGACAGAACGTTTGCAGGTCGGGCGCCATAACGTTCTGGTAGTCGAGGTGGCCGTTGGCATCCTGCGCGGCAAGCTCCAATTGGCGCACAAAATCCAGCGCCGCCGCTAACACAAAGCTCGGCGTAGGCGCATTGACGTCCTGAGTGGTCGCCACAAGCCTGCCCGCCGCCTGCGTGACAAGCCAAGCGACCTCGCGCTGGCAACGCACGGCCTTGCGCGTAACCGGCTTGATGGACGAAGAAGAAACGCTTCCCTTAGGCGGATTCGAAGCAGCCATAAGACCCTCCCATGAACAATCCGGCCCAACAAGCCCGGATGAAACACGTGCTACATCAGTATACAGGGGAGTGGGGTGGAAAAATGGAGTCGACAGCGTGACTGCCGGCTCCGGATTGCTTGCCTTAGAGGCCGTACACTTCGACCATAGCTTCGCCAATGCGATGGGGCACGCCGGTGACGAGCGCGTTGCCCATGCAGAAAGCTCGATGGCCGTCGGTCATACCAGTATCCGTCCAGCCCTTGGGGAATCCTTGGAGCTGATCGAGCTCGTCGGGAACGAGGCGGCGGAAACGGCCGTCGGGGCACTCGATAACATGCTTAAATCGGCTGGCGCCCGTGCCGCCTTCGCCCGTGAGGATGGTGCGGCTCGGTTTGTCGGTGGCATCCGGGAAACTCATGGCACCCTCGGAATACGTGTACGTAAAGCCCGTCTTTTTGTTGGTGCGTTCTTCGCGCTTGCTGCCCTTGAGGTAGCGCCAGTCGGGAAGCTTCTCGTCGGAGATGTAGAACTGCTCCGGAACATACTCCTCATTAACAAGTACATCGCCAAGCACACGGCGCTCGCCGTGATAATCCTCAACGAAGTCGCAGGTCAAAACATGGCAGCCCTGCATGACACCGGCATTCTTGAACTGAGATGTCTTTTGACCAACGCCAAAACGAGTCGAGTTCTCGTAAGGATCAGGCAGGACATCGAGCTCGGCCATTTCGTCAGGGTAGATGGCGGGGAAGGCCTTCGCCATGACACCGTTGTGCATGCGGTCAACGAGATCGACCTTGCCGGCGTTCTTCTCGCAGAAGATATAAACGCGCTTGCGGCGCTGGGGAAAACCATATTCCGCGGAGTTGACCACGCGCCATTCGACCGTGTAATCGAGGTCGGCAAGGCAGCTTAGGATGATGGCGAAGTCGCGACCGCGCTGAGACGCGGGCGACTTGAGCAGACGATCGACATTCTCAAAGAGACCGAAGCGCGGCTTCTTCATCTCGAGGAAGTGGTAGATGTCCCACCAAAGGACACCCTTCTTGCCCTCGATGCCATGTGCCTGGTTAAGCGGGCGAGCGACGGAGTAATCTTGGCAAGGGAAGCCGCCGACGACCATCTGGACGTCGGGGATTTCAACCTCTCCGGCTTCAGCCTGTTCCAGGACTTTATTGATATCTTCGTTGACTACGGAATCCTCGCCAAAGCGGTCCATATAGCAGCGTGCCGCGAACTGACGAGCCTTGGTTCCGGGTGGTTCCCACTGATTGGCCCAAATGGTGCGAAAGGGTCCGGCGGGCTTCATGTAGAAATCTGGATAACGAGGGTCAGCGTAGCCTTCGAGGCCCAAACGAAATCCGCCGACGCCAGCAAAAAGCTCGGCGATTTTGACCTCTGACATACTCACTCCCCCAAATCGCTGCAAATGCAAAGATCAAGGGTACAGAAATCGGGTTGCAAATGGAAGATCCCTTAGGGGATCTTCACGGTATAACCCGAATTTACAGTAGCATACGTGTTAGATCATGTCTTATTTCGAGAGGATTTGCCATGTCCAAGAAGCACCTCGATTTCAAGCGCATGCTTGACGATACTGATTTTTCTGACCCCTCAAGCATTGAGCGGTATGCTGCCAATCTCGACGGGATGACGTTTCGCGATATTCTCGAGCTTGGCATTGCGCCGGAGGGGGAGAGTGCGCCCAAGGACTTTGGGTCTAAGAAGTACAAGGGCGGTATGGGAACCCTGATCGAGGAGCGTTACTTTGGCTACAAAGCCAACAGCGACGATCGGCCGGACTTTCCCGAGGCGGGTGTGGAACTCAAGGCAACATGCTTCGACGTGCTCAAGGATGGTCGCAAGTCTGCCGGCGAGCGTCTTGTCTTGACGATGATTCCCTACGACCGTCCCGTTTCGCTCGACTACGACAGCTCGCATCTCAAGACCAAGCTCAGCAATATCCTGCTGATCTACTACGGCCGTGACCGCTCCATCGACAAATACGACCAGCGCATTGAGCGTGCAGTCATGGTTCGTCTGCCCGAAGAGGATATGAAGATCATTCGCGCCGACTACGAGAAGATCATTTCGTACATTCAGGATGGTCGCGCGGACGAGCTGTCGGAGGGCATGACCACCTACTTGGGCGCCTGCACAAAGGGCGCAACCGAAGCGACGATGTGGGTTGACCAGTATTACGAGTACTTCAACACCGATACGGGCGAGATCGAGCACCGTCGCGCGAAGCGTCGTGCCTTCTCACTCAAGCGCTCGTACATGGACTATGTGCTTCATACCTATGTTCTCGGTGCTCCGCGCATTGGCGAGAGTATCGTCCAGGCCGGCGACAAGTCCATTGATTTCGAAAGCTACGTTACTGCGCTTATCGAGCGCCACTATGGTGAAACCGATTGCCAGATTGCAGAGCAGTACGGCCTGGAATACACGGGAAACAAGGCGCAATGGACGACACTCGTTTATCGAATGCTCGGAATTAAAAGCAATGCTGCCGAGGAGTTCGTTAAGGCTGGGATTAACGTCCGCGTTTGTCGCGTTAATAAGAGGGGACACATCGAGCAGGCAATGTCTTTCCCTCCGTTTGAGTTTAAGCAGCTAATCAATGAGGATTGGGAAACGTCATCCTTCCGTGCGCGCCTTGAGACCAACCGTTTCTTCTTTGTCGTGTTCCGTGAGGACCACGAGGGGGAGTGGCGTCTTGACCGCTGCCTATTCTGGGCAATGCCGGCAAACGAAATCGAGGGCCCCGCAAAGGCCTGCTGGGATGAGACTCGCAAGGTAATTCGTGAGGGCGTTAAGCTCAGTCCGTATCGGGACGCGAGTGGAAAGCTCAAGGTGACCAACAATCTGCCCGGTATGGCGGACAACCCGATTGTCCACGTTCGCCCGCATACCTCAAAAGCTGCGTACAGATTCGCCGACGGAACCGAAATCGGCGACATTGCGAGGAACGCCTACGAGTTGCCCGATGGACGTTGGATGACCAGGCAATCGTTCTGGTTTAACAAAGGCTATCTAGAGCACATCCTGGGGTTGTAGCCTTCGAGTCGGCAATTCAACTACCTGTGCATACTCGATTTTCGAGGATATCTGGACTCGATTTTCGAGCCTTGCCCTACAGGTAGATTCCCTCGAACAGGGTCTTGTGGAACTCGGCGTGGTGGTCGCGTGCCCAGGTAAAGAGCGCCTGGTCAAAATTGGTACGCGTGGCCGGGACGCCAAAGACGCCGGCAACTTCGACGCGTATAAACTCCAGTGCCGGCAGCTTGTTGATGGCAGTGAGGGCAAACGGGGACGAGGGCTCCTCGAACAGATAGCGACTGCCTTGCAGCGCGTCGCAACTGGTGCACGTGTTGCCGAGCGACGGGGCTTTGGAGGCTCGCGCGCCTACGGGCTTGTAGCCGCAGCGCTTATGAAGGTAGTCGCGGATCTCGCCCGGCACGCAGCCAAGAGCGGGCACGATGGCGAGTGCGTTGGCGTTGGCCGTGTCGATGGCAATGTGCCCAGCTTCGTTGAGCGCGTGCGCGATGGCGATGCTCTCGTCGTTATCGGCTCGATAGGGAATGCCGAAGGCCGCGACCGAGGTCTCTTTGTGACATTTCCAGCACTCGCGCTTGCCCAGTACTAGATATATATACGGCGCTGAGGGGTCGGATCGGTCAACACCGGGCAGCCACTCGGCAAAGGGCTCGGGGTTGACGCCGCTGGGTACATACCAGATCTTCTTGGTCCGGTCCCATTTAGCGCCCAGCGCCTTGGCTTCTTCTTTGTGCGAAAAGGGGACATCGAGCTCGGTGCGCATGGCGGCTCCTTGGTGCTGCAGGTGCAAGTGGCTCAAGGATACCGCAGGACGCAGACATCGCGGCGTTTTGCTGAGAAGTTGC
>JAXJCX010000070.1:0-13226 GCA_036302225.1 Collinsella sp.
CGCTTCCCTCACGCGCGAAAGCGGCAGCGCCAGATTCACGCGAATGTGGCAGGGCCCGTGGAACGGGCGGCCGTCCTGATACCCCACGCCCACGCGCGCCCCCTCGTCGAGCAACCACTGAATATCGCGGCCATGCTCGCGACACCACTCGGTGCAGTCCAGAAACACCATGTACGTGCCCTGCGGACGCGAAAACGCGACGCCCTTCCAGTGCTTTTCTGCATACGTGCAGAAGTACTCGATATTGCCGGCAAGCACCTGGTTGAGCTCATCAACCCACTCATAGCCCTGCGGCTGGTAGGCACCGATAAGCGCATGCATGGAGAGGACGTTCATCTCGTTGTAGTGGGTCTTGTTGGACACGGCGCACACGCGGTCGCGCAGCGTCTCGTTGTAGATGATGTGGTAGCTGCCGACCAGGCCCGCCAGGTTGAACGTCTTGCTGGGCGCGTAGAGGGCAACCGTGCGCATGCGAGCATCCTCGCTCACCGACTGCGTCGGGATGTGCTTGTGTCCCGGCAGGATGATATCGGACCAAATCTCGTCCGAGATCACCACGCAATCGTGCTGGCGATAGATGTCCATGGCGCGCTCGATCTCGTCGCGCTCCCATACGCGGCCGCAGGGATTGTGCGGCGAGCAGAACACCGCGGCATGGATGTAGTTTTGGGCGAGCTTGCGCTCCATGTCCTCAAAGTCCATGCGCCACACGCCCTGGTCGTCGAGCTTAAGCGGGCTGTGGACAATACGATAGCCCGCGGCCTCGATGGACTTGGTAAAGCCGATGTAGGTAGGGCTGTGGACTAGCACCGCATCACCTGGCTGGACATACGCGCGTAGCGTCGACACGACACCGCCCAGCACGCCGTTTTCGTAGCCGATATGCTCCGGCGCCAAGTCCTCAACGCCGTTGCGACGGCTCTGCCATTCGATGATGCGGTCGAAGTACTCGGGACGCGGATTGAAGTAGCCAAACATGGGGTGCTGAGCGCGCTTGATGATGTACTCCTGAACCGTGGGCACCGTGGCGAAGTTCATGTCGGCCACCCACATGGGAATGCGGTCGAAGCCCTCGTCGGGTGCGTTCGGAGCCATACCGGGGATCTCGCCCCAAGAGTCAACGGCGATGGCATCCATGCCGTGGCGGTCGATAAGCGAGCTAAAGTCGTATTTCATGCTGAGCTCCCATGCAAAGCGGACTATTTTGGTAGGCGTTATTGTCCACCAGCATGGGCGATTTTGACATGGGGTTTGGCGCTTAATTTGACGGGTTCAGACGAATGGCTGGTTAGTCTTGCGCGTCGTTGACGGCGACTACGGTTAGCTGGGTTTTATCGACCGTAAAAGATATGTCGAGCCCAGCATAAGCTAAGTGGTAAACGCGGTTTGGCTCGTGCTTGCTGCCCGCGCGGCGCGGATCTTGGCAAAGGACCTCGACCAAGCCGGGGAGCTTTGCGGGCGGGACCATATCCTGCAGCGCCTGCGGGAACTCGACGTCGAGCTCTTGCCACGGAGCGTCCTCAATCCAGCCGCCGGTCGCATCCGGGTGACAGTCGGCAAATGGAATGTAGGGCTTAATGTCGTAGATGGGTGTGCCGTCACGCAGGTCGGCCCCCAGCACATGAATGATGGGGCCATTGTCGGTGAGCTCGACGCGATCGAGCTTGACGCAGGTAAGCCCAATGGGATTAGGGCGAAACGGACTGCGCGTGGCAAACACGCCCACGCGCTCGGCTCCACCCAGACGCGGCGGGCGCACGGTTTTCGACCACTTGACGTTGGTGCCAGACCTGTCCTGCGACTTGGCATCGGCAGCTATGTCGTTTGCCGTGCCGCCGGGCGTTCCGTTTTCGAAGCGCCACAACAGCCATAGGTGAGAGAAGGAGTCCAGGCCCTCAACCGCTGCATTGGAGGCAAATTCCGGCTCAAAGACGATGTGTCCCTGCAGATGAGGCGCCAAAAAGCTGTTGCGCGGAATGCCGAACTTCTGCGGCAGATCGGTATGTATGTGTGCAATAGGTTCCATGCCGGCCATTGTACGGCATGAAGGCGTGGGGCGCAGCGCGCAATTCTTCGCCGCGGTCCCCCGTCGTGCAACCAACGGTTGCTTGGAAGGGCGCCTGCCGCCGCGTATGCTTAAGCCATCAACCAGCAGAAAGGAGCCGTTATGGCCTTTACAGAAAAGCTCATCGCCGTTCGTCGCGCCCATCACCTTACCCAGGAGCAGCTCGCCGCTAAGCTCTTCGTCACACGCCAAGCCGTCAGCCGTTGGGAACGCGGCGAGGTCACACCGGGCATCGACATGATGAAGCTCATTGCCGCCGTGACCGGCGAGCCCCTGTCTCACCTGCTCGAAATGCCCGAGCACTATTGCCAGAGCTGCGGCATGATACTCACGCCCGGCGACTGCGGCACCGATGCCACGGGCGCCGCGACCGATCATTACTGCAAGTGGTGCTACGACCACGGCCAGTACGCCTACGACACCACGATGGAGGCAATGATCGAGGACTGTGCCCCGCGCCTGGCGCAAAACACCGGCATGTCGCTCGACGAAGCCGTCTCGCTCATGGGCGCCGTCCTGCCGCAACTGGAGCGCTGGCGCTCCGTGCAGGAAAACGAAGAGCGCTACGGCGCCGAGGCACGGGCGCGCTATGGCGACGAGACCATCGACGCGGCAAACGAAGCGCTGCTGGACATGGACCCCGAGACATGGAACGACATGAAGGAACTTGAACGCGCTATTCTGGGCCAGCTCTCGATTGCCATGGGCATTGGCGACCCAGAGAGCAACGAGGCCCGCAAGCTTGTCACGATGCACCGTCGATGGATTGGCCTTAACTGGGGACACGAGCCCCAAGACGAAGCATACCTGGGCCTCGCCCACGGCTATCTGGCCGACCAGCGCTTTGTTGACTACTACGACAAGCCCTGCGGCACCGGAGCCACGGCGTTTCTGGTCCAGGCCATCGAGTCGTCACTGGTCCGCGCATAGACCGCGGCGGCTTTGGGTATTTCAATCAAAACTGCAACCGATTGGAGACCTATGGCTACTAATCATGAGCTCGCGCTATTCGTTATGACCGGCTGCCCGTATTGCATAAAGGTCAAGCGCTTTTTGGCCGATAACGGCGTGACCATTCCCGAGCGCAATATCTCGACCGACCCCGAAGCCGAGCAGACGCTCATCGCCGTCGGCGGAAAGCGCCAGGTTCCCTGCCTGTTTATCGACGGAAAACCGCTCTACGAGTCGAGCTACATCATCGCATGGGTACAGAAGAACCTGCTCTAGCACGCGCATCCCGTCCGTCCAAGGCCCCACCCCATACGGCCTAAGCATGTACACCAGCATCCAAAGTCGACATTTTCCGACATCTTTGGATGCTGGTGTACAGCTTTTGGGTAGCCATGGACGCTCTTAGCCGGCTAATTGTTTGAGGCGACCTTTGGATTATGGCTGTTTGACGCCTCTGGAAAGGTTTCCGAGAGGGCTGTGGTCAAAAAAGGGCAAATATGAGTACTGCTACCTGTTTAGTAGCAGCGATTTTGATCACTTCAGGAACTATTCAACGTTCCACTCGTCCGCAGACGACGTTATTTCTCCTCATATGTTCAATAAAAGTAGCTCCTAATGGGAACAAATCTCATCAGGAGCTACTATTTATAGCAAAATAAATGCAACCATAATGGCAACAGTACTCATATTTGCCCTTTTTTGACCACGACTCTCCAGAATAGTCGCTGAGAACGACACTAAATGACAAAATCCGACACTTGGACGTTCTTATATGAGTAGCCATTGAAGGACACCTAACGACTACTCCCATTCGCGACACACTGTGTCGCGAATTAAGCTGGTCCCATTACCGAAGACCAGTGAGAGCTCCTGCCCAGAATCTCGATAGCTTAATAAAGCGCTCCCCTCCGGAAGTTCAATGAGCATCCAAATTCCAAGCTGAAAAGCAAAGGAGTATCGAAGCCGTCAATGCTCATTTTCTATCGAACAGGCAGGTCAAAACAAGCTAATTAGCCCGATAAACTGCTTGTATGTTTGTCTACAAAATTGTATACAAAAAGAGAATCCGAGAAGCGACGCTCGACATTATGTCGATCGATAGGAGGCGCTATGAATGCTGAGCAGCTTGAAAAAATGATGGGATTTGCCCCTGGAGAGTTAGAGAAAGCCGCGGAAGCTTACGAAAAAGATGAATGGCCGAAAGGCCGCACCGTTAAGCTGGGAAGGCCGTCGATCTCCGATGAGCCAAGCGTTGTTTTATCGGCACGTGTGGGTGAGTCTGTTCTTGATGCGTTTGACGCAAAAGCAAAGCGCCATGGGCAAACACGCACGGAGCGACTCAGGGAGCTCATCACGCTCGATGCAATGATTGCCTAGACTCAACTCCCCCGCCGACCCAAACATATACACCAGCATCCAAAGTCGACATTTTTCGACATCTTTGGATGCAGGTGTACAGTTTTTGCGGGTAGTCATCGGGGACGTTCTTAAATGACTAGTCGCTAAAGAACATCCCCGATGTCTAACTAGCCGTGGAAGCGGGCTATGGGTGCAAGTGGCTGCTCGCGAAAGACGCGCTCGACGGCGGCGCGGTATTCGTCGACCTTTTTGGTCTTACGCACGAGCTTGTGAACGGTAGCGGGGTCGTCGAAAGCGCACTTGGCGTAGAACCACCACTCCTTCATGCGAAAGACCGCGTTGCCGCCAATCTCTTCTGCATAGGCCGCAAACAGCGTGTCGTGGAAACGCTGCAGTTCGGCTGCCGTGGCAGCAGGACCGCCGTTGACCATGCGAGCCAGCGCGGGGTTCGCAAGCAAGCCACGCCCCAGCATCACATGGCGCGTGCCGGGATAGGCCTCCACCAGCGCATCCATATCCTCAAGATCAAAAATGTCGCCGTTATAGGCGACCGGAAACGGCGCCCGCTCCAGCGTCTCACCGTAAAACTCCTTGCGCGGCGAGCCCGTATAGCGATCCTTTTGCACACGCGGATGTACGATCAGCTCTGCCAGCGGCATGCGGCAATACAGATCGAGCACGCGCTCGTATTCGTCGTCGCTCTCCAGCCCCAGCCTGGTTTTTACCGACACCGGCAACGGCGAACGTTCGCACACGTCACTCAAGAACACCTCGAGCTCGTCGAGATTGCGCAAGAAACCCGAGCCCTTGCCCTTGGCAACAACCGTACCCGAGGGGCAACCCAGGTTGAGATTGACCTCGCGATAGCCCATGTCGGCGAGCACCTGTGCCGCCCACACAAACTCGTCCGCGTTCTTGGACATCAGCTGAGGCACTACGTTAAGCCCCTGGTTATTGGCAGGATCGATCTCCTTAAACGCCTTGCCGCCAAAGCGGTTGCCCACCCGCGGCGGCGGCAAAAACGGCGTGTAATAGCAATCGAGTGCGCCGAAGCACTCCGCATGCACGCGACGGAACACATGCCCGGTAATCCCCTCCATAGGGGCAAGCGAAAGAATCATCTACTCTTCTCTCATATCAACGGATGTGACAAAGGAACCGCCCCCTTGTTACATGCATTATGCCTTGTGCTCCAGATGATTCACAAGGCAGAGGCAGCAGCTTGACGATAATCACCCTTCCATCCGGCGCCTCATGCAACGAAGGTGAATGGTTTTCCGCGAAGTGAACGAGTGAAATCGGACCCTCGATGCATCGACACTTTTGGAAGGCCAATTCCTGCGGTTTTATCACTCAAATCCTGCGGTTTTAGCGTCGAAAAATGTGGGTGCTTCAGGGGTCCAAATTAGGTCGTTCACTTCTCGGGAAACCATTCACCTTCGATTTGCTGTTTGTGGGCATCGGCAGCGGCTTCATGCTCCAAAAGACGACGTTCGCGATCAAACGATCACCAACAGCACGCTGTTGACCGCTATGTATGAACAACAGACATCCTCCACTCATCTATACTCAAGAGCGTGTGCACATCGCCCCCGAAAAACGATAAGAGTCGAGGCCCCATGCAGCAGCTCACCGAGCAAGAAAAGAAACGTATCCAGCGGTACTGCACATACCCCAAAATCGCAGCGACCGCACTCGTCATGTCGTTCGTAGCATGCCTGTTGATGTTGCCGCTCCAAATGGTCAACGATATCGCGTTCCACCAAAAGGAATTCCTACCCGCGGGCATATATACCGCCATCGCACTCACCGTAATCGAACTCGCCATCTTTTGCTATTGCGCTCTTGCGCCGCGCTTTGGAATGCAGGGCAAACAGTGGAAGGAGCTGCAGAGCAGGCTCGCGGTAGCCCAGACCAACAAGGACCGTTCCGCGGAGGTCGCCGGCGTGCTTGCCACGCAAGCTGCCGGCCGCCTGCTCAAGAACAGCGATAACGATCTCGCGCGCAACCTGGGCGGTGCCGCCGAGGTCGCCGGCGCCGTAGGGGCAGTCGCCACGGCGGCAGACGTGCTAGCCGAAACCTCGAGCAATGCCGAGGCCATGGCAAACGCATGCGGCGTGACGATTCCAAGCGTCAAGAAGCAGATCATGGCTCTCGCGGTGTTGCCCGTCATTGTGCTGCTTGGCGTCTACATCCCGCAGTTTGTCCAGGGAAATAACGAGCTTCAGGCAAGAAAGGCTGCAGCCGCCGAGCAGCTCGCCATCGCGCAAGATGCCTTGGAGCCCGTGTGCGAACGCGTCGCAGCAGACGACCCATACGAGTCGTATCACGACTACGGCTACCGCATAATCGGCTATCTACGCGATAATGACCTCGGCGCTCAAGCAGCCTATATCTACCTTTCTTTTGATGTAGACGGCACGCTCACGGACGTCGATTACGTCAGTCAGATCGACCCCGAGGCAAGCCTTGCAGACAACCTCGCCCGCGCCGAGCAGGATATCGCGACGCTCTGTGCCCCGCTCAATGGGCTGGACGTTTCCGTTGCCACACCGGCTCTCCTCACGCCATGCAGCCTGTCGGATGAATTTAAACAAGCATTTTTAGCCGGATCCCTATATGAAGAAATCAACATCAAGACGGAGGACGAATCTATCAAGTCGTATTACACCTTTGACACCGAGCCCGAGGAAGGGTTCGACGAGTACACCCATCCGGAAATTAGGCTCATGCTCTCTGCAAAGAAGAACTAAAGGCTTACGCTCTAATTGCCGCTCGCGAACATCGTCTATATCTCGAGGGCTAATACTTTTGCCGAGAAGTGAACGACCGTTTTTGGACCCCCGAAGCATCGACATTTTCTGACGCCAAAACCGCAGGATTTAACAATCAAAACCGCAGGAAACCGCCTTCAATAAGTGTTAGCGCTTCGGGAGTCCATTTTGACTCGTTCACTTCTTGGAAAAGTATTAGACCTCGATTTACAAGCCACTCAATGTGGCAAAAGGGCTGTCCCTTTGTCACATTATTCGGAGCGTAGGGCTTCTACAGGGTCTTTTTTGGATGCGCTTCGGGCCGGCAGCAGACCGGCAACGACCGTCAGCAGCACCGAAATCGCGATGAGCACCAGCGCATCCTGCACGGGCAGGCTCATCAGATTGGGGACCTGTTTGGCAGCAAGCGCCCAGGCATTAACCGGAAAGCTCACGGCCACCACAACGACAACGGCAAAGACGCCAGCGATGAGGCCCTCGATAAAGGTCTCGGCATTGAATACGTTGGCCACGTTGCGCTTCGACGCGCCGATCGCGCGCAGGATGCCAATCTCCTTTTTTCGCTCCAGCACGCTGATGTAGGTGATGATGCCGATCATGATGGAGCTCACGACCAGACTGATGCTCACGAATGCGATGAGCACCAAGCTGATGGTGTTCACGATGTCGGTCACCGAGCCCATGATGATGCCCATGTAGTCGGTGTATGAGATTGCCTGTTCATCGTGGCCAGAGGCTTTGACCTGCTTGTTGTACGCGTCGATGTGATCGAGCACGCGCTCCTTGGCCTCAAAGTCGCGCGGGAAAATCTTGACCGAGATGGGGTCTGCCTCGTCCGCATAGCCCAACGTGGTCAGATTGTTGTCGTAGGTGAGCTTCGACGCCTTCGCATAGCTCATCATGAGCGAGCTCAGGTCCTCGGCGTCTATGTTGAAATGAATGGCACGAGCAAAGGCACTCGCATCCACGTGCATGGCGCTCGCCAGGTTGGCAAAACTCGAAGACATCTGCGTCGCCACCTGGCCCATGAGCCTTGCCGCGCCTGTCTTGAGCTGAGCTGACACCGTCGCCGCAATCTGATTGCTGATCGACTTCATCACCTGATCCATAGCCTGCTGCAGATACGGAGCCAGCTGCTTTTGCACATAGTCGGTCATCGCCTGTTGCAGGCGCTCGGCCAGGGCATCGCCGCCGAGCGCCTTGAGCTGGGCCAGGATTTGCTGGGCTGCGGCATCATTCTCAAGATACGTCGAGAATGCGGCAGCGAGCTTTGACACGTCTTTAAGATCTTCGGGTGACAGCGCCTTAAACTGATCAGACTGCAAAAAGCTCTCAAACAGCTGGTTGGCTAGCGTTCCCACCTGCTGCATTTGCTCGGGCGTGAGTTCCAGGCCGTCAAAGATGCCCGAGAAATCTGGAGCCGGCGCTTTGGCCATGATGTCACCAAAGTCGATGTCCTTGCCAACGCCCGAAAGATCAATATCCAGGCCCGACAGATCGACGCCCGAAAGATCAATGCCGTCGCCGGCCGCACCCGAGAGCGCAGACGCATCAAACGAAAACGCGCTCTTGAGCGCCGCCTCGTCCACACTGAACATGCTGCCCAGATCAACGCCTTGCTTGGCCTCGCCTTGCAGTTCGTCGAAGGTTTTGCCCGTAAAGACATCCGTCTCGGGGTGGGCAAGCTGCTCTTGGACAATCTGCGAATTGGCGGCGCGCTCCATAAGCTGGCGGGTCAACGCATGCGTATAGGCAATGCCCGGAGACAACGCACTCGCGTTGGCTGTCTCGTTAGGTCGCACCACGCCCACAATGTGCACGTCAATACCGTCGGCAACCTTGGCAGCCATAAAGTCGGCGTCGTCAGACATGTCGGTCCACATGCCGGTCTCTTCGTTTTTGCGATAGGCATCGGCCGGCGACAGCACCTTAAACGTCGTGGACAACGCATCATCATAGGTAAAGTCGGCGCCGGTCTCGGGCGTCTCGATCTTACCGTCGGCCGTCATGGCACTGTTTACCAGATCGTTGAGCTCATCGATATCCAGCGCACCGATGCTGTAGAGCGTATAGTCGCCCACCGTACCGCGGCTCGAAAGCACCATCACGGCTTCGTTTGCGGTCGTGGGCCAATGACCGGCGACGACATCGTACTGGCTGTCGAGCAAGCTCTGGTCGTCAATCATCTCGTTAAAGACCGAGGTTCCCATGGATTCCATGCTCACCGTCGCCGCCGAACTCGCGCCGCCGCTCACTGCCTCAGTCATAGCGTTGGGCACCAGCCGAACGGGTTTCTCGTCACCCTTGCCCGCACGATAGACAACCGGCGTCACGCCATAACCGTACTGGATGGCATTGACTTCTTTATCGATGCCATCGCCACCGGCATCGAGCCATGCCTTAAAGCTCGTCATGTCATTGGACTTAACGCTCGCAAACATATCCTTTACGGCCGTGACCACGGGAATCTTATCGGTTCCCTTAGCCTTGCCGCCGGCACTGTCGTCGGACAAATCCACGTTTTCAGGCGAGTCATCATCCGTGGCCCCCTGTCCACCCATCATGGACGACAGGTCGTAATCCTGCTTGGAAATGGTGAGCGGGTAGCTCGAGAGCGTATCCTCCTCGACCTTTTTGATGTAGCCGTTTACGCCGTTGGACAGCGCCAGAATCGCCGCGATACCGATAATGCCAATCGAGCCCGCAAAGGCCGTCATGGCCGTGCGGCCCTTTTTGGTCATGAGGTTTCGGGCAGAAAGCCCCAGCGCCGTCACAAAGCTCATCGAGGTTTTGCGCGTAGGCTTGGCCTCGCGACGCGCGGCCTTTGCTACATCAAAGGGGTCGGAATCGTCGGTAATCTTGCCGTCCGCCAGGTTGACGATGCGCGTGGCGTACTGGTACGCCAGCTCGGGATTGTGCGTGACCATGATGACCAGGCGGTCGCGCGCCACGTCCTTGAGCAAGTCCATGACCTGCACGGACGTTGCGGAATCCAAGGCGCCGGTCGGCTCGTCTGCCAGCACGATCTCAGGGTCATTGATCAGGGCGCGGGCAATGGCCACGCGCTGCATCTGCCCGCCCGATAGCTGGCTCGGGCGCTTGTTAACGTGCTCGCCCAGACCAACCGCCTCGAGCGCCTCGCGCGCACGCTGGCGGCGCTCGGCATGCCCCACACCTGTGAGCGTAAGCGCCAGCTCCACGTTTTCCAAGATGGTCTGATGCGGAATGAGGTTATAGCTCTGGAACACAAAGCCGATGCGGTTGTTGCGATAAGCATCCCAATCGCGATCACGGAAGTCCTTGGTCGAAATGCCATCGATGAGCAGGTCGCCAGAATCAAAGTGATCGAGTCCGCCGATAACGTTGAGCATCGTAGTTTTACCCGAACCCGAGGGACCCAGAATGGCCACGAACTCGTTATCGCGAAAAGACAGGCTTACGTTGTCGAGCGCCACCTGCGTAAACGACTGCGTAACGTACCTTTTGCAAATACCTTTGAGCTCCAGCATGGACGGCAACCTCTCCTGCGCAGGCACCCTGCCCGCTCTCCTCCGCCGTTCGTATTCGACGCGTTTGTCCTACTCTATTCCCATTTTTCACCGACACCAGTGAGGAATGTAGGGAACCGCATCAAAAAACGAACGGGACGACGTCCAAAAAAGAGGCCCCAAGTGGGACCTCTAAATGGTGGAGCTTATCTTGAAAGGTAGCGGACTACTTTGCACAGCGACACACGATCCACGCTATGCTTTACGCGTTTTCTACTGCTCGCTATTCGCAATCGCCTGGTCGATAAGCTTATCGAGTGCTGCGCGCTGCTCGGCGGAGCTGATGGCTCCCACGATTGGATCCCCTACGATGTTGCCATTCTGATCGATGACATACGTTGTCGGGAACGAGAACAAATTTGACGTAAACTTACCGGCCTCGCTATCCGACTTGAACCAGATGTTCTTATATGTCACGCCCTTCTTGCTCAGCACGTCCTTGGCATCTGCAATCTCGCCCTTGTTGCCATCGAGCGTAAAGGAATTGACGCCCACGACCTGGCCGCCCTTCTCGGCAAGCTCCTGATTCAGTTTCTCAAGATCGCCCAACTCACCCACGCACGGCTTGCAAGTGGTGAACCAGAAGTTCATGACGGTAACCTTGTTCTTAGAGAACAGCTCGTCGCTGCTCACGTCGTTGCCGTCCAGGTCCTTGCCCATAAAGCTGGGGAACTTCGTCGCCTCGCTCGAAGCATTGGCACCAGCCGTCATGCCAGCGGTCGAAGCGTCGACGCTCTCGCCTGCGCTCGGCGTGCTTCCACAGCCGGGGAACTCCTTCTCCAAGCTCTCGAGCTTGTCCTCGATTTCCTTGATCTGCTGCGCACCGGCCTTGAGCGTCTTAAGCTCATCCGCCGTGAACTCATCCTTGGCGCCGTCGATGGTCTTGAGCAGGAAATCGCCGTAATTGCTGCCGTCCTCAATCATTGTCGAGTCTTTATTTGCCGCATTGAATACCTTTTCCCACAGCGCGTTATCACTCGAAAAGATCTCGTTCTCCTTCTGCATGAGCTTCGCATACAACTCGGCGGCCTCGTCGGCATTGGCCGGCTTCTGCGCAGTGAGCTCTGCGATCTTAGGATCGGAGCTCGCAGATTCGCTCGCATTGCCACCGGGCGCCGAACATGCCACAAGGCACAAGGCCAATACCGGCACCATAAACAGGGCCGCAATCTTAGAAAGCTTCATAGTCATTCCTCCGTTTTGTCGAAGCTTGTTTACTTTTTATCAGCGGTCAAGGGAAGCTTTTCCGCCGACACATCCAGGCCATAGCGATAGCTGATGGCATCGACGGGACAGGCCCCGATGCACTTTCCGCACCGGATACATTCGGCATGATTGGGCGCGCGGACCACATCAACGTCCATCTGACAAACCTTTGAGCACTTGCCGCACGAGACACATTTGCACGCGTCAACCTGAATCCCCAACAAGGACACCCTATTCATGAGCGCATAGAATGCGCCGAGTGGGCAAATCCATTTGCAGAAGGGGCGGTAGAACAAAACGCTCAGCACTACCACGGCAATGAGAACGGCAAGTTTCCAAGTAAAGAGATGTCCCAACGCAGATCGAATGCCGGCATTGGCGATGGCCAGCGGAATGGCGCCCTCGAGCACACCCTGCGGACAGATGTACTTGCAAAAGAATGGGTCGCCCATGCCCACGTCGTTAACCATCAAGACGGGCAGCAGCACCACGGCAAACAGCAGCACGACGTACTTGATGTACGTGAGCGGCTTAAGCTTTTTCGTGGAAAGCTTTTTGCCGGGAATCTTATGAAGCAGCTCCTGCAGCCAGCCAAACGGGCACAGAAAGCCGCATACAAAGCGTCCCAGCAGCACGCCGAGCAAAATGAGCGTACCGGTGACATAGTAAGAAAAGTTGAACTTGGATGAACCTACCACCGACTGGAACGACCCGATGGGGCACGCACCCGATGCCGCGGGGCACGAATAGCAATTAAGTCCAGGTACGCAGACTGTTTTCCCCGCGCCCTGATAAATGCCGCCTTTGGCAAAGTTTGGCAGGTGAATATTGGTGACCAGCGTCGCCGCCGCCTGAAAGAATCCGCGAAATCGGGCCAAAACATGCGACGCAGTGTTTGCTCTTTTATCCAATTCCGATACACTCCAAGCACAGCCTAATCGCTTTGGCCAGCACGGCATCCGCCTCGCCACGCATAACGCCAAAGCACACCATGGCAACTCCGACGATCAACAAAGCGACCTGTACCATGGGTTTTACCGCTTTGAACAACTCGACCACTCCTTTCGTTACGCGACCATTGGACCATATCGACTATAAAATCCGTGTTAAGCGCGATTTGAAATGTGCAAGGAGACTGTTATGCGTATTTTGATCGTCGAGGACGAGCGGGCGCTGTGTGACGCAATCGCACGCAGCTTGCGAAACTTGGCGTACAGCGTCGACTGCTGCCACGACGGGCAGGAGGCGCTCGACCTGCTGGGCGTCGAAGTCTTTGACCTCGTGGTACTCGACCTCAACCTTCCCCGTATCGATGGCATGACC
>JAXJCX010000071.1:0-8398 GCA_036302225.1 Collinsella sp.
CGATTTTGAGTGCCGCACTATGCCGCTGAGTTTCGTTTCGTACGAGAGTCATGACAAAGCCACCAGCGACGGAGATGAGTAAAAGCGATTAAAGAGCCTCCGTTCCCTGCGTTGGGACGGAGGCTCTTTCTTTGCCGTTTTACTCCCTTGTCTCCGTTCGGGGATTATTTCTTGCTCATTTAGGGCTATTCGCGCTGAAAGATTTTGACTAGCTTGGTGTCCTTTATTTCGTAGACAATGTCTGCGACGTTCTCGACCAGCCTCTTATCATGGGAGACGAACACTATCGTTCCGGCATAGGCGCTCATCATCTGCTCGAGGGCTTCGGCGCTCTTGATGTCCAGGTAATTTCCAGGCTCGTCCATGAGCAAGATGTTGTATCTGCCCAGCAGCATCTTCGCGAGTAGCAGCTTGATGACTTCGCCTCCCGAGAGAACGCCAACGTCCTTTGTCAGGTCGCGCGGTCCGATTCCCATAGAGGCGAGGATGCCTCGAATTTCGGTCATGCTGTACTCGCAACCATCCTGCATGAACGAGATCGCAGACTGACGGGCGTCGAACTTGTAGCCTGTTTGCTCGAAGTAACCGATCTCTGCCTTGGGAGAGATGTTGATACCGTCGGCGCGTCGAGCGATTGCCTTCAGCAGGCTGGTCTTTCCTGTACCGTTGCCACCGGTGATGGCCACTTTGGCACCGAGCGGTATCTCGAATTTCGCGTGGTCATAGAGCATGCAGTTGCCGAAGCTCAAGCTGAAATCGTCTGCCGAGATGGGAAATTTACTATGCAGTTCCAGGGCCTTGCTCTGGCGGAACCGCACGGCGCGAATGCTATCTGGGGCCTCAATCCCTTCGAGCGCTTCGAGGCGCTTCTCCATGTCCTTAGCCGCCTGGTACATCCTCTTCTGTTTGGTGCCGGTTGCTTTCTGATGCCCCAATCGACCTGCATACTCGTTGCTTTTTTTCGCAGCCTTCCGCTTGGCGTCGACCTGCCGTGCTTTTTTCCGTTGTTTTTCGATGGCGGCTTCGAGGCGATCGCGCTCGCGCATCGCCTCTTCGTATCGAGTCGCCTGAGCTTTGCGCTCTTCTTCTTTCTGTCGCAGATAGTCGGAGTAGTCACCCCAGAATTCGGAAATACCGCCGTCTTTGAGCTCCCAGATCTTGTCTACCACCTGGTCGAGAAAATGACGGTCATGGCTCACGATGAGCAGAGCCCCATCAAATGCCTTGAGTTGTCCGACGAGAAGGCGGATGCCGTCTTGGTCGAGGTGGCTCGTAGGCTCGTCGGCGAAGATCGCGCTTGCATGCTGGGAGAGTGCAGAGGCAATCTTGGCGCGTGTTTCCTCCCCGCCGCTCATCGTCTCCTGCGCCACTCCGGCGACGTTGAGACGGGAGAGCATCTCACCACTGTCCTGAGCCGCATCAAGGTCGAGTTCATCGAGTTGGCCGATGAGGGCAATGCTGCCGAAGCGCCTGACGTCGGCGTCCGCAATGGTAAGATTGCCGCTCAGAATTTTAAGCAGGCTGGTTTTGCCTGCGCCATTGTCTCCCACCAAGCCGATGCGATCGTAGGAGTAGATTTCCAACTCTTCGATATCCAGGATATCGCGGCCGGCATATTCCAAAAAGATGTCTTTAGCTTTGACTATGAGTTCCATAGGTTGAACCGCCTTTTGTGTATTAGCCTTTTACTGGAAGCGCAGCCATGCCAAAAAAGATTGCTCACGTCGATTTTTCGCCTTTGCCCAATTGCCGGCGCGAGCGTTTTGACCTTGCGCAAGTCGGCAAATCCGAAAATGATAGTTGGCGACGAATAAGGAGCGCGATGTGGGATGTCGGCGCAATACCTCGTCGTCGCAAGGGCTTGAAGGCTGACGCGTGAACCGATGGCTGCCGCCTCTTTTTTTCGAATACTTGGGCTATTGAATCCGCCCGGTATCTCTTTTCCCCACGTTTCGGACGCTCGGAGCAAGCAGCATAGCCATCGCAAGCAGTACCATGGTCGCTCCAGAGCCGACGAACCATAACGGAGCTCCAAGCAGATCCGCAAAAACGGAGGGGGCCGCGAGGCCCATGGGCATGGCCCACGCCATGATGGTTCCGTAGAGGCCGAAAACGCGGCCTAGGTACTCAGGAGGTATCTGCTCCTGCATAAGGGCAGTCTGGGTTCCCGCGTACAACGGGGAGCATGCGCCCATAAGAAAGCTCGCCGGTAGGAAAACGGCGAACAGCGACGGGCCGAGCAATCCGGATGCGATTGCGACGACGCCGAAGCCGGCGATCGCGGCGACCATGGTGAGCGACCTATTGCGGAACCCTCCCGTGGCCGCCAAAATGCCGGACCCAGCCAGCATGCCTGCGGAGAAAAGGACCTCCACCAAAGCAGCATCCCCCGTGCTACCGCCAAAATGTCCCAAGGTCATTATTGGGAACAATGCCGCGAGTGGGGAGAACGCGAAAGCGAAGACGAACCCGCACCAAAGAAGGGCGAACAGCCCCCTGTATCCCCTGATCAGCTTGTAGCCGTCCGAAATCTCAGAGAAAAGTTCTCGAACTTTATTGGAAAAGGACGAGCTGCGGTCGGCTTCGTCGAGTCCTCCTGCGTCTATCTGAGCGGCGAGGACAGCTAGAGAAGCGAAAAGCGCCCCCAGCACGTCGAGGGCAATCATGGCGGTAATGCCCGCCACAGGATAAATCACTGCCGCGAGCGCGGCGCCAAGAATGTATCCGGCGGACTGAATCGCCTGCATCACTCCCGATAGGCGAACGAGATGCTCTGGCGGGGCGAGATGGGGCGTGAGGGATTGGGAGGCCGGCGTGTAGAACGAAGTGCCAGCTGCGCGGAGAAACAGGGCGATGAGTATTGACCACGCAGGTAAGCTGCCGGCCAACGAGGCAATCGCCAAGGCGGCGCCCACCGCGGCAACGAAGAGGTCGGCGCCGATGAGAACACGTTTCAAAGGCAGCCTGTCGACAACGGCGCCCGCAAGGACTCCGAACAAAGCAATCGGCAGAAAGCCTGCTAACGATGCCAGGGAGAGGAGGGAAGATGATTCTGTCGTGAGGGCGATATGCCAAATAAGACCCATCTGGAGAATCGAACTCGTCAATGTCGAAACGAGCTCCCCGCCCCATACGAAACAAAGCTTGAATTGCCATGAATGGCACAGCAGAGCAGACCTGCCCCGAGAGGTTTCAAATATCATGGTTATGTCCAATCGTGAAATGGCGTGCAGAAAAACAGCGCGACGCCACAACAGCGCCGCTTTCTAGGCGCTCATCCACGTGCGGAAAAGACCAACCACGACACCCCTCCTTTGTTAATTCGGTCTGGCAAACCATGTAATATTAACGAGGCTTGAGTTTGCCTGTCAAGAATCGACCATCGGAAAGGGCAATCCTCTCTGGCCATTCGATTCCTTTTGTATCTTTGGTTGCATAGGTGACCCGCCAGGGCTATTACGCGTGGAAGAGGCGCCTGCCGAGCTGGCCGATGAGGCGCTGAAGATGGCCCTGGTCAGGCGAAACGATCCCAAGGGATGCGTACATCATTCGGATAGTAAGAATGTTGCCAGCAGGTTTTGCGGCAACCGCAAAGGAGCCGTATCCTGCAGCTGGAATCACGTTGCAGCATCCTGACCCGCATTCCGATTGGCGGACGGCCCGCTTCGGCATCCTGACCAGCACAGCGATCGAGCCTTGTCATTCCTTGGATATGCCGGTTGCTCGGGGCGGTCCCGACGGAGGCCCTCGCCTCCCCGGTCCGTGACCCAAGAAGGGCAAGCATGCTGATCTGCATGGCTGGTTCCTCCTTTATGTAGACGACCATGCAAAGAAGGGACAACCGAGGAGGCAGGTTACTGATGCGGGCTCCCGCACGCCCATGACTACCCGACGGGCTGTTTTTCATCTCCGATGCCCGCATTGCAGCATGAACGAATGTGCCTCGACATCTCTGCTGGCATGGTACGACTGGGATCGCACCTCGACGCATCCTTGCGCATACTGCCTTCCAAGTTTCGAAACCGGGAAGGAAAGTGTATGTGAGCGACGATATCGGCGCCGATTCGACGCTCGAGAGGGAGATTGCGCCGATTCTATCCATCGGGGATGCATTCCCGAAGATTCTCATCACTCGCACGAGGCATGAGCCCCATACCCGGGAGGGCGTGCTCGTGCTGAATTTCGCGAGGTGGCTGCTTGGCGGGTAGGGTTCTGAACGTCGCATTGGGATATCGCGCGACAGGGCACGCAGGGCTGTTTGTGCCCGCACGGGAAACGCCGTCGCCATGCGGGCGGCCTGTCGTGTCCGATTAGCCTTTTGCTAAACAGGCTTACGCCAACTCATGGGCAAGCCACCTGAGACTATTCACTTTGCTTATCGTTGACAAAGACCTGTGGCCTGCGGTTTTGTGAACGGCTCGTAAGCCACCCGCGTCGACTCACTTACTGTTGAAGCTGGTGGTTTGCAGGCTCAAAGGCGGTTGAGTTTCAAAACGGGCGTTTTTCGGCGATATCGAGCCTCCAAAGGCGGCTCTCCGTGCCCCTTGGGACAAAAATAAAAACTCAATACTCTGAGTTTGAAAATGGTTTTTGAAGTTGTCCCAGCTTTTGTCCCCGAAGCCGATGAAACGCGACGTCGCGTCATTCAGCGGCACTCACTTCGAGATGCCGCCGAAAACTGGGTGCAACTGGAGTGACGAGACGGCAAAACTATAACCACCGAGTGGGAGTAAGCCGCCCCTCAAAACGGTTCGCTACGCTCCTGAGCAAAAAGTAACAAAATAGCAGGTCAACGAAGGGTTTTGTCCAAGTCGGGCAGAACCCTTCGTCACACTGGGAAACGCTCCGTTCGGGTTTATTCGTACCGGAATTCGTACCGCCCTGAGGGCCCTGGAGCCCCAGGGGAGGAGAAAAGGGGCGCAAGCATGACCGACTGGAAGGCACTCGAGGACGCCGAGGGCCACGCCTACTTCATGGCGGATCTCATGGACATCTCGCCCGAGAGCTTCACCCTCGAGGAGAAAAAGCAGATCCTGCGCGACATGATCGAGAGCTCCACCGCCATCGAGAACGCGATGCGCGACGAGTTCGCGGAGCTCGACGAGGTCACCCAGACCCGCCTGATAGACGACCTCGCGGCGGACGGCCCGAGGAGCCGGGAATGGTGGTACGAGGTGCTCGTGGACGGCCCCAGGCATCGCGATTTCCCGACGCTTACCGACGGCCCGCGCCGGAGGCGGTAGCGACGGAGGCCCCCCGTCCCGACAAAGGGGCGAGGGCCTCTCCTTGTGTAGACCTTCGTGAAGCGACGGAACGCTACGGATCAAGCCTGCCCGCGAGCCAGAGCAGCGGCACGAGGGGCAGCGCGCCCAGGCGCAGCAGCACCGCCAGCGCCGTGGTCACGCCCCAGCGGGCGTCCTCCCGCGTCACGACAGGATCTCGTTCACGCGCGCCTGGACCTCCGCGTAGCGGTCGCCCAGCGCGGCCTTGCGCGCCGTGCCGTTTCCGAACTCGCCGGCGATCACGCGGCGCGCGAGGTCGTCCACGTCGTCGGCCGCCGGCGCCTGGGCCGCGTCCCCGCCGGAGCCGCCCGCCAGGATGCGGTTCACCTCAGTCTACACCTCTGAGTAGCGGCTCCCCAGAGCCGCGCGCCGCGCGTCCCCGTTGCCAAATTCGCCAGCGATGACGCGGCGAGCGAGCTCCGCGACCGTGCCGCCGGGCGCGGCCAGGGTCGTGCCTCCAGAAACAACGCCGCCTGTGATCACCGCCTTCAGCGCCGCCCACTTGGACGCCGCCACGTAGGGCGCGGGGCAGAGCTTCCCCGTCACGTCGTAGTGGCGGATCACCCCGGATGCGCCGATGCCGTACTTGGCCATGAGCCTCTTGACCAGCCAGCCCAGCTTCTCGACCTCCGTCGCGCTGAAGTCCTCGCCGGCAGAGACGACCTCTATGCCGACCGCGCGGCAGTTCATCTGCCAGTCGCCCGCGCGTCATGTGGTCGCTCCCGCACTGCTTGAAGAGGATGCTATACGCCATCGGGCACCTCCTCGAAGCCGCCGTCCTCGCCCTCGCCGGGCTCCCAGCCGTCCGGCGCGGCCGCCTCGACGCCCTCGCCGTGCAGCGCCTCCCAGCGCTCCTCCTCGTTCGCGAACTCGCGCTCGTCACTCATCGGGAGCACCGTCCGACGGCAGCGCCGCGCCGAGCTCCGCCATCACCGGCGACAGCACGGCCATCACGAGCGCCACCACGACCGCCCGCCACTCGGGCTCCAGCACCGCGCAACCCACGAGCATGTCCACGTTGGCCACGACCACGCCGAGCACGCCCTGAACGATTGTTCTCGCCAGGCGCCACGGCCACTCGTTGGATGTCAGGAAAGCCTTCATCATTGCCCCTTCCTCAGGTTGTCGATCTCCGCCATCACGACGGCGATGTCCTGCTCCAGGGCGTAGGTGCGCTCGACGAGGCAGTTGTGCCTCTCGACCTGCCTCGTCAGGTTGTCGATCTTGACCTCCATGACCGCGCGGCTGCGCGAGTTGGACACGAGCACCCCGGCGAGGGTGAGAACCCCCGTCACGAGCGCCGCGGCGACCGACTCCATGCGCGCCTCCTCCCTCGAGCGGGAACGCCCCGCCCCTCGGGAGAAGTGTCCGATGCGGTTACAAACGCCTATATCCAGCTGCGGAAATGTTGCGAAGCGTCGCCTTCCGTCGCTTCACAAAGGAGTTCACATTCGAAGTGTGGATACCGTGAATATAAGATTCTGACAAAACGTAAAGATTCTTTACACATAGTATAGATGATGACAAGACGTTAAGAAGGAGGAGCAAGATGGGGATGGCGGAGCAGGAAAAGATAAATCGCATGCAGAAGAACCTCTCCGTGATCAGGAACGTCGCGCGGTGGACAACAGAGCGCCTAGGCGAGGAGATTGGGGTCTCAAGGCAGACGATCAACAGCCTAGAGCACAACAAAACAAAGATGACGAAGACGCAGTATCTTGCTCTGAGGGCGGTGTTCAACCATGAGGCTATGATCAGCGAAAACACTGCTCTCGCCCAGGTCATTCAGTCTCTAGTGGACGAACCGGTGGAGGAAGCTCTCTCCGACGAGACGGAAGAATTCAACGGTGCAGAAGACGAGGCGCAGATGGACGCAATGGATGGAATGAGCGTGGCGACGAACGTGCTCGCCGATAGAAAGATGGCAGCGGCAATCGCGGAGGCACTGCCGACGGCAATGGCGGCGGCAATGCCACCGCTGACAAGTCTTGTTGTATTGCCAATCGTGAAGCAAATGATGAAAAGGGGGCGGTGAAACATGCGTGAAAGAGATACGGTGGCAGTGGATGGCCGATCCGAGCGTGAAGAAGGCCCAAGAGCAAGAGGGCAAAAGGCACTAGCGTTCGTAAAGAGCCATGGGATAGAAATCGCATTTGGAGTTGGATGTCTGGTGCTGACGGTGGTATGCGTCAAACAGGGGAGAACAATTGAGCTCCAGAGAAAACTGCTTGAAAAGAAAGACGCACTGCTGAGCGCGAAAGACTGGAGGATTCGCGACTTGACCGAGCTCTGCGCGGAAAAGGACAGGTGCCACCTGGAGCTAGCGTCGGCAGCCCTTAGAGACGGGTGCTCGGAAGGCGGAAGGACGTTAGCCGACTATCGATACCAACTCAGTGGTCAACTCTAAACCAAGAAAAGTAGAGTAGGAAAGGAAAAGACATGGGAAGGCGCAGAAACAACCCCGAGCTGGTAGAAGAGCTGATTGATAATCTGTGGACCCTAGACCACGATGACTGGGACGCGAAGTACGAGTCGCTGAGCGGTAGCGACAAGCATAAGGTTGCAGGCGCGGTCAACGATATGGAAAAGGAGTACTTCGCCGACACGACCACGGACGATGACGACTGGTAGGGCGACGGCTAAAGAGGTCGCTTGACCCCGCCCCTCGCGCCGCCCGCACGGCGGGTTCGTCCCGAGCCCCCTGCGGCGGCGCGCTCCTCGCTCTCGGGAAGGCCGGCGATCAACACGCCAACATCCGTGCAGCGGCGGACGAGATGGCGACTTGCATCGCTGACATGCTCATGCACATGGGCGGCGACTAGACAGGGCGATTCCTGCAACGGGCATTATTATCCGGGAAGCGTTTGGTTGCGAGGCACGCCGGTGTGAGGGCCTGAGTCGTCAGGCCCTCACAGGGGGACCGCGATGGTGGCCACCGCGCCGCCCGAGGGGCTGTTGGCGAGCGAGACGGAGCCCCCGTGGGCGCTCGCGGCCTCGGAGGCGGCGTGGAGGCCGAGCCCGTAGTGGCGGCCTCCGTCGCGCGAGGAGCGGGAGGAGTCGTCTGTGAAGAGGCGCTCGCAGCCGCGTTCGAGGGCGGCGGGAGAGAAGCCCGGTCC
>JAXJCX010000072.1:0-44131 GCA_036302225.1 Collinsella sp.
CATCATGCCGATCATTTTGCTCATCATGCCGATGAACTGGTCGCCCACGGCGCGCATGTCGTCGGGCGTGGTGTCGCCGGCAAAGTAGCGCGCGTCGAGGTCGAGCTTCTCGTCGCTCACATAGCCGTTAAAGTAGGCGGCATCGTTGTCGAACAGCTCGTTAAAGTCATCGATGCTCATATAGATATTCATGTCCGACTTGGAGCCCCAGGCACAGTCCTTGCCCGCGTACTCAAGGGAATAATGCTCGCCCTCGTACTTGTCGCCGAGCGTGACCTTCTGACCCTCGCTCCAGCCAAACTTGTCGAGCAAGCCACCGCCAAAGACGACGCGTCCGTCGCCGACGTTGAGATCTTTCCAGTAGCGCGAATCGGATGAAATGCCATAGACGGAAATCGTCTCCTCGCCATTTCCATCGCCGCGGTCGTATTGCAGCTGGTAAACGGCGTATTTCTCGGCCTGTGCGATTGCACCCGCACCGTTGTCGGTCGTATTGACCGGGTGGATATCGTCGTTGTCAGCGTCGATCTTGGAGGCTTTGTCGATCAGGCCGATGGCCTCATCGCGGTCGCAGCCGAGGGCATCAGCAAGATCGTCAAGGCGCGCGTAGAGCGCATCCTTCTTGTCCTGGACCTTGGCAAGCGCATCCTGCGCTGCGGCCAGGCTCTCGGCAGACGGAGCACTCGCCGCAGTATCGGCTGCCGCCTGCGCCGCATCGGCCGCGTCGTCAAGCTCATCATCCGCATCCCGGGCGGCAGAAAGCAGCGCGCCGTCAACCGACTGCAAGCGCTCGAGTGCCGACCACTGCTCACGCTCCTCGGCAGTTCCCTCGAGCTCCAGCGGAGCCTTGAGCGTGTACTGGTGCTCGGCGACCAGGCTTGTCTCGAGGTTGTCCGCATAGTGCGTCATCGTGGGCAGAATCGCCAGGCCAAAGAGCAGCAGCAGCGACGCAAACGCAATGCCCACGAAGAGCGTGGCAAAGTTGCCCAGGTTGCGCAGGAAGATACGCAGGCGGAAGCGGGAAACAAAACCCATGCGCTCCGGCAGCTGCAGGCCACGCTTGGTGCCCGATTTGCCGCTCGCTTCGTGACGAAGAAACTGCAACGGCGTCTTGCCCATCTTGCGAAGCAGGCCCACCAGCGTGATGAGGATGAGCGCGGCGGCGGGAACCACGGCGCACTTCACAAAGATCTCCCAGCTCCAGTACACCTGGAAGGGCGGCAGGCTGTACGACCCGTAATAGAGGCTGCGCATGGGCTCGGTAAAGAACACAACGCCGAGCGCAGTACCCAAAAGCGCCGCGACCACGCCCACGATAGCGGGAAGCGCAAGGTAGTGCAGCACGATCTCGCGTCGACGATAGCCGCTGGCGAGCAGCGTGCCGATGATGGCGCTCTCCTCCTCGATGGTGGCGTCGGTAAGGACCACAAAGACGAACGCCATGATCACGATGATGATGTCGAGCAGCGTCATCCACATCATGGAGTCGCCGTCCACGTCGTCGCGCGCATAGCCAATGCCCTGGTTGGAATCGGCGTCGATGAGGTCATCCACGCGTGCATCGGCATCGGTCAGCGCCTTGACCATATCCTGCTCCGCATCGATGCGATCCGCGGTGGGGAGGTCGCAATCGGTAAAGGTAAAGGAATAGGTGTAGGCAGGCGCGCCACCGGCGTCCTCAAGCGCGGCAAAGCCGGCGTCGGTGACCTCGGCCACGCCGTACGTGATGGTGTTCACCGTAAAGTCCGAATTGTTGAGGAACAGCGCCTGGCTATCGGGCTGGGTCATGATGCCGCAAATGGTGTAGGTGCGGCCCTCAAGCTCGACCTTATCGCCCACGGCGAGGTCGTTGTTGGTGGCGAAGACACGGTCGATGGCCACCTCATCGTCCGTCTTGGGCTCCTTGCCCTCACAGTAGGACGCGATATCGACCTTGGTGCGGTGCGCATAGGTGCGCAGCGTGCGCTTGGTGCCGTCGTCGCCGGCGGTCTTTTTGATGATGGCGTCGATGGAGAAATTCTTGTAGAACGTGACGCCGCCGACGTCGTCGGCCGCGTCCTCGGCGGCCTTGAGTTGATCGTCGGTAGCCTCGAAGGAAGTGGTCACGCGGCCGTCCTCAATCGTGTACGCATTGCGCATGTCGTCGATAAGGCAACCGATGGAATGCGCCGCGAGCAAAAAGCCCGAGGTGAGAGCGATGCTTCCGCACATAAGCAAAAAGATTCCCAGGTACTTGCCGATATTGCGGCGTAGCTCGCGCGGGAGACGTTTTGCGAGAGGTGTCATGGCGCCGCCTACCAATCGAGCTCGGCGGCCGCAACGGGCGACTCGTTGAGCTCATCCTCGACGATGTGCCCGTCGCGCAGTCGCAGCACGCGGTTGGCCATGCGAGCGATGGCGGCGTTGTGCGTGACGATGACGATGGTGCAGCCGTACTCGTGATTGACATCCTCCATGAGCTGCAGGATTTCCTTGGACGTCTTATAGTCGAGCGCGCCCGTAGGCTCGTCGCACAGCAGCAGACCCGGGTTTTTGACGAGCGCGCGGCCGATGGCACAGCGCTGCTGCTGGCCGCCCGAAACTTGGCGCGGGAACTTGTTGCGGTGCTCGTAGAGGCCCAGCGAACGCAGCAGGTCGTCGACATTGAGCGGGTTTTTGGATAGGTGCGCCGTGACCTCGATGTTCTCCTTGATGGTGAGATCGGGCACCAGGTTATAGAACTGAAAGACAAAGCCCAGTTCGCGGCGTCGGTATTCGCCCAGGTCTCCGGCCTTGAGCACGGTAAGATTGCAGCCGTCCACCAGAATAGAGCCGGCGTCGGCATCCTCCAGGCCGCCGATCAGGTTAAGAAAGGTCGACTTACCCGAACCCGAAGGCCCCAGCATGACGCAGATCTCGCCGCGGTTGATGGACGTGTCGATGCCGTCAAGCACCGTCAGGCGCGCATCACCGTCGCCGTAGTGCTTTTTGAGATCCTTAACCTGGACGTAGGCTTCCTGCGTTGCCATGGTATCCCCCATTGTTAGCCTCGTACTACTTTATGAGCGTTATAGTAAACCTTGGCGAACTATTTTGGGGCGGGGCCTGAAATTTATTTCAGACTAGTCATTGGGGACGCTCTTAAATGACTAGGTGGCTAGGCGCGGGATTTGTTGTGAGCGAGGGCTAGGCCTACGGCGGCAATGGCGGAGGCGAAGAGCACCGTGACGCCCAGGTCGCAGGCGATGTCGCCCAGCACGGCAGACGTCAGATCCGAGGCAAGTGCCTTGCCGATCGCATCGTTCACCCAATATGTCGGCACAAAGTGCGCCACCGTCTGCACGGCCGGGCCCATCAGCGACAGCGGCATCCAGGCGCCGCCCAAAAACGTCATGAGCATGCCAAGCAGGTTGCCCACACCGTTGAGCAGCTCCTCGCGCGCGCCCAGACTCGAAAGGGCAAAGCCAACGGCCAGTGGCGTGCATGCCAGGGCAAACGTCGCCGCCAGTGCCAGGCACACACGCCCCACGCCGGCCTCGGCGACCGCGCCGGCAAAGCCCACGACGCCCATCATGCTCGACACAAACCAGATGCAGACGGTGAGTACGGCGGCGGCCGCAAACACGGCAAGCGAACGCTGGCGCTCGGAGATTGGGCCGGCATCCATACGACGCACGCGCTCGGGCTCGTTCATGCCCGAGAACACCAGCCCCACCGACACGATGACCGACGAGATAATCGCGTACGCACCAAAGTTGAAGTACGACTCGAGCGTGGCGGCGGCCGTCGAGTCGACCTTGACCCGCTCGATCTCGACCTCGGCACGCTCGGCAGCGGCATGTTCGGCAGCCTTGGCAACGTCACCGTTGGAGGCAGTGGGCTCAAGCGCCGCCGCAGCGCCCGCGAGTGAGATCCAGCGCGAGGCCTCGGCAGACGAAAGCGCCGCCGCCATGGTGCCAGCGCCGTAGGTCACATCGAGCTTGGGCAGGGACTCCCCCGCGCGGGCGGCTGCAACGAGGTCGCCCTCAAACCCCTCCGGGATAAAGAACACGCAGTCGGCACTGCCCTTGGCGCTGTTGCTCTTGGAGAGCGCGTCCGCAAGGTCGTAGGTGTCGTCGCCGATGCCCGCGACCAGCTCAAAGCGCGAACCCAGATGCTTGGTAAGCGCACGCGAAAGATCGCTGTCGTCGCGATCGACCACGATCACGTTGGCATCGTAGGGCTTGTACTCGGTGAGCTGCGACGAGTTCCAGCTCACCGATGCCGCGATAAACACACCCATGAGCGAGATGAACACCGTGTAGATGAGCAGATAGAGCGGGTGTGCGAGCGCCATGCGAAGCGCAGTCTTAAAGGTGCTCATAGCGACTCCTTCCAAAGATCAGCGTGGCGGTGGCAACGAACAGCAGCGCCATCAGGACGAGCGCGCCGGCGCGAACGGCAAAGGGGCCCAGGTCCTCAAAGAAATACAGGCGGTTGAACATGTCGCAGATAAGCTTGACGGGGTTGAGCCAGCACTCGGCCGGACAGGCGCGGGCGACGTCGTCGGCAAGCGCCATCGCCGGCTCGCCGTAGAGGCCGGCGAACAAGGCGCACGTGGTAGCAAAGCCCGTAAGGATGCCGGACTTGGACGCCTTGCCGCCCTTAACGGGAAGCGTGCCCACAAAGAGCCCCAGGCCCGTGGCGGCAAGCGCGGAAGCGGCACCGCCCACCAGACACAGCCCCTCGCGCCCGCCAAAGTCGACGCCCACGACCAGGCGCACGTAGCCGATCGCGATTGCCATCGAGGCAAAGGAGACCAGCCACGAACCGACAAAGATGCCAGCCAGCGACGCCGTCTTGGAAAGACCGCCCACGCAGCGACGCGCGCCGAGGCCCGACAGATTGGGCTGCAAATCGACGACGCTCAAGGCGGCAAACTCGGCAGACATCATCGCGACCAGGCCAAAGAGCGCGTAGTAGTAGATGACCGTGCCGTCGGGCGTGGTGCGTGTCAGGCTCACGCGACGGGTGCCGCCCTCGAGCGACAGGGCGCGCGCAACCGCCTCCGGGTCGGCGAGCGCCGCCGGGTTGTCCTGGGCAATCTGGGACATGAGCTCGGCGTTTTGCGTATACGAGCTTGCCACCGTCTCCAGAATGCTGCGGTCGGTGAGCACCGATGAGGCACGCGAGCTGTCGTAGCTCGATAGCAGCGTGAGCTTGGGTGCGCCTTCGGCGTCAACCGTATAGATGCCCGCGACCTCGCCAGCCTTAAGCGCACGGTTCGCATCGGCTGCGTCGTCGCACTCGTGGATCTCGAGCAGTTGGTCGTCGCCCTCCTCGTCGAGCGACGTCGCCACGTCCTTAAAGGTCGAGGCGTCCCAGGCCTCGTCCGCCACGACGGCAACCGGCACCGGGTCGACCGTGCCGCCGGAGCTGAGGTTCGCAAACATAAACATGAACATCGTGGAAAGCGCGATGGGAAAGAGAGCGCCCCAGACCCACGTGCTCGGCCGACGCAGCAGCGTCTTGACCGTGGTGATGATGGTGTTGAACATGGCTGCCCCCTAGTCGCGCAGCTCGCGGCCGGTGATCTCGAGGAACACGTCGTTGAGGGTCGGCGGCTCGCTCCACACGCGGCCGAGCGCCACGTCGGCGGCGCGCAGTGTGTCGAGGATGTCGACCAGGTTATGCGGGCTCGCTTCGCAGGTGCAGACGAGCTCGCCGCCGGACAGCTCGACTGAAAGCACGTGCTCGAGGGCGCGCAGGCGCTCGACTGTGGCGGCCTCGACGGCGCCGACCTCGACAGTCACGCGCTCGCCCATCTGAATCATGCGCTTGAGCTCGTCGTTGGTGCCCTGCGCCAGCACGCGGCCGCCGTCCATGATCATGATGCGGCTGCAAATCTGCTCGACTTCCTCCATGTAATGGCTGGTATACACCACCGTGGCGCCCTCGTCGCGCAGGCGGCAGATGCCCTCCAGGATGGCGTTGCGGCTCTGCGGGTCGACTGCCACCGTGGGCTCGTCAAAGAAGATGAGCTCGGGCTTGTGCGCGATGCCGCAGGCGATGTTGAGCCGGCGCGCCAGGCCGCCCGAGAGCTTGCCGGGGCGGAACTTGGTAAAGTCGCCCAGCCCGACAAAGTCGATCGCCTCGTCTACCAGCGCGCGGCGGCGCTTGCGGTCGTTAACGTAAAGGCTGCAGAAATAGTCGATGTTCTCGCGCACGGTGAGTTCGTCGAACACCGCCACCTGCTGCGGCACCACGCCGATGCGACGCTTGAGGTCGTAGCGGGCGGGCGTCATGGGCTCGCCGAATAGCTCGATGGTGCCTTTGTCGTAGGCAAGCAGCTGCAGGATGCAGTTGATGGACGTAGTCTTGCCCGAGCCGTTGGGGCCCAGCAGGCCAAAGATCTCGCCGGGGGCGATGCTCAAGTTAAAGTGGTCGAGCGCAATAAGATCGTCATAGCGCTTGACGAGGTTTTCGACGTGGACGATGTCTGTCATGAGGCGGCCCTTCCGTTGATTGCGGCCCGGTACGATTGCATCATCGCAGGAGCCGCCGGCGCGCACCAGTGAGCTTTGTCACGAGTGCGAGGGGGCGGAGGCGAAACCCCCGCTCGCGCGAGCAATCGACGCCGCTTTGCCGCGCGGGAAGAATGTCACGGTTGCCCCGGGCGGCGCCTCCCCCGCGCGCAGCATCGCGTACAATACCCGTATGAACAGGCTTTTCGACAAATCGATTGTATTGGCGTGCTGTATCGCAGCCGCTCTGGGCCTTGCTGTGGACGCTCGCCTGGTCGCGGCGTTTTGCCTTGGCGTTATTGCCACCTCGCTGGCCGAGGTCGCACAGGGGGAACGCACACGCCGTGTAAGCAAGGCCGCGAGTTACGCTTACATCATCGCGGCCGTCTTTGCGCCGCCGTTTGTGCCGTTTGCGCCTCTCGCCCTCTATGACATTGCGCGGCGCGTGCGCCGTGAACACGTTTGGGTCGCGTTGGGCATTGGCGTCGCCTTTGTCTTCGCACTCGTCGCGGACCTACGCGCCGACGCGTTCACCGCCCGAACGCTTCTACTGACCGCCATCCTTTCAGTTGCCGCCACCTTGTTATCGCTACGTACCGCCCAGTTGGAGCGCGAGCAGCAGCGCATGCGCCGCATCCGCGACGAGCTGCAGGAACGAGCTCTCGCGCTCGAAGCGCGCAACCGCGACCTTGCCGATCGCCAGGACTACGAAGTCGAGCTCGCGACACTCGCCGAACGCGCCCGTATCGCGCGCGAGATCCACGATAACGTCGGCCACCAGCTCACGCGCGCCTCGCTGCAGACCGAGGCCCTGCGCGTCGTGCACGCCGACGAGCCCAGGGTTGCCGCCGATTTCGCCGACGTCAAACGCACGGTTGACGAGGCGCTCCAGCTTGTGCGCACCAGCGTCCACGCGCTCAACGACAACGCCGTCGACCTTTCCGTGCAGCTCGAACGCATTGTCGAAGGCGCGCGCTCGGACGGCGGTCCGCAGATTGAGCTTGAAGTTATGGCCGAGCATGCACCCGCAAACGTCGCCAACTGCTTTGCGGCGGTCCTGCGCGAGGCGCTCTCCAACACCATGCGCCACGCTTGCGCCCATGCTGTCACTGTACGATGCATGGAGCATCCGTCGTTTTACCAGCTCATCGTTACCGACGATGGCACGGGCGGGGTCCAAGCAAGCAGCCGCAGCGCCGCGGAGGGCATGGGGCTCGCCTCCATGCGCGAGCGCATCGAGGCGCTTGGTGGCACCTTCACCGCCGGCCCGCGTGCCAGCGCCGGCGGCTGGCGCGTGTTTGCCACCGTTCCCAAACAGCAAGGAGATGAGGGCCGATGAGGCTCATCGTTGTCGACGACGACCGCTTGGTGGTCGATTCGCTCAAGATTATCCTGGGCGCCCAGCCGCAGATCGAGGTAGTGGGCACCGGCGCCAACGGCAACGATGCGGTTTCGCTCTATGCCGAACACGCGCCCGATATCGCACTGCTCGACATCCAGATGCCGGGGCGCGACGGACTTTCGGCCGCACGCGAGATCCTTGAGCGCGACCCTGCGGCGCGCGTGGTGTTTCTGACGACGTTCTCGGATGACGAGTACATTGTGTCGGCGCTCAAGCTGGGCGCCCGCGGTTACCTGATCAAGACCGATGTCGCCGCCATTCCGCCAGCGCTGGCGCAGGTCATGGACGGCAAACGCGTGCTCGAGGGCAAGGCGATCGAGGATATCAACTTTGATGGGGCGGGCGTCGAAGCCGGCACGACCCGCCGGCCCGCGGCTTTTGTCAGCCTGACCGACCGCGAGTTCGAAGTCGCCGAGCTCATCGCCCGTGGCCTCGACAACAAGGAGATTGCCGCCACGGCATACATGGGCGAAGGCACCGTGCGCAACCACATCAGCTCGATCCTTGCCAAAATGGGCCTACGCAACCGCACGCAGATCGCCATCGCCTACCTGCGAGGGTAATTACCCAATGGCCGGACACTCCGACGTAGCAAAATGGCTGCCACCGATTTAATGCCATTTCAAAACTATGCCGGTTTACTACGATAAAAACGTGGTCGCCGATCACGCGCGGCTTTTTCGCAAAACTGTGAGCCGTCTACCTGCGGTTTTTGTATTGCCAAATGCGGTGTGGTTGAGAGTAGGCGATTTATCGTAGTAAACCGGCATAGTTTTGTTCGTGGCGGCCCAACCGCGCGTTTAAGCGCGGGGCCGGTGGGGCATTTTTGCCCCACAGGCCCCTATTCCAGCTCTATTCCAGCGCTACTCCGGCTTAGTTTCTACCGTGGGAGTCTTATCCGCCGCAACTGGAGTGCGGGCGGTATCCATAGTCAGGCAGTGCTTGGGACAGCTTTCGATGCACTCGCCGCACACCACGCAGGCGTACGGGTCAATCGACCAGGTGCCGCCTTTGCGATCGACCGCGAGCGCGCCCGCCGGGCAGCGACGCGCGCACATGCCGCAGCAAATGCACACGTCCATGTCGTTGACGATATGCCCGCGCAGGCGCTCGGGCGCCGCGAGCTTCTCCTGCGGATAGCACACCGTGACCGGCTGCTTGACCATAGAGCCCAAGGCCGTCTTGGCAAATGTCAGCAAACTCATGCCGCGCCTACCTTTCCGTGCAGCTAATGCAGGGGTCGATGGTCAGGATAATCATGGGCACGTTGGCAAGGAGCACGCCCTGCAACGCATGCGTCAGACCCGCCAGATTTTGCGACGTCGGCGTGCGCACGCGAAAACGGTCCAGATTCTTGGTGCCGTTACCGCGCACATAGTAGTACGCCTCGCCGCGCGGCTGCTCAATCACAACCTCGCCGCGCGCGCCGTCGGCCGGCGTGAGCTTGGTGCGCCCGCCGATACCGTCGTGCGGGATCTTGCCCACAAGCTCCTTGATGATGTCCATGGCCTGCGTGACCTCGGCACAACGCACCTGGCAGCGGGCATAGCAGTCGCCGTCGGTAGCAACGATGGGCTCAAATGCTGCCAGGCCTGCATAGGCACCGTCGCCAAACATGCGCACATCGTAATCAACGCCCGAGGCGCGACCGAACGGGCCGACCATCGACAGATTCAGCGCGTCCTTCTTGCTGATCACGCCCACGCCATGCAGGCGCTCGCCGCAGCTATTATCGTCCAAAAACGTATGCACCAGGGCCTCGTAGTCGGGACGCATGGCATCGAGCGTCTGGACAATACCCGCCAGCTCGGAGTCCTCAATGTCGTGCTTAAGGCCGCCGATCTCGTTGATCGACAGAATCACGCGACCACCGCACGTGCTCTCGAAGATCTTGAGAATCTGCTCGCGCAGGGTCCACGACCGATAGAACAGCGCCTCGAAGCCAAAGGCATCGGCGAGCAGTCCCAGCCACAGCAGATGCGAGTGGATGCGCGAAAGCTCGTGCAAAATGGTGCGGATATACTGCGCGCGGCCGGGCACCTCGATGTCGAGCATGCGCTCGCAGGCGCTGGCATAGCCGTAGCTGTGGCCCACGGCGCAGATGCCGCAGATGCGCTCGGCGATGTAGCCAAACTGATGCATGTCGCGCTTTTCGGTTAGCTTCTCGAGCCCGCGGTGCACAAAGCCAATCTGCGGAATTGCCTCGATGACGCGGTCGTCCTCGATCACCAGGTCCAGATGAAGCGGCTCGGGCAGCACCGGGTGTTGCGGGCCAAACGGAATAACGGAGCGATGTGCCATGGACCTTACGCCTCCTTTTTCTGCTTGTCGCGGGCGGCCTTGGCAGCAAGCGCCGCGCGGACCTTGGCCGCTTTCTCGGGATCCATGGCGGCGAGCTTTGCCTCCATCTCGGCAGCCTTGAGCGCGGCCTTGGCAGCGGCATCGTCATGCTGAGCATCGGAGCCGGTAGCCGCAGCGGGCTGGGCGGCAACAGCGTTCGCAGCATCGCCGGCACCCGCGGCGCCCTCCCCCGCAGCAGCAGCGGCAGCGGCCTTCTCGGCCGCAGCCTTGCGCGCCTTGGCCTCTGCGGCGGCACGGACCTTCATGGCCTTCTCGCGCGCGGCCTTCACCTCGGGCGTGATAACGCTCATGGGCTCGGCCGTTGAGACCTGGTAGAAAAAGCCCTTAAAGTCGATCTGCATGTCGGTGATGGCAAGCCCAAACAGATCGTGTGCCTCGTTCTCAAACGGGAACACCGCCGGATAGTACGAGCTGATGGACGGAATCTCCTGGTACTGGTCGATGCCCTCGACCACCAGGTTCTCGATCGCATAGCTACCATCCTGAGCGATCTGCTCCTGTGCAGCACGAACGTTGATAAACGTATAGACCAGGCGATACGTGCCGTCGTCGACGTTGCGCTCGGCGTGCATTTGCACAAAGCGCGCGCCGACGCCCTTGAGCGCCTGGACATGCGACAGGAGCTCGTCGATCCCGACGGTGGTATAGATAGCCTTCTGCATTACTCAGCCTCCTTTGCAGCGGCGGGCGCGGCGGGCTTCCCGGCAGGCGCGCCACCGGCACCGTCAGCCCCGGCCCCCGCGGCCACAAACCCGTCCTCGCCCAACTCAACGCCACCGTCCCAGGTAGCGGCGCCGCCCACGGTGAGCGGGTCGCCGCCGGCGCGCATCACGGCCTCCTTCTGGTCCAGGATGCCGCACGCCTCCACGATGGCATCGATCACGGTCTCGGGGCGAATGGCGCACCCGGGCGCGTACACGTCCACGGGAATCGCGCGGTCCACGCCGCCGATTACGTTGTAGGCATCGCGGAATACGCCGCCCGAGCACGCGCAAATGCCGCACGCCACCACGCACTTGGGCTCGAGCATCTGGTTGTAAATCTGACGCACGACGGGCAGATTCTGCGCGTTGACCGAGCCCGTCACCAAAAAGATATCCGCATGCTTGGGGTTGCCGGTGTTGACCACACCAAAGCGCTCCGCATCAAACAGTGGGGTAAGCGAGGCCAGCACCTCGATATCGCATCCGTTGCAGCTCGAGCCGTCGTAATGAATAACCCACGGCGAGCGCGACATTTTATGATCCATGGATGCCGCCTCCTAAATAAACACGTCGACGAGAATGGGCATAAGGTTGAGCAGGCCAAACACCAGCGCCACGCTCCATCCGAGCTTAAAGCAGCTGCGCCAGGTGCTGCGGGCAAAGGTGTTATCGATCA
The DNA here is from genome assembly GCA_036302225.1 of Collinsella sp. Classification (GTDB taxonomy): domain Bacteria; phylum Actinomycetota; class Coriobacteriia; order Coriobacteriales; family Coriobacteriaceae; genus Collinsella. The sequence goes on from JAXJCX010000072.1 coordinate 11,626, forward strand.
GCACCTCGACAAAATACGTCGCGACCATCACGACCAGGGCGACCACCCAGCTCACCGGGTTGTCCCAAACAAAGAACATGCCCACCCACATCAAAAACAGCACGGTCTCGCACCAATGCATAAGGGTCATCTTGGCCAGCGTGCCGCCGCTCATCTCGGTGGCGACGCCCTGGACGATCTCCTGATGCGCGTGATGTGAATACGAAAGATCGAACGGCGACTTGCGCAGCTTGATGGTAAGCACCGCGAGCAGCGCGAGGAAGATGGGCGCGCTGTACACGATGATGGGGGCCGACTGCCCCGTCACGGCAATGGAATCGAAGCTATCGGTGGCAAGGTACAAGCCCACGCTCATCAGCAGAACGGCGGGCTCGTAACTCATAACCTGCAGCAACTCACGATCGGCGCCGACCTGGGCAAACGGGCTTTGCGTCGAGGCGGACGCCAACACCACAAAGATCGCAGCGAGGGTCACCATAAAAGCGCACAACAGCGTGTTGGAACCCGACACAAAGATGCCGCCGCCCACCACGGTAAAGATGAGCGCGCACGCCATGTAGGTATCGTCCATGGTGTTTACGCTGGCGGGGGCCTTGCGCAGCAGCTTGGCCACATCGTAGAAAGGCTGGAGCAGGCGCGGGCCCACGCGGCCCTGCATGCGGGCCGAAAGTTTGCGGTCAACGCCGTCGATCAGGCCGCCCACAAGCGGCGCCAGTAAGGCAAATGCCACGGTACCAATAAAAATGCCCACGACGCCCGAACCTTCAAAATACTTGCCGCGCAGCACCGAGGGCGCACTCATGGCAAGTCGCTCGGGCCCAATCCACGCGCAACACAGCAGCGCAAACAAGATAATGCTGCAGCACACGACGCTACCCGCGGGGCCAATACGCTTCTCGCCAAGGGCGTCCTCCGAGTACCAATTGCGCTTTTCGGCCTTCACCTCGTGTCCCATCGAGCCGCGGAAATGGCGATATTTGTCGGTTCCCACACCCGAAAGATATACGTTTACATGCGGTTTGTTGCTCACGCGGAATGAAGTCAGCAACACCACGGCAATAAAAGCCACGATAACCACCATCAGATACATGGCGTCCTTGCCAATAACGTACGGCACGCGGCCAAACACCATGGCCAAGTAAGGCGACACCAGACCGCTCGAGATAACCGGGAACGCCACGCAGCACAGAATCAGCAGCGCGGCGATGGTGTTGAGGGCCATCCATTCGGTCTTATGGACATTGACCTCAACGTTTTGAGCCGTGGGGTCGACGCCCGAAAGCTTGGCAAGCCACTTGCCCCAGAAGTAAAACGTCGCGGCCGAGCCAAAGGCCAGCACCATGATCATGAGCACATTGCCGGTCTGCGCAAACGCCACCAGGGCGCCCCACTTGGACACGAGCATGCCAAACGGCGCCACAAACATGCCCATGATGCCCAGCATCATCAGACGCGTCAGGTGCGGCATGCGGCTGAACATACCGTCCATGTCCTCGATATTGCGGCTGCCGATATGATGCTCGGCCGTGCCCACGCACAGGAACAGCAGCGACTTGGCCACCGTGTGGAACAGGATCAGGAAGATGGCCGCCCATACGGCCTCGGGCGCACCGACACCCAGGCAGGCACTGATGAGGCCCAAGTTGGAAATGGTGGAGTACGCGAGCACGCGCTTGGCGTTGCTCTGCGAGATGGCCATGAGGGCAGCGAGCAAAAACGTGATGGCACCCACACTCGTGACCATAAACCCGGTCACGGGATAGATGGCATAGAGCGGGCTCAGCTTGACCATCAGGAACACGCCGGCCTTGACCATGGTGGACGAGTGCAGCAGGGCGCTCGTGGGCGTGGGGGCGACCATGGCGCCAAGCAGCCAGGTGTGGAACGGCATCTGCGCGGCCTTAGTGAGTGCGGCGAGCGACAGCAGGATGACCGGCATCACCAGCAGCGCGGACTGCGCGGTTCCGGCGCCGGAAAGCTCGATCATGCCCGAGATGGTCAGCGGCATGCCGTTAACGTGCAGGTACATGAGTCCGGCCAAAAACGCGATGCCGCCCAGCATGTTGAGGATAATCTGGGTGAAGGCGTTCTTGATGGCCTCGGGCGTGCGCGTGTAGCCAATCATGAGGAACGAGCACACGGTGGTGATTTCCCAGCCGCAGAACAACCACTCAAGGTTGTCGCTCGTCACGATGACGAACATGGCCGAGAGGAACAGGAACATAAGCGCCAGGAACTGCGGGCGTCGGTCGGGCGCAGTCTGCCCGCGCAGCGCAGCCTCGTGCTCGTCATGGGCCTGGAAGTCCTTCATGTAGCCCAGGGCATACACGCAGATAAGGCTGCCGACAATGCCGACGGCGAGCACCATGATCACGCTCATGTAATCCAGGTAGAGCGGCGTTGCCGTGACGGCTTCGGCCGCGGGCAGCGTCATGGCTGCAAAGGCGAGCGAGCCCACCAGCTGGACTATGCCGAGCACCGTGGTGAGCGCGTTCCTATATTTATACGCGTTGTATAGGATGACGGCGCACAGGATGACATCGATGGCGGAGCTGATGATCGAGAGCACATGCGAGGTGCCGGAGGCAACCTCAAAGCTCTGCGGGCCTGCGCCAAAAAACATGACGGCGACTACAACTGTCACCGCCATAATGATGCCGGAACCTATGAGCCCCACCGCATCGCGGGCGCGGTCACCGCGCGCGAGCAGCATGCCCAGCGCCGGTACCAGCGGAAACAGGGTAAGGAAATACAGTAGCGTCATACCATCACTCCCCCATGCAAAAACGCTGCAATTGTTTAACGTTATAGCTCAATTGAGGAGTAGCGGCGGCGGGTTTTCGGTCAACTGGGGAGTTTTGTACGTGCGGGGTAAGGAGTCTGTCCGCATTGGAGCAGAGGGGCGGCAAGAAAAATGCGCCCCTGTGGGCGCACCATCCCGTTCGCTATTCCGCCTTTTTAACGCGCGGCTTGCGGCCGCGCGGCTTATCGACCAGCGCGGACTCACCGCTCTCGCGATACTGGCGGCACCAAGCCTTGACTGAAGACTCGCTGGGAATCTTGTGCTTGATCATGGCCTCGCGAACCGTCAGGCCGTTTTCCAGACGGTCCTTAACCACGGCGAGCTTTACGTCGTACGAATAGGTGTGATGACGAGCGCCCGCGTTGAGCACGGCGTCGGCACCGCCCACGGCATATGCGCGGGCCCACTGACGAGCCGTGGCCTGGGGAATGCCAAGCTTTGCGGCGAGGGCGCGGTGACCGACCCCCTCTTGGAGGATCTCGACGGCGCGCTGCCTAACCTCGGGCGCATGCGCGCGAGTCCTTGTTGCTTCTGACATGCCTGCCACTTCTTAGCCTTAACCGTTAATCTGCTTTCTTACGTGCTTGTTAGATAGTAGCATTTTGCTGTTCCCGCGTAACAGTTAATTGAAAATCGTAACGGCGGCATCTGGGCATTTGCCATTCATTTGCAACAGTTCTTTAGGTTTTATTTACGCAGCTAGTTGGCTCGCGACTCATTGACGTTGTTTTACCAACCAGATTGGTATCTTTTTGTTTGGCTGGCATGGTTTGCGCAATTATTAACCCCTCGTCAGTCCGCACCCAACATGTCAGCTTTCCATTTGCTTTCCAACTTTCCACTTAACTTTCCAGCTTTCCACCTTAAGTGGTAAGTTACGTGGAAAGCTGGAAAGAAGTTGGGAGACCGAAGCACGGGCGACGGACAGCCCTACTTCGCGAGTCGATACCGCTGTCGCGGGCTGCGCGGAGGCTCCATCGCCTCAATCTTGCCCGCACCAATCAAGCCTTTTATGTGGTTGGAAACGGCGCTCCTGCTCAAACCCGAAGCGTCGGTGAGCTCCTTGGTCGAGGCCGAAGAATGTGTTGCCAGGTAATCCAAGATTGCCTCGTCCACATGCCCCACAGACGTCACCTGTTCCGCCCGCATTAACTTTCGCTTATCGAACGTCAACGAAAAAGAAACTGTCGAGTTCTTTGGTTCGGGCGGCAACATGTTTGCCCGCTCGAGCTGCTCACCTATCTCCTGATAACCAGTGCCGCGATTTTCGACCACGTAGCCACCGTCTGGGTACGGCGTGGTCTCGAGGATATTTGAAAGGAACTGGTTTCTGGATGACGAAACCCCAGAAACTCCCAGCGAATCGATCGTTACGTCGCCGTACAGCCCGCCGGGATTGAGAATCTCGACGCGGTCGATATACAAGTTGACCTGCACTTGTGAGCCGCGCGCGGCGGAAGAGTAGTCGCGGTGCATGAGCGCGTTCGCCACCGCCTCGCGCAGCGCCACGGGCGGATAATCGGGCACATCTTTCCGGAACGCGCCCTCGATAACCGCTGCGTTTCGGGTGTTTCTCGCAACGGCGGCAAGCACGTCCTCAATCATGAAAGGGATCGGACCCAAAATGGTCTGAGAATCCACAAAACGCTTGTTATCACTTACTCGCTGCGTTTTTGTGGTCCCGGGGTACGCCGTAAAGGTCACATTGAGACGTGGGAAGAACTTTTGCGGAAACCGTCCCATCGCGACAATTGCAGCAAGCGTCGGCACGATTGCGTCGTCCACCCTTTTGGTCACATGCAGGTCAAGGAGAATCTCATCGTCGCTTCTGGTGCCCAAAAGCCTAGGGTGTAGCTCGCGCTGGCGTTTTATAAACCCTTGCAAAAGATCGGCGTCAAGGTCATCGAGCGTGGCACCTTCGACCGGCTCGTCGTCGTATGTAGGCTGAACATGCTCCTCCATAAAGCGATCGATTTCGTAGGGAGTCATGCGCCGGTCGCCGTCGCCCGTACGGATAAAGGACGAATCGTACATTCCGCGTGCCGCAATATAGCAGGGTTTATCGCGTGGATGCATTTCTTTGATGCGCGCGCAAAGCACCAGCTTACCCTCGAAGGGGAGCACTTGGATATCCGGCCTCACAACGGGCGTCAGCTTTTCACATGCAGAAGAGAGGGCGTCTTGCATCTTGCGGGCATCAAAACCCTCGACGGGCATAAACCCGTTCTTTTCGGAAATGCCGAGGATGATAAAGCCGCCCTGCGCGTTGGAAAATGCCGAAAGCGTCTCGACGATGCTTTTGGGGAGCGCGCCCTTGGCTTCTTTTACTTCGTACTGCTGGGTGTCGTTTCCTATTGCCCGCAGATGATGGATAACCTGCGCCAACCACTCCTCATTCATGCCGAACCTCCCAACTTTCCAACTTTCCACCTAACTTACCAGCTTTCCACTTAACTTTCCAGCTTTCCACCTTGAGTGGTAAGTTAAGTGGACAGCTGGAAAGTTGGTGGAGAGCTGGGGCAGCAGTAGGCCAAGCGAACAAGAAAAAGGGCGGCAACCGGGTGGTTGCCGCCCCTCGCGTAGCTAGTTGGTTTTCGTCTCGTGCCGAATGCCCTCGGTGTTGATGCGCGCTAGCGTGTACGTCACGTAGTCGGAGTGCGAATAGCCATCAAGGTTGCTAACGTTGACCGGTGTGTCGTCGACAACGTTGCCGGTCATAATATTGGCCGTAAGCACCAAGCGGTAGTTTGCGTAAGTTTGGTTCTCACCCTCAACATTCGTATTCACTTTAACGCGGAAGGCATGCTTAAAGGCAAGGCTGTTGCCGTCGCGCGTGAGGAACGCGCCGTTGGTCTTGGTGTCGGTGAACACATAGCTGTTGCCGTCGGCGGATGCCGCACCCGTGCCTAGGTAATCGCTGCCGAGCACCGTAATGTAGTTCGAGATATCGCCGACCGGAGCATAGCCGCCATTATCTTGCCGCTGCTCCAGGCTCAGCGTGTAGGTCACCGTGCTTGCGGCGTCGATCTTAGCCTCGGCGCCCGTGAGCTTGCTCAGGTCGTAGGTACCCACCAGAGCGATCTCGCCGTCAGCGGACTTGAGGTCATCGATGTTGATGCCCAACTGGGATTTCTTAGACGCCTCGAGCGCGATGGTCGATGAGCCCACATCCATACGGTAGTAGCCGGCGCCGCCATCGTTGTATGCCGAGTTGCTACTGGTGCTGAGCGTGTCGGCATGCGTGGAAAGGTACGCGCGGTAGTTGGGTTTGGTGTAGCGGTCGGTGCCGCTGTTCTGCGAGGCCACGATACCCGCCTGGCAGGCAGGCTCCGTCATGGTGAGCGCGGCCCTCATGGTAACGGTGAAGGCGTTGACATGGTTCTTGGCGATCTCGCGCAGGCCCGACATATCGATGGGATTACCCTCAGCATCGGCAAGCACCAGTGACATGTCGCCACCGTTCGCAGTCCAACTAAGGCCCGACACCACTGGGGTCTCCTTCGTGCCGGCCAGATTCCAACCCGACCCGCCCCAGGTGTAGTAGTTATCACCCACCTTAACGTAGAACTCATACGTGCCCTGCGTGCCCGTGGGGTATCCTACCGAGCCCGCGATGACGCCATCGTGATAGGTGACAAGCGACGAATCGAGCTGATAATACAGCGCGTCAGAGCTCGTGTATTGCTGGCTCGAGTCAAACGTCACGGTGTCGCTCACGTTCATGGAAAGCGAATAGGTGGCTTCCTTGAGCTCCATCCGGTTGATGCTGTCCCTGTTGTCGACGAGGTTACGCTTGTTGTCAACGAGGCTGTGCGTGTAGTTTGATGCCACGCTGTAGGTCGAGGGCGTATTCTGGTGCCCATCCTCGGCAGCCTTGCCGTCGGCTGCTTTCTTGCCTCGCAGCAGGTAGTTGATGTGCTCGTTGAGGCTCGTGTCCACCGTGGTGGCGGTGTAGCCGTTGACGCCCGCGGACCCCGCCGGCGTGCGCACCACCAAGTAGAAGTTTTCGCTCTTGGGCTCTTCCTTATCAACGGAGAGGGTATAGAACGTGCCCGTCGCGTCGGAAGAAGTGCGCGCGCGGTAGTACGCGCCATCGACCTTGGCGCCAGCCATCTTCGCGAGTTCGGCCTGGCTCTTGTCCTTGACCTCGTCATCGGCGAGCTTGACCCAAGCGCCGTCCTTGTCCTCCTTGGCCTCATCGGCCTTCACGCCCACGATTTCGCTCAGCCACGGTTCGGTGTAGTAAGCCTTGTTGCCAGCGTCCACAAACTCGGTGAGCTTGACTGACGTCGCGCCACCCGTGCCCACCGTGTAGTGATATTCGCGGCTGTTGTTGGCCGTGTCCACGAGTGTGAGCTGTGTACCCTCGGGCAGCGTGGCACCGAAGGTAATGCTCTTGTTGAGCGGACCCATAGAGCCGCCGGCTTCGAGCAGCGTGTTCCAGCCGTAATCGACCGGCTTGCCCCGAGCGCTGCCATAGGTCCAGGTAAGGTAGCCGGTCATGGTGTCGCCGCTGCTCACAAGTACGTGCTTGTCGTATTTTGTCGCATAGTCGGCAGCCTTGAAGTTCGCACCTTCGGAGTAGGTGGCGGTAAAGTCGATCTCGAGCATGCGCTTGACGATGATGGGTACCTGTACACGGTAGCTCTGGCCGGCCTCGCTAAAGGTGACCGTAAGCAGCGTGAAGCGCCCCTGCTCATTGTCCCAGTCGGTGCTCGCGCGGAATGCCATAGAGCTCGTGCCATTGTTGAGCACCTTGAGCGTGGGCGCTTGCGAGGCGGCTACGTCCTTGACGAAGGTGCCGTTATCGGCGAGCGAGAAGACCTCGGCGGTGGCGGTCACATGCGCGGTGCTGCCGTTGAGGCGGCGGGCATCGGAGAAGCCGCCATTGGTCACGATGTTCAGGTAGCTCTCCACCGTCGTGGTATCGTTGCCCGGAATCACGAGCACGGGGAAGTCAGTTTTGGCCTTCTTGTCCGAAGTAATGTTGTTAGCGTTATAGGTGCTACGCGAGCTGTCCGCGCTATAGGTGCTCGTGTTTTGGTATGCGCCGGCATCATTGATGCCGGCGATGTTGGTGTAGGTGTAGCGGCCGGGAACGCGGGCACCCGCTTGGCTTTGGATGGTCGTCGCGGTGTCAATGGCGGCGCCGTCGCCAAACAGGTAGCGGTCGGTGGTGTCGCCGTCGGAGGCACGCACCGCCAGCGTGCTCACGGGCCTCGTGGTCACGTACGGACTCGTTGCCGTGGTAGCAGTATCGCCTGCGCCGTAAAGCGTTTTGTTCTCGTTGGGCGCGGCAGCCGTGCCGTTGTAGTCACCGAAGGCAATATAAGTTTTCTCGTTAACAGCAGCCGTATTCGTATTGGTCGTGTAAACCATCGGCGGCAGGTCGCTCGTGGTCTTGCCACTACCGGGCTTTACTTCCACGCCCGCTGCGGAAAGGCTGTACTTACCATCCCCCGTGTCAACCTCGCCCAAGAGTACGCCCTGGGTTTTGCCCGCATTGTAGCTATTGCTGTCCATGAGCACGTTTAACAGATGGAACTGGCCGCGCCCGTCGCCCATAATGCCGCCGTTGGACCTTTCGCTAAACGTGGTGTTGGATACCTTTGTGTTGGTAACGTCAATGACGACGGATCCGCTGTTACTCGCGTTATTCGCGCCCAGCAGACCGCCGCTCCAGTTACCCTTAATCGTAGCGTTCTCGATCGCGATGTTGTTGCAGGCTATATTCACATTGCTGAAGAAGTAGCCGATAAGCCCGCCCGAGCATTTGCCGGTGCCGGCGATGCTGACATTCTTGACACTGCAGTCGTCGAACCAGTACTTGTTGGGGCTACCGCTACTCGTAACCTCACCAATCAGGCCGCCCGCATTGTAGATGCTATTGTTCGTTCCGGCCTTATCGCCGATGACGGCGTTCTCGGTGCCGTTTCCGCCATCAATGCGCACGTTGCTCATAGAAATAACGCCGCCACGGGCGCGTCCGACCACGCCGCCGGCGCCCATATGGTCATCGGAGTTCGACCCGGTGGCTAGCACGTTTACCCCAGAGATGACTGCCGTGCACGACGACTGGGCCGCTGTGGTGGTGCCGATGTTGGTGTTGACCGAGATATCGCTTCTTTCGACATAGCCGAGCACGCCGCCCACGTAGGGCACTGTCCCTGTGGCAGTTATGGTCGAGTTTTTGCCAACGGTCCTTTCGCTCACCCCTGTGCCTGCGGTTGTCCACACACCGCACGCCGAGGCGACCGTACCCACATAGCCACCGACATTCTTCTCGCCCGTGACGTTAAGGCCAGTGTATGAGCAGTCATAGAGATACGCGGGGCCCCACCCGTCCCCGAACTCGACCATATAGGTTCTGTCTTCGCTCGTAGTTCGTCTGGCGCGGCCCGAGCTGCCAAGAAGCCCTCCTACGCTCTTTGCGCCCGACACGGTGCAGTTCTTCATCTGCACGTTGCGGTAGATGCCGCACGTGCCGTCGTCGTAGTTGGCCGTTGCACCCGCCAAAAGGCCGGCACCGGTAAGGTCGTTCGGCGCCTCTCCTGGTTTGGCTTCGCCGTTGGTGTCGATATAGGTGAGCGCTACGTTGCAGTTGCTAAAGGTGAGGTCTTTGACCTGCGCGCCGTCGTTCGCGGTGACGCTCTGCCCCACATTGGTGGAGGTGAACATCACGGTGCTGAATAGACCACCCACGCCCGAGACCTTATAGTCGTCGTCGGCGTATTCGACGACGCCGTAGGCGGTGCCTTCGGTACCCACCGTGATGGTGGCGCCGTTACCGTCGATCGTGGCTACGTGCGGCGTAATACGGTCGCGGTCGGTGCCCGGCTGGTTCGAATTGCAGGCATTGGAATAGTAGCGGCCGTTTAGGCCCACGTACCCCGTGCCGTAGTCGGTCATATCGTAGGTGTCGCCCTGCTTGAACTCCAAGCTCATGCCGATCGATTTCGACGCGCACACATAGCCCGTTTGGTAGTCGGCAGCGTAGGACGCCACCAGGTAGGGCGAATTTACATCGTCATCATGGTCGAGCGGGCCGTGCCACCCCTGCTTGCCGGGGGCCTTCTGGTCGTCGTTTTTGGCGATTTCGAAATCGCCGGCAGCACTCTCAGGCTTGCCCACATTTGCGTAGTTAGCATTCCGTACCTTGCCATATTCCTTGTTGCCAAACAGGTAGCCGCATATCGCCGGGTCTTGCGAATCGCTGCCCCAGTAAGCCTTGGAACCGCGGAACACGCCATTATTGGAGTAGTTGGTATGTGCCGCGCCAGCACCCGCACCCGAGCTGATGATGGCCGAGAGCACCAAAAGGCCCTGGGCGTTTTTCACCATGGTCACAGGAGCCTCGGCGTTAGTGCCGAGGTACTTGTTGTCGGTGCCCGTGGTGGTGACACAGGGGGTTCCTTTTTTTGTGAGCTCGTTAATCTGGTAGTTAGCGTTACCGTTTTCAACCTTACAGCCCTCGCTAAAGGCATAGCCATCAATCACGCGACCGACGTAGGGATTGTTGTAGAGATCAAAGTTGCCCTTTCCCAGACCACGAGATTTGTCACCAGTTCCAGCACGCCAGGAAGATTTTCCGCTTTTGTCCATATTGCGGAAAATCACGCCGCCACCCGCAATGGCACCGACGTAGCCACCAATGGGAACAAGATGCGGCTTGTCGCCACCGCCCGTGACGGTAAATCCCGTTGTAGGGTTTTCGGCCGTCGTCCCATTAACGACCACGCCATCGATAATGTTATCGCCACCAAGGATGCAGCCGACAACGCCACCGAAAAACGCCGTCGGAACGCCGTCGGCATCCTTGGCAGAATAAGTAATAGTCGCCGACGCGTTCACATAGCGAATATTCAGATCGCGCACCACGCTGCCGTAACTATAGGGAATAAGGCCGCGAAGCGAACCCTCGTTATTCTCTATCTTGATGGTTGCGTTTTTATTATCACTGCCAAAGTTGCCAACGATGACGCCCCTAAACGGGTTGGCCCTATTTCCAAAACCGCCAAACGATGCGCCGTCGAGAGTAATCGTATTGCCCTCAGTAGGCTCGATGCTGTAATACGCGCTCTGCATATAGCGGTGCATGGTTTCGTCGCTCAGCGTCTGCGGGGAATTGGTCGACGCGTCTCCGGTCTTCTTCTCCCATTTATTATCGGTACCGTTCGCCTGCTTGTAGACGTACGTAACCTCATTGTCGGTCGAGTGATCGCTGCTGCGGCGAGTGCAGAGCCTACCCTGGTCGGCGACAATGGTGACCTCCCAGCCGTCAAGCGCCGTCATGTTATTAATGTAGTTGGCAATGGCATTCATCTCCGCCGCGTTTGTGACGGAATAAGGATCGCCGTAGGTACCACATCCCATTACCAGCTTTGGAATGCGCTGGTTGACTTTAATTTCGTGATACTGGACGCCATCCTCGGCGGCTTTTCCCTTGTAAACATAAGGAAGGTAGTCACCGAACCAAGGCCTGACGTCACCGTCCTTCTTACCATCAACCGTCACATAGCCGCTCACGGCACCATACGTCGCTTCGTCGTAATACCAAAGCTGCTTGCCCGGGTACTCCGTACTCCCATCAATCTCGGATCCGTAGGCCACCTTGCCCGCATCGCCATCGGCCTTAGTAAAGGTGTAGTCCGCAGAGCCCGTGCTCGTGCTTCCGTAGCCAAAACTCTCCAGCAGGCTCGCATGGGTGAAGATCGTATTGTTCTCTTGGCTGGGCAAGCTGATTTGCTCAAACTTCGCCGTCACCTGATCGGCCTCACTGCCTACACCAAGCTTTCCGAACAGCGACGTAGCCGCCTTGGTGCCACTCGTGTACCCAGTAGTCTTGATATTCTTCGCGTTCAGGCTCACGTACTTCTGCATCTCGTTGATGAGCAGAGGCATATAGGCGTTAGCGTCCGTGGCGCTGTTGGCGCCGTCGACAATCAGATTGTTGAGTGTAAGATCATCAATTGAGATCTTTCTAATCTTGGTGCCATTGCCGTCGCTGGACCCATACACGTAGCGGCACACGAGCGCGCCCGATGAGCTTCCGCCCGCGCCAATAGCGTCAGTAGAGCTCTTTCCGTCATTGATAACGGGCCCAACGGTACCACCCAAAGTGACGTTGCTTACTGTGAGATCGCCGTCTGCCACCGTTTGAAAAAGACCGCAGTGCATGTTCTCGTGCTGGGTGGCATCGGAGTTTAGCTTGTTGCCATTCTGCTCGGCCTTGATCTTGGAGTAGTAGAAGGTGATGGCCGCATTATTAACCGTCACCTCTCCGATCGGTTGAGTGGGATAGTAGCTGTAGCCGGCCAAATCGATTGTGCCCGTTATGGTTATGGAATCATCGAGCCCTGTCGTACCATCGGGAACGATTGTCGAACGAATACCGGCGGGAGCATAGCAGAAAGCAGACCATAAGAGCAGCTTGTCCGCTGTATCGATTTGACTGCCACTAAAGCCGCCTTCACAATTCTTAGAGGCTATGTCGAGGTTGTAGAAGTAGCGGGTATTGCCGTTCGTATTCTGGCTTCGACCGAAAGACGAGCGATTATGGTAGCTGTTGTCTTTTGTGGAATCGCCGTCCATGTCCAGCTTGTTTTTCTGTGTGTGTAGCGAAACGACCGTGTTCCAGTCGGCGTCCATGAGCTTGCTGCCGTTGTTTGGTTTTACACCGCTGCCAACCCATTCATCGAAGGACGTTACGCCCGACGCAACGATGGCCCCCTCGCCGGTGGGCACCCTATAGGCGGTATCCCAATAAGCCCTGTCCTCCAAGTACAGGCCTAGGTAGCTCTCGACGCCATATGTCGTCTTATCATCCACCTTGCAGCCGCGGCAAACTAGAACGCCGAGCGTCTGAGCGGCGCCTGCATTAATCTTTGTGCCCGAGAGATCGATGGCGTAGTTGTTGATAATCCAGTGACCGCTGGCTGCGTATACAAGGCCGCCAAGCTCCTTGGAATCATCCACAGTCGCGATTATAGAAGCGTTGGTCGTTTTCAAAGCATAGGAGTTTTCACTCTTGTTAATGTTGTCATCTCCGATAGTTACGACCGCGTTGCCCCAGCTATAACCCAAGAGACCGCCCACGCCATTGAGCTTATCGCCGTTCTTTCCGACTCCCATCTTGAACGAGTTGAACGAAAGGCCCGTAATGTTAACGTCCTTTTTGGCCGAGTTGGCTATTGCCCCATCAGCCCCATAGGTGCTCTGTGCGATGCAGCCGATAAGACCGCCGACCTGGGCAATCTTGCCGCTGGTGCAATTGCCGGTCTCGATTTTTCCGCTGACCTCAAGGCCCGTAACGTTGAATGTCGAGACATAATTGCCCACATAGCCGATGGCGCCGCCAATACGGCTGTTGCCATTAAGCGTTTTAGTTGCAGTGATGCTCGCCTGAGCCTTGCTACTGTCCCTAAACGTAACCGTAGAAGCTGCCGACACGCTGCCTGCAATACCACCAATGTTCACATCGTTGGTGAACGTATCATCGCATGCGATATTCGTTTCGCACGTTGCGCCAGACAGCGTCAGACCACCCGCAATGGCGCCCGCAAGCGATCCAGCCTCGATTGCCGAGCCGTTATCGAACCTCATGGAGCCAGCGATGGTGACGTTGGAGACAGTCTCGCTGTTGGCGGCTGCGCCGTTGATTGCTGCGAACAAGCCCAGGCGGCCGTGACGGTAGATTTTTCCGTTGCCGGCACTGATGTCGTCGGCGCCCAGAGGGGCGTTCCCGCGCATGCCGTAAGGCTCACCGACAGCAAGCTTGATCGTGCCGCCGCCGTTCAACGTTCCCGAGAAAACTTGCGAGCCGTCTGCACAATCCTGCGTGAAACCCGTCAGGCCCGTGCCCTTGAGATCAATAGTGCCGTTCACCGTAATGGTCGAGGACTGCAAGATGTTCGGGTTGTTTTCGGAAACGCCCTCGACCATGGAGTAGTAGCCGTTGGTTTGCCAGGTGATTGCAAGTTTGGCGAAATCCTCAACAGAGGTTAGGGTGTAGGCACCGTTAGCTGCCGTCAGCGAATCCGGCAAGGTCAACTTATGAGTGTCCACATCAAGCTTAATGAAGTCGCCGCCCAGACGAATAACTTCGCCGTAGGTCGCGATGTCGTCCGTCTTCGAGGCAGTATTGCTACGTTTGAAGGTCCAGCCCGCTGCACCCTTGTCAGCGTCAGAGCCATCGCCGACAGCAAAAATCAGCGCGTTGTGGTTCTCGTATACGAGCTGGCCCGTCGTGCTGTTTTCGGCAAAACTTGCGCCCGACAGATCCGTGATGCCGCTGAATTTGATTACAGCATTCCACGCGGAGCCTGCAATTCCCGCGGCACGGTTGCTTTGCGCCTTACCGATAGGATTGTCGCTTGTAAGTTTGAAATCTCGCACGTCAAGGACATTGCGCGCGTCGACAACGCCCACGGCACCACCGAACTTTCCGGCGTCCGTTCGCGCCGAAGCATCTCCCTTGCACGCAACCGTCACGCCGTCGAGCACAACGGCGACAGGCTGCGAATTGGAGTCCGCGCTATCGCCAACATAGCCAACAACACCGCCCGTATCGGACAGCTTGCCCGCAAGTTCAAACTCAATTGAGCACGTTTTCTTATCCGCATCCTTTTGGACCACAAAGGCGCGCAGCGACTCATCGACGCCTTTTGCCGTCGCAAACACCTTGCCGACAAGGCCGCCGTAGCTGCCGTTGAAGCTAACTGCTTCCGGTAAGGTGAACTTGCTCTTATACGTTCCGCCTTGCACCACGATGTCGCCATTAGAAATATCGGCCACACCAAAAAGGGCGCCGGCGCGTTGCGATGCACCAAGCGTCACAAGCTTGCCCAGGTCGAACATATTGGGCTTAACGATAAATCCTTGCGCAAAGCTCACGTCGCCGATGACGCCACCGGAGCAAGCGCTGTCTTTATCGCCGACGTTGCACGCCGGCTTAACCGTTACGCCATCAGCGATGTTGAGCGTGAGGTTGGTGGCCTTACCGATAAGACCGCCCGCCGCGTTTTTACCTGCGACGCTCAGCGCCGAGACATCGATGCCAGTTGGTAGGGCGACGGTGGCACCCTCCCGCGCCTCGCCGATAAGACCCCCCGCGTTGGCATCAGCGGCTGTCGCGTTGATAGTGGGGGTACCGTCGAGTTTGTCCGGCAGGGCGAGGCCCGCAAGCGTAAGCGATGCTCCTTCGGCAAGGGTGTTCACAAGCAAGCCCATGTTGCCTGTGCTCGATTGCATATCGATCGCCAGGGGGCTGTTCGCGCTTGTCACGTAGGTTGCGTTAAGCGTGAGCGCGCCCGTGACCTCGCCCACAAGTGGCGAGGCGAGCTTGCAGATGTCCTTTTCGGTATCGCTCTTGGGCGTGCCCACGGTTACGGTGGCAGCAAGCGTCTTGTCCGCGCCCGTGACCTTTGCAGCCACGATGGGCTGGGCATCGGTACCCTTCCAGGTGAGCTTTACGGTGCTGTTGGCGTCGCTGAGCTTGATGTTGTTGAAGAGCGTCTTGTTGACGGTCAGGGTCCTGTCGCCGAGGTTGAGCGCGCCTTTGAAAGGGTAGGCATCGCTGCCGAAGCCCTGGAACGTGAGGCTACCCAGGCCGTCCACGATCTCCGCGCCGCACACGTCGAAGTCGATGCCGGTCGAGCCACCTTTGGAGATGTTCGCGTTCTGGTAGATGGCGGGATCGGTGTTGGAGATGGCGATAAGGTCGGCGTTGGACTCAAAGGTAATGGCCGTGACGGCGCCCAAGTCGTCAGTGATGACATTGCCGTCACCCAACGCGTGCCTGAGATCCTCGACAGTAGCGATGGTGGGGGCGGTGTTTGCCTGATCAGCAGCATCCGCGTCCGCGTCATCCGCTTGTTCTCCGTCAGCAGCACCCTCATCGGCAGCCGCATCGTCTTGGGACGCGTCGCCCTCCGTTGGGGTATCGCCGTTAGTGGTTCCATCGATCGTGGAGTCCTGCGATTCGCCAGCGTTGGTAGAACCGTCGCCGCCCTCGGTAGCGCCAGCGTCGGCGCCCGGAGTCGTTGCGACATCATCAGATGTAGCCTGGTCAGCATCTTGCAGCGCGGTGGCCACAGCATCCTGTACGGAGCGCGCCGTGTTGCCCGCGGCGCGCGCGGCGGAGACGGATGCCTCCATAACGGCGTCGAGCTCTTGCGCGAACACCTCTGTGGAGGGCGCGAGCGCCTGGAAAATCATGATCACAGTCAGGCATGCGGTTGTTATGCGCTTTGCCGTTCTCATCTGGTCCTACCTCGTTCTATCTCATGCCCCCCGTGCGGGGTCTCAAAATCTATGCTTGTGGCTCGTTCTTCGCGGCCGAACACGTAACGCCAATGTTTTTAAAGCTTGTCGGCTTCGAGGTGCCCTTCCGGTAAAAGGTGATGATTTCCGAGCCGGGGGACGCAACGTATGTAACCGAGTGGCCACTGACGGTCTCCTGCTTAACACATTTCTTGTGGTTCGCCTCAAAGAACGGATCGAGCTCGACCCCGCTTCCCCACGTGAGCTCTACCTTAGTCGTAGCGCCCGTAACGGTCACACGATAGTTGTAGGCGTCGAAGTCGCCGACATTCGTATCATCCTTGTTCTTATCGACCCACTCGCCCGAAACGCCCGAAGCCGTCACCTCTGCACGTTCGGAAGGCGCAATCTTGGCGGCGAGCCATTTAAGGTTGGTGCCAGGGCTATTGGAGCCGACCTGGGCCTTAACGGTGAAAGATGCTTTGTTGAGGTCCGCCTTGGAAAACGTAACCTTATAGGTATACATGGTTGCCTTGTTGGCAGGGAAGGAAAGGCCGACCGTGCCGCCCGCCGTCAGCGTGGGCGAACCGCTTATGCTCCAATCTGTCGTTCCCGTCGCCTTCACGCTCAGCGTCGCGTTAACGTCCTTGTCGTTGACCTTGTTCTTGTCGCCCAGCAGATGGTTGTAAATGCGAAAGGTAAAGGAGCACTTTTCCCCACTCGTGTCGGCGATGACGCTTCGGACGGCAATACCCTCGTCATTCAGCGTCTCATTCGTGTAGCCCGTAAGCATATCCGAGGCAAACAGCGCCTGCGACGTGCCCGAGACAGCGACCGACTTAAGAAAGTCGCCCGCCAAAAAGGCCGTGTAGGTAAGGCAGGTGCCCGCCACAATCGCGACGGCGCATAGTAGCACCGCAACTGCCCATAGGCGTTTACGTACTTTGGAAGCAGGGGGCGCCGACTCTGCGCAGCAAGGCTCTGCCTTAGAATCGTCAACCTGTGCAAAGTGCTTGCCAGCAGGTCTCGCGATTTCATTTTGCTCGTTCTTGTCTTTTCGCATCTGGCACCCCTCCCTTCCTACTTATTAGTTATTAGTGCCGCTCATGCCGCGAGCAATTAGGTAGACCATGTCGGTTTCTTTAACGTTGGAGACTGTCTTTCCGTTTACGGTCACAACGCCCGGATTCCACGTGCACTCGATGATGAAGTTCGTGGCGGCGTTGGCCGTTTTGTTCTTATCGCTGTAACCGTCGAGCTTACTCTTTGCGAACTCGTGATACCGATACAGCGGACGGGCGTTTTTCTGGACATTCACGTACGAGCCGTACGTTGGATCGTTTTTCTCAAGCTCTTTAGCCAACGCATTTGTCCCGTCCGCGGAGTTGATAAAAACGAACTCAATCGGATCCCCCGTCGTGCTCCACGAATACGGCTGATTGAGCCCGTCGAAGCCGACCACAGTGCCGCTCGTATTACTCGGATCGTTGACCGTCACGTGATACACGTTGATCGTCAGCCCCGTGATATTCGTTGTGTTGGCAACCTGCAGCTCAAACGCTTGACCGCCGGCAGCGGGATCGCCATTGTCGCTCTGCACACAAAACGCGCGACGAATGGTCACGGTGCCGTCTATGTTTTTAACATCGCCGCGCGACTCGTCATACGAAATCTCGACGGGCTCAATGCTTGTCTGGTTGGGACCCATGATCTTAAGCTGCGCGGGCGTTTGGATCTTGCCCACCGTAGACAGACTTTTGCTGCCCACAAACCACGAGAGCGACAAGCCGATGATAAGAGCGATTGCCGCCAGCAATATCAGGACCGCAAGGGCCTGTGCGCGGTGGTTTTCTATCCAATTGCGGGCATCGCCGAGGCGCGTTTGCATGGTGCTCATGAGCTCACGCCCTCCTGAGCGCTAATTCTAAGTTGGATGTATTTGACCTTATTGCCGATCTGCTCGTCGGCATTGTTGTACAGCGCCGAGCAGATGGCGGTGTCGTTGAAGGACATGCTAGACGAAACCGCAGGAGCGTTGGCAGCACTTGTGCCGTTTGCCGCGCCATAGAAGTAGTTCGCTTTATGCGCGTTCATGTCCGCCTGCAGAGCGCCGTAGTCAGACTTGGCGTCGCCCGCCGCCGCAAACAGATTCTTGTAGTAATTCGTGTTGCCGGTAAGGACGAAGTTCTGAAAGTACTCCGGCCATACCCAGTACAGATTGATGGTGACGGGTTTGTTCGTTGGCCTGGTCACATCGCCGTTTTCGCAAAATGCCCTCTTGTGAATCCCGATCTTGCTATCAATCACGCGACCCGAGTAATACCCGTTCTGGTCGCAGCTCGTAAAGAACAGTACATGGCCTTTGATCAAGCCAAGGAGCGCCTCCGCCTCGGGCGCCAGCGTTCCTCCGTCCCCAACAACGCCAACAATGTTCGTGACCTTAAGCAAGCGCGACAGATTGATCGTGACCCCGTCCAGGTCACTCACCAGCGGCTTCACCGTAAATGTAATCTTGCCGCGAGCACCCGGGTACAGAGAGCCTGCGGTCTCGTTGTTCAGGTTGGAGCCGAGTGTTACCGTCATGGCGTCGGTCGTATCCAGGCGATCGATGGCATCCTTTTCCTCGGGCGTGCGCTCGGAGCGCTCGTAATAGCCCACGTGTGCGCCGGACTCACCCTCGCCCGCGGCGGTCAGCGTGTACCGCCCCGCCTTCGCCCCGATCGTGCTCCCCGTGGCGCTCACTCGATTGTTCGCGGCAAACCAGGCCAGGCACGCAAAGATAGCAACGATGGCAGCCAGCACAAACAGGCCGCTCACCAGGAAATCCTTCCAGAAATCCTTGAGGGTCCGCACGTGCTCGTCGACAGCTTGGCGGTACTCGGCCGCTGTCTTGTGCTGCTGGAGCTCGCTATGTCGGTCCATGCCACTCATCGCTTACGTTTGCCCTGCTTGCGGGCGTGCCATCCTTTTCTGCTTGGTCGCGTTTATCTGTTGTTCGCAGGTAGAGAATTCAGGCAGAATACAACACCATACGATAAGGTAAAAGAATAGCATTGACCTGCGGCTTGCTCCACAACGCAAACCTTAACGATGTCTTAAAAGTCAAACCCTTGGCGCAAGGGGTCAGGTCACTTCGCACCAACATGGCGCAAACAAACATGACCACTTGCACCAATCTGTGGCACCGGGCAGCGGACACACGGCGTGCCGCCCCTTAACACCCCAACGCGCGAACGGGTATCACGTAGATACCGTCCTCGACCTCGCGGGCGTACTCACCCACCCCCACAATCACGGCCATAAACTCCGGTTCGCGTGTGCGTGAACGATGATTTCCACAGACCTTCTTGCGAACGCGCCTGAGGCTCTCGACACCGGCGCTCGCTTTATCTTCACTCACCTTAATCTCAAAGGCGGCCCACCGTCCGTCGGCTAGCTGCACGATAGCATCGCACTCAAGGCCCGAATCGTCGCGATAATAGCGCACGGGCGTGCTATCCAGCAGGTCGAGCGAACGTGCGTAGACCGAAAGGTCTCGTATGACCAAATTCTCAAACACCAGACCAAATGTCTGCCAGTCGGCAAGCAGCGCCTGCGAGGACATACCTAGCAAGGCGCAAGCAAGGCTCGGATCTGCCAGATAGCGCTTGGGCTTGACGGTAAAGCGCCGCTTGTCGCGCGCGGCGGGAACCCAACCGGGGACCTCCTCGAGAATGAACATGCCTTTGAGGGCATCCAGGTACCTGCGCACCTTGGTCTCATCGGCAAACGCTGTGGGCTCCTCCTCGGCACCGAACATATCCATAAGAATCGTTTTATACGTGGTTGCCTGTCCCAGATTGCGCGCGATCGATGCTGACACTCGACGGGCAATATCGGGGTCGAGACCGACCGCCGGGAAGCTGCTCGAAAACGTGGTGTTGAGATATTCGCGGGCGATGAGCTGGGCGTCAGCCGAAACCATATCGATCGCCTCGGGCCAGCCGCCGCGGCAAGCGGCTTCGACAAGCCCCGGCGTATCGCCATTGCACCGGCAGGGCTCAAAACGATGCTCAAACAAGCCCGACAGGCTCACCTTGCCGTTGGACTCACCTGTCTCGGCAAGCGTCATGGGGTGCATGCGGACGCGGCCGATGCGGCCGGCTCCACTATGCGCGGGCGCCTCCGCCTTTGAGCCAAACGCGGGCGTGGCGGAACCCGTGAGGATATAGGCGCCGCGCGTACCCCGGGTGCGGTCGACCTCGTGTCTAACGTAGTCCCAAATCCGGGGAACGCGCTGCCACTCATCGATAATATGCGGACGGTCTCCCAGCAACATCATCGCCGGGTCGGCACGCGCGAGGTCGAGATTCTCGTCGACATACGAGGCGGACGCCCCGTGCTCGAGCGCGGCCCACGTCTTGCCGCACCACTTGGTGCCCGCAATCTCGACCGCGCCAAAGACACGAAGGTAGCGCTCGATTTGCGCATCCACGATACGTGGGATGTATCCGTCCCGATATAGCCTCTCGCCTGCCATGAGCCACCCCCGCAGATTTCCAGTTCCTGCTTTCTGATTCTTCTATTCCACTGTAGCAAATTCGGATTTTCGGGTGGTTGCGATTCGGATTTTCGTGTTCATATAATTCGGATTTTCTGGTGCATGAGATTCGGATTTTCTGAATCCGCTGGTCAGGGGCACCTCTTATCGACAAAAAGGCAGGGAGCACCGATACGGCACTCCCCGCCCACTCAATACGCGATAGCTTTCTCGACTACAGCTCGTTGGCCGCGTGATATGCCGTGCGGATGGCGCTGGCAATGTCGGCGGTGCGCTCGCCCGAGCAGTCGCCCACGCAGGTCACGGGCACCGTCACGCCGTCCAGGTCAAACGCGTTGGCCTTGGAACCCACGGCCATCACCACGTAATCGCAGGTGATCTTCACCGGCTCCTCGGCGCCGTCCTCGGTGGTGCGAATGGCCTCCACGCCCTCATCAGTAATGGCGGTCAGGCGGGTCTTCACGTGCTGCTCCACGTTATGCTCGGCAAAGTCGCTCATAATCAGCGGCAGAATGGTCTCGGACTCGCCCGCGGCAATCTTATCGAGCATCTCCACGATCGCCACCTCGCAGCCATGCTGCAGCAGGTACTCGGCAGTCTCGGTGCCCACCAGGCCACCGCCAATAACGGCGACGCGGCCCGTGAGCTCCACCTTGCCGGCCAGCACGTCCCAGCTCGAGACGACCTTGTCCGAATCGGCACCCGGAACGGGGATGACCACGTCGTGCGCGCCCACGGCCACAATCGCGGCGTCGGCGGCATTGAGGTCCTCGGCAGTAGCTGCGTGGTTGAGCTCAACCTTCACGCCCAGGCCGGGCAGAATCTTCTCGTAGTACTCGACCGAGCGCATGATCTCGTCCTTGCGCGGAGGCGCGGCCGCCAGCACAATCTGGCCGCCCAGATGATCGCTCGCCTCGTAGACGGTCACGTCGTAGCCGCGCTTGGCCGCCACGCGCGCGGCCTCTAGGCCGGCGATACCGCCGCCCACCACGGCGATCTTCTTGTCGCCCTCGCCAGGCTTAATGGCGATGGTCGCCTCATCGCCGTTCTCGGCATTGAGCACGCACGAGATGTACTTGCGGTTTTGAATCGCGTCGACGCAGCCCTTGTTGCAGTTGAGGCACTCGCGGATGGGCTCGCCGGTCGCGGCCTTCAGCGCAATGTCGGGGTCGCACATGAGCGAGCGGCCGTAGGCGATGATGTCGGCCGAGCCGTCTTCCAGGATCTTCTCGCCGGCCTCGACCGAAACCACGCGGCCGACGGTTGCCACCGGCACAGAGACCAGGGCCTTGACGCGCTCGGCCACGGGCAGCGTCCAGTTGTAGGGCATGGCGCCCATGGGCGGAATGGTGTCGCCCATGTTGCCGGTGTGGTTGGCCTGCGCGACCTGGATCATATCGATGCCCGCGCCCTCGAGCAGCTTGGCAAACTCGCAGGCCTCGTCGGGCTGCAGACCGCCCTTACCGCGCGGCGTGCCGTCGGGGTTCTCCATGATCACGGGGAGCTTGTACTCCACCATCAGCTGCGGCGCGGCCTCCTTAATGGCGGCGACGACCTCCAGCGCGTAGCGGACGCGGTTCTGGAACGAGCCGCCGTACTCGTCGGTGCGCTTGTTGAGGATGGCCGAGCACAGCGAACCCACCAGGCGGTCGCCGTGGACCTCGATGGCGTCGATTCCGGCCTGCTGCGCGCGAGCGGCCGAGGCAGCGATAGCCTCCTTGATCTGGGTGAGCTGCTCTACGCTCGCCTCGTTCACGAAGTGCTGCATGTCGTGGTGCAGCTTGGCATAGGCCTGTTTGCGGATCTCGTTGGACTCGGCCATCTTGGCGGCAAAGGTCTCCTCGTCGCCGGCAGCCTTGGCCTCCTGCGCGGCCTTGGCGGCGGCCATGGATCCCATGACCATGCGGCCGACGCCGGGCACGTCGTACTCGGGGTGGAACAGCTGCAGCGCGACCTTGGCACCGTGCTTGTGGACGGCGTCGGCCAGCGCCTTAAACGTGGGGATCTGGGCGTCGGTCGCCAGCTTGGGCGTGGGGCTTGCGGTCATAACGGGAGCGACGTCGCCGATGACGATGTAGCTCACGCCGCCACGGGCCAGGCGCTCGTAAAAAGCCAGGCTGCGCTCGCCAATGGAGCCGTCGCGCTCCTCGTAGCCGGTGGTCAGCGGCGGGAACATAATGCGGTTCTTGAGCTCAAGGGGGCCAACCGTAATGGGCTGGAGCAGTTTGGATGCAGGTGCGGTCATGGACATTCCTCTCTTGTAGGCGCGGCGGCGATGGTGCCGCGTAGTTGTCTAGAGGATATGGCATGGGGGTACGGCGGCACAACGAAAATCGGCGAATATCAGGTGACGGCAGGTGGATGGGGCGGGACGGCCCGTCGGTTTGTCTCAATCTGTAACAGTTACTCGGCAAAAACCGGGTCTTACTGTTACAGATCAAGACAAACGGGAGCGGTCCGTCGGAAAATCTCGATCTGTAACACTTACAGACCAAAAACGACCCTAGATATTACAAATCGAGACGAACAAATTCGGTCCGACCAAACATCTCAATCTGTAACATCTAGGCCCACTTTTGGCCCCTACCCGTTACAGATCGGGACAACGGGAACCGTCCCAACAAAATGTCTCGATCTGTAACATCCATCGGCCAAAAACGACCCCAGGTGTTACAGATCAAGACAAACCAAACCCGCCTGCTAGAAAATCTCAATCTGTAACAACAACTCGGCAAAATCCGTCCCTCGTGTTACAGATTTAGACAAACAAAGATCGTCCTGCCGAAACATCTCGATCTGTAACACCTAGCCGCCCAAATCGGGTCCAGATGTTACAGATCGAGATTTTGTTTGGGAAGTTGAGAACTGGGTCGAAAACATTGATCCGCAATAACAAAAAAGCTCGCCGGCTAGGCCGACGAGCTGCAAGTTCTTGGTCGCGGGGGCAGGATTTGAACCTACGACCTCCGGGTTATGAGCCCGGCGAGCTACCAGACTGCTCCACCCCGCAATGTCTGGGCGCCTCATGTGCGCAAGAAAGATTATTACGCGGGAGTTCGGTAAACGGCAAGGAAAATCTCGTAGAGCATAATTCCTTCATATTTAAACCCCTCAGCCCATATCACTGTAACCGAATCGCAGCCGAGCGCCGTCGACGGCGCGTATACAATGGTGCGCGTCCTTTTACACCGACACTGGGAGTAGACATGCTGCTCGCTATCGATATGGGAAACACGCAGACGGCCATGGGCCTGTTTGACGGAGACGAGCTGGTGCAGTCGTGGCGCATGCCCACCGACCGCTCCTATACCGCCGACGAGATCCATGTGCGCCTGATGGGTTTCTTTAAGATGTACGGCCTTTCGCTCGACGCGGTCGACGCGATCGCCTTTGCCGGCGTGGTGCCGCAGCTCTCGCGCGAATGGCACGCCGTAGCCGACCGCATTGCCGCGGACGCCATCGTCATTGGGCCGCAGACGGCCGCCGTGACCAAGCTGCGTGCGGCGCGCCCCCAGGCTGTGGGCGCCGACCGCGTCGCCAACGCCGTTGCGGCCGAAACTTTCTACGGCGCGCCGGCAATCGTGGTGGACTTTGGCACCGCGACCAATATCGACGTCATCGATGAGGACGGTTATTACATTGGCGGAGCGATCGCGCCGGGCATCCGCATCTCCATGGACGCGCTTGCCGCCCGTGCCGCCAAGCTCGCCAGCGTTCCGCTCGAGGCGCCGGAGCACGCCATCGGCCGCGATACCGAGGAGTGCATCAAGGTCGGCGCCGTGATGGGCGCCGCCGCCATGGCCGAGGGCCTGGTCGCGCGCATGAAGCGCGAGCTGGGCCGCGAGGATGCCACCGTTATCGCCACGGGCGGTCTCGCCGGCATCGTCGCCGATTCGACCGATGCCTTCGACGTGGTCGACGGGCAGCTCACCATCAAGGGCATCTGCGAAATCTACCGCCGCATGCAGGAGCTGGGGTAAGACAGGGGCATAAGTCGAGCACGTCCAATGCCCCAGCCCCCGCAAACGTTCGCCAAGCCTATTCCTCAAAATTGAAAAATTTTCAATTTTGAGGAATAGGACCGACGCGGCCATTCTCTCGGGTCACACAGAAGCCCTCCCCGGTGCAGGCCGAAGAGGGCTTCGTTGTCATCGTTATCTTTGAGCGCTGGCGCCCCGCGTTACAGCCCGCGAATCCGTACGGCCTCGGGAGGAAACTCCTGCTCGCCGGCATCGGTCTTGATAGTCGCGCGGCCCCAGATGTCCAGGCCCGCAAACACGCCGACCGCAAGCGGCAGGCCGTTGGGCGACACCGCCGCAACTTGGCGGCCCAGCAGCGGCACCATATCGAAATACTCGCCCAGCACGGGGGCCAGCGGACCTGCGGCGCCCTGCGGCGTGTTGGCAACAGCCGCCCAGGCGTCCACGCGGGTCAGCACGGCGGCAGCCAACTCCTCGACCAGCGCTTCGTCGGCCGCATCCACACCGAGCTCGCTCAGCGCCGAACGTTCAATATCCACCGTCACGGCACCGAACATGCCCGCAGCACCGGCGCCGCCGTTGACGGCGACGCGCGCGAACGACGTCTCGAACGCGGGCGCGCCGCACACGATATTGCTCGGCCACTCAATGCCCACCTTGCCGGCAAGGTCCAGGCCCGGCGTCGACGCCGTGCCCACCAGCGCGTCCATCATGCCCATCGCCGCCACAAACGGCAGGCCGTGGAAGGCATGCATATTCACGTCCGGGCGCACGACCAGCGAAAACGTCAACGACGTCTCGCCCGCGCTCCAAGCGCACCAGCCCGCGGACATGCCCTCGCGGCCCGCATCGCGCGCGGCGTCAAGTTCGGTACCGGCGGCTACAGCATTCATCTCAATCATCTACATACGCCCCAATTCGCCCACGATATGCCCCACGCGGTCCTCGGGCTCCTTGACCTCTACGCCGTTGTAGCGGAAGAACCGCGCCGGGTCGTGCATCAGGTCCTCGAGCGGCACCAGCACAAAGTCGCGCTCGCCGATCAGCGGATGCGGCAGGCGCAGTTTTTTGCCGCCGTGGATCTCGCCGTCCATCCACAGCAGGTCCAGGTCGATGGTGCGCGGGCCGTTGACCTTGGCCTTCTTGGAGCGGTCACGCCCCAGCTCGACCTCGATCTTCATAAGCTCGTCGAGCAGCACCAGCGGCGCCAGCTCGGTCTTGATCTCGATGACGGCGTTGGCAAACGCATCTTGGCGCGTCTCGTAGGCCGGCTCGCTCTCGTAGATGCGCGAGCAGTTGGACACGCAGGTGAGCGGAATCTCGGCGATCATGTCGCGTGCGGCGCGGATGTTGTCGCAACGATGCCCCAGGTTGGAGCCCACGGCCACAAACGCACGGCGCGGTTGCGGCTTGGCGACAGCCCAGTAACCGTTCAGGAACTGCGCAAAGCCGGTAACGTCGTGCACGCGCACGACGTTGGCACCGGCCTGGATAGCGCCCAGGCACACGCCAAACGTGGCGGCATCGCGCGCGGCCGCCTCGGTCACGCCCGAGACGGCGCCCACAAAACGCTTGCGCGACACGGCGCACATGAGCGGATAGCCCAGCGACGCCATCTTGGCGGTCTCGCGCTGGATGACGATATCCTCGTTGGCCGTCTTGCCAAAGCCCGGACCGGGATCGATACAGATGCGGTCGCGCGACACGCCGGCATGGATGAGCGTGCGGGCCTGGTCGGACAGAAAGCCCATGACGCGGCGCATGATGGGCGCCGAATCGGGCAGGGTAAAGCGGCGGAGCTGAGAGGTGGGCACGTAGGCCTCCTCGCGGCGGGCGCTGCGGCGCATCATGGCGGCCAGGTGGTCATTGGGCTCCGGCACGGGCTCAGGGTTCGCAGCGGCCTCGGCGACAGGGGCGACCTGCTCGGCGGCCGATGCCTCCTGCTTCTGCTCGTCCGTGGGCTCCGGCGCAGGCTCCGGATCGCCAAACGGCAGCGAGGGCTGCACCACGCCACCCGGCAGCTTGGCCTCCGTCTTGGGCTCGCCCAGCAGCTTGCCACGGCGGCGGCGGGCAGGCTTCTCGGCCTCGCGTGCAGCCTCGGCGGCCGCCTCGCGCGCCTTTTCGGCAACAAACGCCGCTGCCGAGGTATCGAGCTGCACCGTTGCATGCGTGCGCGTGGGCGCCGCGACCTCGCCGGCGTGCATCACGATGACGCCGCAGGTACTCGTCGCGACAAACTCGACCATCTTGGGGTCGGTGAAGCCCGTCACGTCGTTAACGATCGAGGCACCGCAGCGCACGGCAGCCTTGGCGACCGCCACGTGGCGCGTGTCGATCGAGACGATAGCGCCCTCTTTGGCCAGCGCGCGCACCACGGGCAGCACGCGGCGAGCCTCCTCGTCGGGATTGACCGGGGTAAATCCGGGGCGCGTAGACTCGCCGCCCACGTCGATGATGTCGGCGCCGGCATCGAGCATCGCCAGGCCGTACTCGATGGCGGCATCCGGGTCGAAGTGCTCCCCGCCATCGCTAAACGAATCGGGCGTCACGTTGAGGACGCCCATGATGCGCGGGCGGTCAAAGCTGAGCTCGTACTTTCCGCACCGCCATGTCTTACTATCGTTCGCCATGAACATCCTCCTAAAATGCCCGCGCCGCCGCGCTCGGGCGCAGGCGGCGGGGTTGCTTTGCAATTAGTCTTTCTATTGTATCCGCGCACACGGGCTAGAACGCAAACGCGGCCGCGATGTCGCAAGAAATCAGCAGGTCGGCATTTGCATCCTGATCGGTGGGAGCAAGATTGCAAATGGCCAGCGTATCGCCGGTAAAGTAGCGCGTAAGGCCCGCCGCCGGATACACCACGAGCGAGGTCCCGCCCACAATGAGGGCATCGGCCGCGGCGATGGCGGCAACGGCGCCGGTCAGCACACGCTCATCGAGCGGCTCCTCGTAGAGCACCACATCGGGCTTGATGCGCCCGCCGCACGCAGGACACACGGGCACACCCGCGGCGTCCTCGTGCTCGCGCGAGCAAATCCACTCGGCGCTATAGACCGCGCCGCACGACTGGCAAATGTTTCGATGGACCGATCCGTGCAGCTCAAACACACGCTGCGAGCCGGCCATCTGATGCAGACCGTCGATATTTTGCGTCACCACGGCATTTAGCTTTCCGGCGCGCTCCAGCTCGGCCAGCTTGGTGTGGCAGCGGTTGGGCTTGGCGCCAAGCGCGATCATCTTGGTGCGGTAGAAGTCGAAGAACTCGGCCGGATGCGCCTCATAAAAGCTATGCGAGAGCATGGTCTCGGGCGGATAGGCAAACTGCTGGTGATACAGGCCGTCCACGCTGCGGAAATCGGGGATGCCACTCGCCGTGGAAACACCCGCGCCACCAAAGAAGACCACGCGCTTGTGGGTGCCGAACAGCTCTTCCAGCGCGGCGGAGGCCTGCTTGGGATCCGTTATTGCCTGCGTCATATGAGTCCTCCGTCCTTGTTGGTCGGATGGCGGCGGGCGCTTGCCCGGCGCGCAGCCTTTGGGTCGACACGCGCGGAGCCCACCACCGCCCCTGTTGCGCTAATCTTAAGCCTGCCAACCCCGTCGAAAGGACACCATGCCTCAGACTTACACTTTCGCCTCGTGGAACGTCAACGGCCTGCGCGCCGTGCTCAAAAAGGACCCGAGCTTTATCCAGGTCGCGCAAGAACTCGACGTCGATATCCTGGCGCTGCAGGAGACCAAGCTGCAGGAGGGCCAGGTCGATATCGACCTGGCCGGCTATCACCAAACCTGGAGCTACGCCGAGCGTAAAGGCTATTCGGGCACTGCGGTCTTTAGCCGCCAGGAACCGCTGCGCGTGCTGCACGCCGACGCACTGCTGCCCTACGCTGGCGAGGGCGAGGCGGCCGAGCTCGTCGCCCAAGCCACAACCGAGGGCCGCGTCTGCGCGCTCGAGTTCGACAAGTTTTGGTTTGTGGATGTCTACACGCCCAACGCCCAAAATGAGCTCGCGCGCATCGACGTGCGCATGGCCTGGGACGATGCCTATCGCGGCTTTTTGAACGCGCTCGAGCGCGAGACCGGCAAACCCGTCGTAACCTGCGGCGACTTTAACGTGGCGCACGAGGAGATCGACCTTAAGAACCCCAAGTCCAACCGCGGCAACGCCGGTTTTTCGGACGAAGAGCGCGGCAAGTTTACCGAGCTGCTCAACGCCGGGTTTACCGATACCTGGCGCGCGGCAAACCCCGACGTCGAGGGCGTCTACAGCTGGTGGAGCTACCGCTTTAATGCTCGCAAGAACAACGCAGGATGGCGCATCGATTACTTCCTGGTAAGTGATTCAATCGCCGCCGACGTTCGCGACACCGGCATCCGCGGCGACATCTTCGGCAGCGATCACTGCCCCGTCACCCTCACCCTAGAGCTCTAGCCCCAACTGACCCCCTGGGGACGGAGGAAAAGGGATCATCTGACCTCGTCCCCCTATAAGTTGCGGTGGAATAGTTCCTTCGGCCCCAAACAGCCAAAAAAGAGAACTATTCCACCGCAAGTTCGTAAGGGAACGCAACCAGCCCTACAGTCCGTATTTCACGACGACGCGGTTGATCCGTCGACACCAGGGCCTGTACAGGGCGGCTGAGAACACGCAGGTCGCGAGGCCGTGTGTGATATCGAACGGCACTGCCGTGGCAAGACGCGCCACGGCGCCCGCCCACGTGAGCGGCTGCACAAAACCGATGATGTCGTAGGCGTTGATTACCACGCCGTAGAGCAGGCCCGATGCAAAGCCGTACGCCATCAGCGCCGGCATGCGCACGGTTCCATCCGCACGGTCGAACGCGCCCGCATGCGCCAGCGCGCCGCCAACATAGCCAACCAGGCCCCAGGCATACATCTGCCATGGCGTCCACATGCCCTGTCCAAAAAAGAAGTTGCTGGTCAGCGCCGCCAGCGCACCAACCATAAAGCCGTTACGACGACCGAGCGTCGCCCCGGCGATAATGGCGATGGCGCTCACGGGTTTAAAGTCGGGAATGGGGCCAAACAAGATGCGCCCCGCCGCGGCCAACGCCGCCAACACCAGCGTTGGCATAATCTGTCGCAGGCCCGGGCGCGACGCCTCGTAGCCCGCAAAGAACAGCGCGAGCACCAGCGCCACCACGACAAGCATGGCAAGCGCCGCCTGCTCAATGCCCGCCAGCAACGCCGCGGCCATTACCGCCGGCACCGCCGCCAGCAGCAGGATCTCCAGTTTTGCTAGTAGGCGCGAAGCGCGATGATCCGCCATCCCATCACGCCCTATAAAACACGTTGTCGGCAAAGAAGTCGGCCGGCGGCTCCATGCAGGCAATCTCACCGTCGAACATCATGGCAATGTCATCGGCAACCTGCTCGGCAAAATCCAGATCGTGCGTGGCCATGATGACGGTACCGCCAGCCTTTGCATGGTCACGCAGGGCGCGGGCGATGATGCGGCGGCTGGCCAGGTCCAAGCCCTTGGTGGGCTCATCGAGCAATAGCAGTTCGGGGCCAATCAGCAGCAGTTTTGCCAATGCGAGCAGTTGACGCTGTCCGCCCGAAAGATCGTACGGGTGGCGTCCATCCAAGCCCGACAGCCCCAGGCTCGCCGCGCGCTCCCGCGCGACAGCCTCGTCATATCCGCAGGTCGAAGCCCATTCCATCAGCTCGCCGCACACCGTC
Source organism: Collinsella sp. (assembly GCA_036302225.1). Taxonomy (GTDB): domain Bacteria; phylum Actinomycetota; class Coriobacteriia; order Coriobacteriales; family Coriobacteriaceae; genus Collinsella. Next base: position 41,912 of record JAXJCX010000072.1, read on the forward strand.
TCGGCAACCAGCAACGCCTTGGGGTTCTGAGGCAGCAGCGCCGCCGAGGCCGCCCCGCGCTCCATATGCCCACGCTGCAACTTGACCGTCTTGGCCAGCACCGAAAGCATTGTCGACTTGCCGCAGCCGTTACCGCCCACAACCGCATGCACCGCGCCAGCCGAAAACGCCGCATCGAGTCCACGCAGCACCCAGCCGCCCGCGCGATCGTAGCGAAACCAGCCCTCGCGAATAGCTGCCGCCGCACTCGTCGCCGCCACCTGCGCGGGCCAGCAAGAGTCCAAAGCCAAAAGTCCCTCGCGACTACCCAAACTCGCTAGGTCAACCACCTCGCACACGCGTCCGCCCTCAATCCGGTACGCGCACGTCGCGTATTCGAGCATTGGGCGCGGCTGATGCGTCGCCACAACAACCGTGCAGCCCAACTCGCGATTCACACGAAACAGCGCGTGCAGGAAATTCTTCTCCGCAACCGGATCAAGCTGAGACGTGGGCTCGTCGAGCAGCAGCACGCGCGGGCGCAACGCCAGCACAGCTGCCAGCGACAGCAGCTGTTTGCGTCCACCCGAAAGCGTATCGGTATCGCGGTGGAGCCAATCCTCCAACCCAAAGAAATAGCTGGTCTCGGCCACGCGACGGCGTATCTCGTCGCGCGACATGCCTAAGTTTTCCAGACCAAACGCCATCTCGTGCCACACGGTTTCGCACACGATCTGGTTCTCGGGGTCCTGAAACACATAGCCCACGCGCTCCGCGGACGCCCGAACATCCATGTCGGCAACGCTCTCGCCCAGCACGCGCAGCTCGCCAGCGCATTCACCCGTCGGCGAAATCTCGGGCTTGAGCAACGAGAGCAACGTCGACTTACCCGACCCAGTACCACCAACAAGCAACGCAAACGCCCCTTGGGGAACAGACCAGTCGAGCCCGTCGAGCACCGGCGCCTCGGCCCCGGGGTAGGCAAAGCGCAGACCCCGCACTTCAATCGCCGGCGTATCCGAGCCGCACGCCATGCCCGCCATCATGCTTCCGTCCAACCGAGCCATCAGCCAAACCTCTTCTCGTCAATCGCGTGCAGCACACAGGGCAGCGCCATCCAGGCCGCATATACGACATAGCCCAGCCACGGCGCCGGCGCCGATAGCTGCGGGTAAAACGAATACTGCGTTGTCGCGGTCCATGCCACCGCCACCGCGGCGGCACCAAACAGCGCAAGCCCCACCAGCGCGGCAACATCGCCGCGCCCCAGCCGATACCGCGCGTACGTCGTGCGACGCGTCGCGGCGCCCCACCCACGGGAGCGCATGGCGTCGGCGCGCTCCAGCGAATCCTCCATGCCCCAGCCCATCAACACACTCGATGCGCGCAAACGCGAACGCACGGGGCCGGCCGGCGCGCGCCCCGGCACATCAATCGCATCCTGCACCGCCAGTACCGTACGACCGCGGCGCAAAAACTGCGGGATAAGCCGCATACACATCGAAATCATAAGCGCGATCACCGGCGCGGCGTTACCCAAAAGCGCAAGCACCTTGTCGTAGCCAAGCATCGATGCCGCCGCCTCAAACCACAGCACGCTCGCCACAAACAGCCCACCCATGCACAGGCCGTAAACCATGCTCTCCAGATACACCGCGCGCATGCCAATACGGAACAGCTCCGTCGAGCCCGAGGCACTAAACAGCGGATTGAGCACCGCAATGATCAAAATCACCGGCAGCTGCCAGCGAAGCGCCCCCAACGTACGTGCGGCGCCGCGCGTCGCAAACCCGTACGCCAACCCGCCCGCAAGCGACAGCGCAATCAGCACCGGCTGCATCGAGAACATGGTGAGCCCCAACGTCAGCACCATGTAGAGGGCCGGCACCGCCGGATGCGACATCGAAAATGCCGCGACGGGCTCGTTGCCCGATTCCTCTCGCATGATATCCACGGGCACCCCCATTCCCTCGCTCAAACGCCAACGCCGCAGCGGCGCCGCCATGCACAACCAGCGCAAACACCACGCCGGCGGCAGCGACACCGGCCGTCACGCGTCAATCGTTACGCGCTCATCATATGCCTGCGGTATCATATTGTGCCGTGTATCGTTTCCAAACACACGTCTCTATAACGTAACAGGAGATCACATGGACGCAACCGCAATTATCCTCGCCGCCGGCGAGGGCACCCGCATGAAGTCGAACCACTGCAAGGTTTCGCACAAGATCCTGGGCAAGC
>JAXJCX010000073.1:0-48295 GCA_036302225.1 Collinsella sp.
GAACCGCAAGCTCGACGAGCGCGTCCGCGCCTTCCTGACCCGCGGCGTGACCGGCGACACCGACATCAACATCATCGATACCGCCGAGTTCGCGATCCCCGGCCTTGACGACGAGTTCCGCGTCATCGTCTCCCCGTGGATCCTCTCCTCGCTGATCACCGATCGCCTTGCCGCTTACTACGAGACGGTCACCAAGCACAACCTCAACTACCGTCGCTACTATCACCAGTTCGACTACTAAGAGCAAATAACGTTTGTGTAATCGGGCCTCGCTCCTATATGGAACGGGGCCTCGCTTGCGTTGGAGAGTAATTATGAGCTATCCCCAGCTTGCCGTCATGAATATCAGCCATCGTTATTTTGACCTTGAGGAGTTCTTTTCTTCGGCGTCGGCTTCGGGCTACACGTGTTGCGAGCTTTGGACCGGGTCGATGCATCTGTATGTCGATTGCCATGGATACGATTCGCTCGAGCAGGTGCGGGAGCTGTCGCAGCGGTATGGGGTTCGGATTGTGGGGCTTTGTCCCGAACAGAACAACCCCAAGCCGTGGAATATCGCGGCGCGCGGGAATGAGGCGCGTGCCCGCACGCTCGCGTACTTTAAGAACGTTGTAGATATCGCGGCGGAACTTGGAGCCGAGCAGGTCATGGTCTCGAGCGGCTGGGCATTTTTGAACGAGCCGATCGAGGACGCGTGGGGTCGCAGCGCCTCGATGCTGCGTGCGATTGCCGAGCATGCGGGAGAGCGCGGCGTGCGACTGGTGCTCGAGGCCCTACAGCCGGTTGAGTCGATGATCGTGAACTCGGCGGCCGATACGAAGCGCATGATCGAGGCAGTTGATCATCCGGCACTTAAGGCGTGTCTGGATTTGGGCGCTATGGCGGTGGCGGGGGATACCATCGACGATTATTTTGATCTGCTTGGCGATGATGTCGCCCACGTGCATTTTGTCGATGTTGCGGCAGATGGCACGACGCATCTTGCCTGGGGTGACGGCGACCGCGATATGCGCGCCGACCTGGATAGGCTGGTGGCGCGCGGCTATCGCGGAGTTGTTTCGGCCGAGACCTATGATTGGCGCTATTTCGCCAATCCCGCGGCAGCCGACGCTCAGGTTATGGCGGAGTACCGACGCGCGATTGGCGCCTAAGTGGGACAGGGCGCCGAGTTGGCGTTTGACGTTTTTTGAGAAACGGGACGTGCTTTCCGCTTGAGGCTTCTGGCGGAAAGCACGTCCCAGAACAGGCGCTCAGAATGGGACACACTTTCCGCTGAGGACCTCAACCGGAAACCGCATCCCAGTTTTTGGCTGGCGGGCGGGACACGCTTTCCCCTATGTTTCCAAATGAATACGCTATGAGCCGAGGAGGATGATTCTCCCCGCAAACACTCTAGTATGCTAAAGTACCCAGAAGACCGGCGGAGCTATGCCGGTCTTCTGCTCTATATGAAACACAGCATGAGGAGGCTCACCAGATGACGGCCACACCGTGGGGATTCCGGGACATATTGCCCGAGGAGGCTCAGGCGCGCGAGGAGATCGCATGTACGGTGAAGGGCTGCTTCAGGGAGCATCATTACCTTCCGGTCGAGACGCCGCTGCTCGAGGACAAGGGCTCGCTCGAGGAGGGCGGCCGCATTGCGGACACGCCGTTTAAGCTCTTTGACGATGATGGCCGCCTGTTGGTGGTCCGTCCCGACAACACGTTGCCGATCGTGCGCCTGGTTTCGACCCGCATGCACGCTGCCGACCTGCCCCTGCGCCTTCGCTACGAGGCGCCGGTGGTTCGCGAGTGCCAGCGCAATGCCGGTGGCTCGCGTCAGTTTACACAGCTGGGCTTTGAGCTTATCGGTGCGGGCGATACCGCGGGCGATGTCGAGATCGTCTCGCTCGTGGCCGAGGCCGTGCGTAAGCTGGCACTGCCCGATGCGCGCATTATCGCAGGTAGCGTGCGTCCGTTTAAGGAACTGCTCGCGGCGTGCGAGGATCGCGAGCTGGCCGCTGAGGCCCTGCGCTGCGTGCACGCCAACGACTTTGTGGGCCTCGATGCCCGCGTGGCGGCAAGCGTCGAGTCCGATGCCGTTAAGGCCGCCATTAGCGAGCTGCCGCGCCTGCACGGCGGTGCCGAGGTGCTCGACCGCGTGGATGCGCTGCTGGGGGCTGCCGGTATCGTCGCGCCGCTGACGCGCGAACTCCGCGCCCTGGTTGATGGTCTGGCTCCAGAGGACGCCCAGGTGCTGTCGTTCGACTTCTCCATCATGAACTCTTTCGATTACTACACGGGCCTGGTCTTTAAGGCCTATGCCGGCGGACTGCCCGATCCGGTCGGTTCGGGCGGACGCTATGACTCCATCTTTACCGGCGCATTTGGCGACGGTATCGAGGTGCCGGCGGCGGGCTTCGCCTTTTCGCTCGAGCGCCTGGAGGCCGCGCGCACCTCGGCCGAGGATGCCGCTTCCGACGGCGATCACGCCGCGGGCCGTGGCGCCGAGGGCCCGCTGCGCATCGCTGTGCCCAAGGGCTCGCTTAAGGCCGACACGCTCGACGTGCTCGAGACCGCGGGCTTGGACGTCTCTGAGCTGCGTGATCCCGGCCGTCACCTGATTGTGCGCGGTCGCGACACGCGTGCCGGCGAGGGCACGGTCGGCGATATCGAGTTTGTCATCGTGCGTCCCAGCGATGCGCCTGCCTTTGTGGGCTGCGGTGGTGCCGATTGCGGCATCTGCGGTTGGGACTCGCTCATCGAGGCGGACCTCAACCTGCTGCAGCTGGTCGACCTGGGCTATGGCCTGTGCACCTTTATCGAGGCGGAGCCCGCATGGCGCGCCGGTCAGGCCGAGCGCAACTATGCCCGCCGCGGTTCGCTTCGCGTGGCAACCAAGTACCCGCGCATCGCGAGTGCCTGGTATGCCGAGCGCGGCGTGAACGCCGACATCGTTTCGCTGCACGGTAACATCGAGCTGGGCCCCATTGTCGGCATGACCGATCGCATCGTGGATATTACCGCCACAGGCGCCACGCTGCGCGACAACGACCTGGTCATCACCGGCCGCATCATGGACTGCACGGCCCGTTTCTTTGTCAACCCGGGTGCCGCGCGCTTAGATCCGCGCGTACGCAATCTGGCAGATCGCTTGGCCGCGGCCGTTAAGGACAAGCATTTTGAGCCCGTCGCGGGCTCGGCACAATAGCGCGAGCGCGCACGGGCGCCCCAACGTACGGACTGCGGGCCGATTGGCGCCGCCGCCCGGCCTCTCGTTTTTCGAACACAACCTCGACCGATAGGGGATACCGATATGAAGACCATCAAGCTTGCTCCCGGTGAGCGCCTCGTTACCAACCAGCTCAACCGCAAGGGTGTGCTGCCGCAAAACATCATCGACGCCGCCCGCGATATCGTGGCCAACGTGCGCGCCAACGGCGATGCCGCGGTGCGCGATTACTGTCAGCGTTTTGACGGCGTCGAGCTGCAGAGCTTCCGTCTGCCGCAAGAGCAGGTCGATGCCGCGCTTGAAGGCCTCGATCCGGCCTTTGTCGCCGCGCTTGAGAAGGCCGCGCGCCAGATTCGCGAGTTCCACCAGCGCGAGGTCGAGCAGAGCTGGTTTACCACGCGTGTGGACGGCACGATGCTCGGCGTTAAGGTGACCCCGCTCGCGGCGGCCGGCATCTATGTACCGGGCGGCCGCGCGCAATATCCCTCCACCGTGCTCATGAACGCCATTCCCGCCAAGGTCGCCGGCGTCAAGCGCGTGGTTATGGTGACCCCGCCGCAAAAAGACGGCCTGATCAGCCCCTACACGCTCGCGGCCGCTAAACTCGGCGGCGTGGACGAGATCTATATGGTGGGCGGCGCCCAGGCCGTGGCCGCACTGGCGTACGGTACCGAGACCATTCCGCGCGTCGACAAAATCACCGGCCCGGGCAACGCCTTTGTCGCCGCTGCCAAGCAGATTGTCTCGGGCGACGTGGGTATCGACATGGTCGCCGGTCCCTCCGAGGTCTGCGTGCTGGCCGATGCCACGGCCAAGCCTATGGTGGTCGCGGCCGACCTGATGGCTCAGGCCGAGCACGATCCGCTGGCAGCCTGCTATTTGGTGACCTGCGACGAGCAGTTTGCGCGCGAGGTCGAGGCGGGTATCGATATTCTGGTGGCGCAGTCCCCGCGTGCCGAGATCACGCGTGCCTCGCTCGATAACGAGGGCACCATCGTGGTGGCCGCCGATATGGCTGCCGCTGTCGAGGCGGTGAACACCGTGGCGCCCGAGCACCTTGAGCTGCACTGTAAGGATGCGATGGGCCTGCTCGGCGGCATTCGCAACGCCGGCGCCATCTTTGTGGGCGCGTGGAGCTCCGAGCCGCTCGGCGATTACGTTGCCGGCCCGAACCACACGCTGCCGACCGGCGGCACGGCCATGTTCTCCAACCCGCTTTCGGTGGAGGAGTTCGTCAAGCGCTCGAGTGTCATTTGCTATACACCCGAGGGCCTGCTCTCGGACGCTCCCGCTACGCAGCGCCTGGCCGAGGCCGAGGGCCTGTGGGCGCACGCGCTTTCGGCCGCTCTGCGCCGCCGCGTGCTGGAGCAGGGCGAGGATGCCGTGAGCGCCGCGTCGCTGGCCGCGGCCGATCTGACCAAGGTCGCCTGGCCGGGCGACGCCGTGGCGACGGTTGCCGAGGGTGTGGACCTGACTTCCGCTGGCGCGACCGGCGAGGAGGCCTAACATGGCCGAACTCACGCCGCGCATGAAGGAGCTCGTCCAGCCCTACTTGACCGGCATCGAGCCCTACGATCCCAACTTTACGCCTACGCGCATCAATCTTTCGGCCAACGAGAACACCTATCCCGTGCCGGCCGGCGTGCGCGAGGCGATCGACGCGGCCTTGGCTGCCACACCGCTCAACCGCTATCCCGATCCCATGTCCAACGACCTGCGCGACGAGCTTGTCGCTTGGCATGGCGTGGCGCGTGAGAATATTTGCGTGGGAAACGGCGGCGACGAGCTGCTCTATAACTACCTGCTGGCGTTTGGCGGCGCGGGACGGACCCTGCTCAACTGCCCGCCGTGCTTTAGTGAGTATGCGTTCTTTGCGTCGCTTTGTCAGACCGAGGTGCGCGATGTGTGGCGCGACCCGGCGACCTTTGAGCTCGACCAAGCGGCTGTGCTCGCAGCGGCGCCCGAGTGCAATCTGGCGATCGTGACCTCGCCCAATAACCCCACGGGTGACGTGACGCCGCTCGACTTTGTCGCGGCCCTGTGCGATGCGTGCCCCGGCATGGTCATGGTCGACGAGGCCTACGTTGAGTTTGCCGACGATTCGTTTGGCGCGGTCACCACGGCGCAAGACCTTATCGCCGAGTATCCAAACCTGGTGATTCTGCATACGCTGTCCAAGGCGTTTGGCGCCGCCGGCACGCGTCTGGGCTACGTGATCGCGGCTCCCGAGGTCATCGACGTGTTCGCGGCGATTCGCCAGATCTATTCGGTCAACGTGCTGAGCCAGGCGGCAGCACTTGCCTGCGTGCGTGCCCGTGATGCCTATGCACCCGTGGTGGCGCAGGTCGCATCCGAGCGCGAGCGCGAGCTGTGCGCCCTGCGCGCGATGGCTGCCGAGGGCCTGCCCGTGGAGGCATGGCCGAGCGCGGCTAACTTTGTGCTCGTACGCACGCCGCATGCTACGCGCGTACGCGAGCGTCTACGCGACGAGTATTCGATTTTGGTGCGCGACTTTAGCTATGCGCCGGGGCTCGCGGACTGTCTGCGCATTACCGTGGGCACGCCGCAGGAAAACGACGAGGTGCTGGCTGCGTTTGCCGCGCTGGTGAAGGAGGAAATGTAGATGGGCCGTTATGCCGAGGTGACCCGCAAGACGGGGGAGACCGACATTATCGTCAAACTCGACCTGGATGGAACCGGTATGTGCGATATCTCGACCGGCGTGCCGTTTTTCGACCACATGCTCAACGCCTTTGGTCGCCATGGCCTGTTCGATTTGACGGTACATGCGGTAGGCGACGTTGAGGTCGACGCGCATCACACCGTCGAGGACACGGGCATTGTGTTGGGCGAGACGTTTTGCCAAGCGCTGGGCGACAAGGCGGGTATTACGCGCTTTGCCGACGCGGCGATCGCCATGGACGAGACGCTCGTGATGGCCGCCGTGGACATTTCGGGTCGCGGCCAGGCCTACTGCGAGCTGCCCGTGCCGACCGAGCGCGTGGGCAGCTTCGATACCGAGCTGGCCGTTGAGTTCTTCTATGCCTTCGCACGCGATGCCAAGCTCACGCTGCACGTGCGCGAACTGGCGGGTGGCAACTCGCATCACATTATCGAGGCCGCCTTTAAGGCCGTGGGCCGCACGATGCGCCATGCCTGCGAGCTCGATCCCCGCGTGCAGGGCATTCCCAGCACCAAGGGCTCGCTGTAACCGCAACAAAGGCAAAAACCACCACAAAGGTGCCTGTCCCCTTTGTGGTGGTCTTGGATGATGGGAAAAGGAGGGTCGCGTGGGCGAACCGAAGATCGTGGTGGTCGACTACCACAAGGGCAACTTGTCGAGCGTTGCGCGCGGGCTTGCGCGCGCCGGTGCCGCCGCCTGTACGTCGGACGATCCGGAGCAGATCCGCAACGCCGACGGCCTGGTCATCCCGGGCGTGGGCGCGTTTTACGACGCGATCGCCTTTATGCGCGAGGGCGGCGAGGCGGACGCGGTGCTCGACGCCGTTGCCGCCGGAACTCCGCTGCTCGGCATCTGTCTGGGCCTTCAGCTATTTTTTGAGCGCGGCAACGAGGGCGTGCCTGCGGACGAGGGTGCGGTTGCCGACGGCAACGCCTCTGAGCAGACTGGCGGTTCCTGGGTCGATGGCCTGGGCATTATGCGCGGTTCGTGCACGCGCTTGGAGTCGAGCCGCCTTAAGGTGCCGCACGTGGGCTGGGACCAGGTGCATATGACGCCCGTCGGTGCGGCCGATCCGCTGCTTACTGGTTTTGCCGAGGGTGCCAACATGTACTTCACCCACAGCTACGCGGTGGCCGACGACGCCGGCGCCGCCGATGTGCTGGCGCGCACGCACTATACGCGGAGCTTCCCGTGCATCGTGCGCCACGGCAACGTGTGGGGCTGCCAGTTCCATCCCGAGAAATCCTCCGCGCTGGGTCAGCGCATCCTTAAGAACTTCGTGAGCATCGTCGAGGGGGCCGGCCGATGATCCTGTTTCCCGCAATCGATCTGATCGGCGGCAAGGTCGTGCGCCTGGAGCGTGGCGACCGCAGCCGCTGCAAGGTATATTCCGACGACCCCGTGGCCGTTGCTCGCTCGTTTGCCGAGCAGGGCGCAAGCTGGGTGCACGTCGTCGACCTGTCCGCTGCCTTTGGCGAGGACGAGGATGCGTGTGCTGCCAACTCGGCAGCGATTAAGGCCATCTGCGGCGTCGACGGTCTGTCCGTGGACGTGGGCGGCGGCGTTCGCTCGCTTGCACGCATCGACGAGTTGGCAGGCTACGGCGCACGCCGCATCGCACTGGGCACCGTGCTGGTGACCGAGCCGGGTTTTGCCGAGGTGGCGGCCCAAGGCTTTGGCGAGTTGCTGGTGGCAGACATCGCCGCGCGCGACGGTCAGGTCAAGGTGAATGGTTGGCGCGACGGCGCGGGCGTGGCACTCGACGATGCCGTGGCGCAGCTTTCCGAGCTGGGTTTTAAGCATCTGGTGTATACCGACATCGCGCGCGATGGCATGCAGACGGGCATCGATGTGGCGGCGTATCGCCATGTGGCCGAGGTCGCGGGCTTTCCCGTCGTGGCATCGGGTGGCATCTCGACGCTCGACGATATCCGCGCGCTTGCCGCGGTGGGTGAGGACGCCATCGAGGGTGCCATCACCGGCCGTGCGCTCTACGAAGGCAACTTTACGCTGGCACAGGCGCTGGCCGCCGCCCGAGGGGAGGAGTAGCCCATGCTTACCAAACGCGTAATTCCCTGCTTGGACGTCAAGGATGGCCGTGTGGTCAAGGGCGTCAACTTTGTGAGCCTGCGCGATGCGGGCGACCCGGTGGAGCTAGCGCGTGCCTACGATCGCGAGGGTGCGGACGAGGTCGTCTTCCTGGACATTACCGCCACGAGCGACAACCGTGCGACGACCATCGAGATGGCGGCGCACGCGGCCGAGGAGCTCGCCATTCCCTATACCGTGGGCGGCGGCTTTCGCGACCTGGCGGGCATGCGCACCATGGTTGCAGCCGGTGCTGACAAGGTGTCGCTCAACTCTGCCGCCGTGCGCGACCCGTCGCTGATTAGCCAGGCTGCCGCGGCGTTTGGCAGCCAGGCCGTGGTCGTGGCGATCGATGCCAAGCGCGTGGGCCTGCCCGGCGCATCTGGTGCCGACAAGTGGGAGGTCTTCACGGCGGGCGGCCGCAACGCCACGGGCATCGACGCGGTGGCGTGGGCCGAGGAGGCGGCTCGTCGCGGCGCCGGCGAGATCTTGCTTACCAGCATGGATCGCGACGGCACCAAGGCCGGCTTTGACCTGGCGCTCACCCGCGCCGTGGCACGTGCGGTGCCGATTCCGGTGATTGCGAGCGGCGGCGTGGGCACGCTCGAACATTTTGCCGAGGGCGTGATCGAGGGCGAGGCCGATGCCGTGCTGGCGGCGAGCGTCTTTCACTTTGGGACGTTCAGCATTCGCCAGGTGAAGGAGTATATGGCGTCGCAGGGCATCCCTGTGAGGCTGGACTTTTAGCGCTGCGGCTTGCCCAGGCACCCGACCTTCCGGCTCCAACCCTCCTCGCGTACTTAAGTACGCGTCGTTGGGCTTGTCGCTCGGAATCTCGGGCACCTGGACAACCCTCGCCGACCTGTGGGGTTTAAATTGGGGAGAGAAATGGAAGAGATAACCGATCCTTCAAAGCTTACATATGACGCCAAGGGGCTGATTCCTTGTGTAGTTCAGCAATATGACACTGGTGAGGTACTTATGGTCGCCTGGATGAACGAGGAGTCGGTGGGATTGACGCTCAAGACCGGCACCACGTGGTTTTGGAGCCGCAGCCGCCAGGAGCTCTGGAACAAGGGTGCGACGAGCGGCAACATGCAGGAGGTCAAGGAGCTCTGGGCCGATTGCGATAGCGATACGCTACTGGTCAAGGTCGACTCGCCGGGTCCGGCCTGCCACACCGGCAACCGTACCTGCTTCTTTAAGAAACTCGCGTAGGGCGGGCGCTCGACTAGGCGCTTGGCCAACCAGAAAGGATTGAACTATGGGTGTGCGCACCGCAAACGTTCAGGATGGAAATATCGGTGAGACGCTGACAGGTCTGGCCGAGGTGATTCACGGTCGTCGTGATGTATCGCCGCAGGAGAGCTATACCGCTCGTCTGTTGACTGACGTCGAGGACGAGCTGCTCAAGAAGCTTGCCGAGGAGGCAAGCGAGGTGATCATGGCCTGCAAGGATAACGATCACGATCACATCCGCTACGAGGCCGGCGACCTGGTCTACCACCTGCTCGTGACGCTCGAGCGCTACGGTATCACCCTCGACGAGCTAGCCGGCGAACTCAACGCCCGCCGCCACTAGTCATTGGGGACGTTCTTAAACGACTAGTTAGGCGAGGGGCGTGGGTTGCCATTCGCCGGTGGGGTGGGGGATATCGAAGGTTCGATAACCGCAGTCGTAGGCGTGGGCCTGGGCCTCGCGGATGTTCCAGCAGATGTCGCAGGCGCGGTGCGCGTCCGAGCCAAAGGTAATCGGTACCTCGGCGTGGGCGAAGCAACGCAACAGCCCAGTCGCGGGATAGTAGTCGTCGAGGCCCTTGCGGGGTGCGGCGGTCGAGACCTCAACGCGGCGACCCGTATCGTGCGCGCACTCGGCCATCTGCTGCCAAAACGGTGCGGGGTCAAAGTCGGGCGCAAAGCCTTCCTTCGAAAAGCGCATGACCAGGTCGGGATGAGCCATCACATCAAAGTTAAGTGGGCTTTCGCAGGCGCGGCACCAGTCGTCGACGTAGCGCTCCCACACGCCGCGCACGCCCAGGTTTTCCCAAACGTGCAGGTCGGTGTCGTCGTCGATCCAACCGCAAAGGGAATCGGGTGTATCGGGGCGAGCGACGTTTTCCGTTTTCGCCGTACCCGCGGCACCGGTCATGATATCGCCTGGGTTGCCAATCCAATGCACGCTGCCAAGGCGTACGACGGCGCCCTGGGACCAGCGCTCTACCAAGGGCTCGCAACCCTCGTACCAATCGCATTCAAAACCGTAGATAAAGGTGAGCTCCGGAGCGATCTGCGCGGCGAGTTTGCGGGCGTCCTCAAAGGCCAGACGATGTGCCGTCAGGTCACCCTCGACAACCTGTACTTCGCAGTTGGCGTCCATGCTGGCGGGCAGGGTGAGGTGATCGGTCGAGACCATGACGCGGCAGCCGGCCGCAGCAGCGGCACGGACGTTGTCCTCAAACGAGGCATGCCCGTCCGAAAACGAGGTGTGGGTATGGCAATCGACCAGCGGGCACATGGGCATAGCGGCTCCTTTGCATTCGGCGAATCTGCTCCATTGTAATGGTGCAGCTCTCAACACACCGCGCACGCCGGAGCTCGAAATCGATCGGAAAGGCTGCGCGGCGCGGCCTCGCTTGCTCTCAAAACGTGTACGTCAGCCTCCAAAATCGACAAATAATGACATGTTTGGAGGCTGACGTACACGTTTGGATGGGGGCGAGGGCGGCGACGGACGAAAGTCACGCTTGTGCCACGTCCGATGTGCTAGCGTTTGGATGAACAAAACGAGCCCGCGCGGAAAGGAGCCGGACCGTATGCCATGCGATAGCACATCCCCGCTGTCCCGCGAGACCGATGCGCCCGAAACCATCGTCAAGCTGGAATGCGACATCGACGACGCGTCGCCTGAGGTACTCGCCTACGCCGCCGACCGCCTGCGCGAGGCGGGTGCGCGCGAGGTGCACTGGCTGCCCCTCTATTGTAAGAAAGGCCGCCCCGGCTGGCAGCTGCAGGTAATCTGCACCCACGAGGATATCGAGCGCCTGCAGACGATTATCTTTTTGGAGACCACGACCAACGGCATCCGCCGCCAGGTTATGGAGCGCGTTTGCCTACCACGCCGCTTTGAGCAAGTGACGACGCCTTGGGGCGAGGTGGCCGTCAAAGTAGCCACCCTGCCCGACGGCAGTGAGCGTGCGGCGCCCGAGTACGAGGACTGCGCCCGTCTTGCCCGCGAGCATAACGTGCCGCTCCAGCGCGTGATGCAGGCGGCACAAGCCTCGGCACTGCGATTTGAGTAACGCGGTCGGCGGCACGCCACGCCCAGCTCCATCAACCCCACCCGAAAGGACCACCATGAAATACCTCATCGCTTCCGACATCCACGGCTCGGCATACTGGACCGAGCGCCTCTGCGCCGCCATTGAGTCCGAGCAGCCCGACCGCATCGTCCTGCTGGGCGACCTGCTTTATCACGGTCCGCGCAACGACCTGCCGCGCGACTATGCTCCCAAGCGCGTGATTCCGCTGCTCAACGCCCTAGCCGACCGCATCATCGCGGTGCGCGGCAACTGCGACGCTGAGGTCGACCAGATGGTCCTCGACTTCCCCGTCATGGCCGACTACGCCACGCTGTTTGACGAGACCGGCCGCGAGCTGTTCCTGACGCACGGCCATGTCTTTGGCGCCGGCATGCACAACAGCGTCGACCACGCGCCCGCGCTGCCCGAGGGCTCCGCGCTCGTCTACGGCCACACGCACATCAAGGTCAACGAGGAAAGCGCCGCGCACCCGGGCCTGTGGCTCTTCAACCCCGGCAGCGTGAGCATCCCCAAGGACGGCACGCACAGCTACGGCATCTACGAGGGCGGTGCGTTCCGCCACGTGATCCTGGAGGAGGAATAACCATGGCGCAGCACATGGCTCGGCAAAATGCCGAGGGCTCGCGCGATCTGTCCACGCTGGTAAACGCGTCGGCCGAGCTGCAGCATCTGGTGCAGACCATCTGGCGCCTGCGTCAGCCCGACGGCTGCCCGTGGGACCGCGAGCAGACGCACCAGAGCATTGGCAAGAACATGATCGAGGAAGCCTACGAGGCACTCGACTGCATCGAGGCGGACGACGCGGTTCACCTACGCGAGGAGCTGGGCGACGTGCTCATGCAGGTCGTGCTGCATGCGCAGATTGCGGCGGACGCCGGCGAGTTTACGCTGGCCGACGTGGCGCGCGATATCGACGCCAAGCTCATCCGCCGCCACCCACACGTGTTTGGCGATGCGGACGCCGAGAGCTCCGACGAGGTGCTCAAGATTTGGGATGAGGTCAAGCTTGCCGAGAAGGTTGCCAAGGACAAGGCCGTGGCAGCGGGCGAAGCTGCGCCCGAGGGTCTGCTCGACGGCGTGCCCACGCATCTGCCGGCGCTGATGCAGGCGCAGAAGGTGTCGCGCAAGGCGGCTGCCGTGGGCTTTGAGTGGGAGACGGTCCAGGATGTGTGGGACGAGGTAGCTGAGGAGCGTGCCGAGTTTGAGGCCGAGGAGCCCGGCTCGCCCGAGCGCGAGATGGAGTTTGGCGATCTGCTTTTTGCCCTAGTCAACGTTGCACGCAAAGAGGGTATCGACGCCGAGAGCGCCCTGCGCGCCAGCACGGCCAAGTTCCGCCGTCGCTGGGCTGCGATGGAGGCCGCCGTGCACGAGGCGGGCGATGACCTCGCCGCCTGCTCAACCGCTCAACTCAACGACCTGTGGGACCAAGCAAAAGCAAGCGAGTGAGGCCTGCGTCTCTCACGGCATCCATTCGTAGAGAGGTCTCTACAAGCAAAAAGCCATATACAACGGAAGATGTGCCAGCTGTGCTTCGGCATCCCACTCGAGTTGTTTAGGGTGCAACACGTAAGCCATCCCAATCTTCTTGTTAAAGCGCGCGCGGAATCGGTCGAGGGAGATGGTTCCGTATCTGCGTGGCGACTTAACTTCGATGGGGCTGATGCGCGGCTTTCCGGCGGCATTGACATAGGGTCGGGTAACGAGGAAGTCGATTTCCATGCGCTCCTCTCCCTCCTTCTTTCCGCTTTGGGAATAAAAGAAGAGCCTGTGTCCATTGGCCTTTAGAGATTGGGCAACGTAGTTTTCGGTAAGCATTCCTTCGTTCAATCCGATGTCGCCGCGAAGCACGGCCCTGTAAACGTCTTCATCGGTATCGTTGTTGTCAGAGAAGGCAAGCGTTACAAGCAGGCCGGTGTCTGCCATGTAGCACTTGAGGGCCGTTTGCTCCATGCTGAGTGAAAGGCCCACGCTCGGTTCGCTTGCGGCATAGCAGATATTGGCAATTCGCGCGTCTGCCAGCCAAAAGAAGGCTTCTTCGTAGGTGCGCATGCGTGCGTTTTTATCAAGTGAGGAAAGCTTGAATCGTTTTTCGTGCCTAGAGAGCTGACCCGGGATGCCATCGAGTACGGAGACGACTTTGAATTCGTAACCGGTTGCAAAACGAGAGATATCGTTGCGATAGAGCTGGACGATTCGGCGCTTCGAAGCGTCGACGGGCGCAAAAGCGCGCTGTTCAACATAGATGGATACCGGCTCAGGCATGCCGCCTACGAGCATGTATTCGCGCATAAGGGAGAGCGCTCTGCGATGTAGGGCATCGGGGAGCGGCTTCATCTTGTTAAAACTCATGCGAATGAGATCGGCCAGCCCCTTTTCGTCCATGCCCCAAAGAAACTCCTCAAAGTCGAGGGGCTCAAGTTCCAGAGATTCTTCCTCGGATGGGATGACGATATCTTTAATGTTCTGCTTGATGCTGAGTAGGGATCCAGTTTCGATGTAGTCGTAACGTCCGTCTGCAACGAGATACTTGATGAGTCCGCGTGCTTGCGGGTACATCTGGACCTCGTCAAAGACGATAAGCGTCTCGTGTTCATAGAGTTTGACGTTATAGAAAACCGAGAGATAGAGGAAGAGCGAGTCGAAGTCAGTGCGATAGTCCTCAAAATATTGCTTAACTTCGGCAGGTGCTTGAAAGAAATCAATGACAAGGCAGGACTTGTATTCGGTTTCTCCAAACGTGCGGGCAAGCGTGCTCTTGCCGACGCGGCGGGCTCCTTCAATAAGAAGTGCTGTTTTACCAGCGCTTTCATGCTTCCATTTTAGTAGTTTGTCATAGGCTTTTCGTTTAAGCATGGCTACCTCGTACACGATATCCAGAACTTTTATAACCTGATTATGCACGATATCCAGAACTTCAGACCCTTAGAATTGCACGATATCCAGAACTTTGCACGATGTAAAAGCACATTATTGGCTCTTTCATTCGCAAGCCGGGTAAAGACGGTATGCCGATAGAAGAATTTAATGGGGGGGGGCGACCTCTAGAGAGGAATGCTCGGTGCAAAAACAAGCGCCCCAAAGAATGATTTCTCCAATTCATATGTATCCCTTGGCTAACTTAGGGCATAATGCAAAAAGTGCGACATGGCTAACTTACGGAGGCGCACCGATGGTGCACAGTCGGCCAGTCGCTTGCATCAACTACGTTTCCAAGTGAGAGGGAGACAACATGAGTGACATTTTGGACGTCTACGGTCGCGAGGTGCTCGACAGCCGCGGTAACCCCACCGTCGAGGTCGAGGTCGTGCTCGAGGACGGCAGCTTCGGTCGCGCGATGGTGCCTTCGGGCGCTTCGACCGGCGCCTTTGAGGCATGCGAGCTGCGCGATGGCGACAAGGGTCGCTACCTGGGCAAGGGCGTCTCGCAGGCCGTCGAGCACGTCAACAACGAGTGCGCCGATGCCGTCGTGGGCCTCGATGCCTTCGACCAGCGCGCCGTCGATGCCGCGCTGATCGCCGCGGACGGTACTCCCAACAAGACCAAGCTCGGCGCTAACGCCATCTTGGGCGTGTCGCTGGCCGTCGCCCGCGCCGCTGCCGAGTCGGCGGGCCTTTCGCTGTACCAGTACCTGGGCGGCGTTAACGCCCACCTGCTGCCCACGCCCATGATGAACATCCTCAACGGCGGCGTGCATGCCGACAATAACGTTGACTTCCAGGAGTTCATGATCATGCCGGTGGGCGCTCCGAGCTTTACCGAGGGCCTGCGTTGGTGCGCCGAGGTCTACCACACCCTCAAGGGCGTGTTGCACGAGGCCGGCCTGGGCGGCGGCGTGGGCGACGAGGGCGGCTTCGCGCCCAATCTCAAGACCAACGCCGAGCCGTTCGAGTACATTACCAAGGCCGTGGAGAAGGCTGGCTTTAAGCCCGGCGTCGACTTCATGTACGCCATGGATCCGGCATCGACCGAGTTCTACAACGCCGAGACCGGCATGTATGAGCTCAAGGGCGAGGGCGTTGAGTACACGAGCGCTCAGATGGTCGATTACTGGGAGAAGCTTGTCGACACCTATCCCATCATCTCCATCGAGGATGGTATGGCAGAGGAGGACTGGGACGGCTGGGTCGAGCTCACCCGCCGCATTGGCAACAAGGTGCAGCTCGTAGGCGACGACCTGTTCGTCACCAACACCGAGCGCCTTAAGAAGGGCATCGAGCTGGGCGCCGCCAATGCGATCCTGGTCAAGGTCAACCAGATTGGCACGCTCACCGAGTCGCTCGAGGCTATCGAGACTGCCAAGGAGGCCGGCTACGCTTGCATCGTGAGTCACCGTTCCGGCGAGACCGAGGACTCCACCATCGCTGACCTGGTCGTGGGTGTTAACGCCGGCCAGATCAAGTCGGGCGCCCCGTGCCGCAGCGACCGTATTGCCAAGTACAACCAGCTCATCCGCATCGAGGACGAGCTCGAGGGCAGCGCGCGCTACGCCGGTAAGGCCGCGTTCTACAACATTCGCTAAACGGGCGAATTTGGCGAGGGGGAGGCTGACTCGGTTCCTCCCCGCCTTGGCTGGATGCCGCAAAGAACTATGGGCGCTGGGCCATACGGCTCAGCGCCTTTTTTATGTCGAGCAAAGGCTGGCGAAGGCGGCGCGGGCGCTCGTGCTATAACTAAAGGACTTAGCGCAAACAAACCTCAACCGCACAAGGCGCACATGGATCAGATTTACGACAACAGGTACTATTCCGCCGGTTCGCGTGAGCCGTCGCCTCGTCGTGCGCGTACCGCACAGCTTGGCGGGTCTGGTTATGCTGGTGCTGATCGCTCCAGGTATAGCTCGCCGGCGACTTCGCATCCCAATGCTCAGCCAAATAGTTCCTCGGATAGTCCGGTGCGCCCATCGCGTTCCAAGCATGCGTCGCGCCCTTCGACCCAGGCGTCCGACAAGCCGCGCCGTCCCTCGAACCGTCTTTCGGGCTCGGACTTCATGCACTACGCCAACGACAACGCGGTGGTCAAGGCAATCTACGACTTTACCCATGGACCCCAGCGCGGGCTGTTTGTTGGCATTGTCGTTGTCCTGGTGCTCGTGAGTCTGTACTTTCCCGTGCGCGACCTCTACGTCGCCAAGCGCTCGAGCGATATCTTGGCCAAGCAGGTCGAGATTCGCCAGCAGTACAACGACGAGCTGCAGAAAAGCGTCGACAAACTGCTCTCGGAGGAGGGCATTAAGGACGCGGCGACCGAGGACCTGGGCCTGGTGATGCCCGGCGAGACCAAGATTGACGTGCTGGGCCTGGACGACGATTCGGGCTCGTCGTCGAGCAAAAAGTCCTCGAACGCCAAGAAGGCCAGCGAAGTGGCCAAGGAGATCGAAGAGGTCGGCAAGGACGCGCCGTGGTACATCCAGGCGCTCGATATGCTGTTTGGGTTTAACGGCGTCGAGGGCCAGACGGTCGTGTCCAACGGCAAATAGCGCCCGGAGGGGAGCCTGCAATGGCAGATTGCAAACGCTATAAGGTAGCCGCGATCGACCTGGGAACAGTGTCGTCGCGACTGGTGTTAGCGCAGGTCGAGGCCGGGGCGATCGTGGAATCGTCCAAGCATACCGAGATCACCGACTTGGGCGAGGGCGTGGACGCGACGGGCCGCTTTTGCGAGGCGGCCGTTGAGCGCGTACTCGCCGCATGCCGCATGTTTGTGGACGAGGCGCGTGCCTTTGGGGCCGCGTGCATCTGCACCACATGCACGAGCGCCGCGCGCGATGCGTCCAATGCCGCGCTGCTGCTGGACGGCCTGCGCGATCTGGGGCTTGAGCCACAGGTGATTCCGGGCGAGGTCGAGGCACGCCTGACGTTTTTTGGCGTGGCGCACGACTTTGCTGGCGAGCGCATCATTGTTGCCGATTCGGGCGGCGGATCCACGGAGCTCGCGACGGGCGTCTATGCGCCGGAGCGTGGGGTCTTTGCGCTGGAGGGCACGCGTTCGCTGGACATCGGTTGTCGCCGCGTGACGGAGCGGTTCTTCTCGGCGCTGCCGCCTGCGGACGGCGAGCTTGCTGCCGCTGCCGCGTGGGCAGGTGAGCAGTTCGCCGCCTATTTTGAAGGCCTGCCCAGCGACTTTGAGCGCGCCGAACGCCTGGTCGCCGTGGGCGGCACCGTCACCACGCTCGTGGCGCTCGTTCATAAGCTGGAACCGTACGATTCGAGCTTTGTGCACCTGCGCGAGCTTTCGCTGGATCAGGTTTCGGCCGCTATCGAGCGCATGTCTGTGTTGGATGCGGACGGCATCGCCGCTCTACCGGGTGTACAGCCCAAACGCGCGGGCGTGATCTTGGCGGGCGCCGTGGTGATCCGCGAGCTCATGCGAGCCGGCGGCTACAAGACGCTCACTGTAAGCGAGAACAGCCTACTCGCCGGCATGGCCGCTACCATCAACGAGGTTCTCGACGGTGCGACCCCCACCATCGCCTGGACCCCCGCTCTCAGCACCCTCTAAATAAGCTGCGGTGAAATAGTTCCTAAATAAGCTGGTAAACGGTATAAACAGGACCTATTCCACCGCAGCTTAGAGTCCCACCGACATCTAAAAGAAACGAGCCCGCATCCCTTGGGGACACGGGCTCGTAAACAATACGTGGTAGGGTCGGTGGGACGTCTGCGTATTTGCTGCGCAAATCCGCACCGGCTTCGGCCGCCTGCCGGCGCCCTCGTCGGCTCGCTGCGGACGCTGCGCGTCCGCCTGGTGCTCGCCCCCTCGCGGGTTCGAGTCCCACCGGCGTCCAAAAGAAACGAGCCCGCATCCCAACGGGACACGGGCTCGTAAGCAATCACATGGTAGGGGCGGTGGGACTCGAACCCACAATCCTTGCGGCGAGAGATTTTAAGTCTCCTGCGTATGCCAATTCCGCCACGCCCCCGTGAGACTAGAAGTCTAGCACAAGCCGTCCGTTACGCGTTGACGGCCATCGAGTGTTGGCCCGACTTCTCAAGGAACTCTTGGAACTTGGCCTCGTCGCCCTTGTTCTTGTACTGCAGGGCCAACAGGTACTCCAAGCGGCAACTCTTAACCTTATCGTCGCCGGCCTCCTCGAGCATGCGCTCCAGCTCGGGAATGTCGTTGTGGCGCTTGAGGATCATCGTGTCGTACATCAGCTGGCACTCGTGCGCGACTGCCTCGGCCTGACCGCCCTCAAAGCCCTTGATCTCGTGCAGGAGCTCCTTGGACTTTTTGCGGTCCTCCTGGCCAACGTAGTAGTTAAAGGCCTTAATGACCAGGTCGACGCGCTGCATCTTGGGCAGGTTGAGTCCCAGCAGCAGGTCGAACATCTCGCTGGCGCGCTCGTGGTCCTCGCGCAGCAGATAGGAGTTCAGGCGCAGGTAGTCGCGGTTGTAGCGCGGGTACAGCATGCTGGTGAGTTTGCCGTCGAGCAAACGATCGAACTCGTCCCACTGCTTGGCAGCCATAAGCTGCTGCAGGCGCTTGAACGTGGTGCGTTTTTTGACGCTAAAGAACACCGACACGGCGATGCAGATGATAACGACGGCGGTCCAGAGTGTGCGGGAATCGGGCATATTAGGGTCCTTAGTCGCTCATAAAGCGAGCGGTATGACAACACGTACTGGATGTATTATACGCAGCGCGCAAGCAAACTGGCATAAAAGCTCATCGAGGCCGAGTGACATCGCTCGCTGCGGTACACTTACCTAAAGTAAACCATGAAGGGAGACATTACCTATGAAGAAGATCGTTTTGGCTTGCGGTGCTGGCGCTGCTACTTCCACGCTCGTTGCCCAGAAGGTCGCTACTCTGCTCGACGCCAACGGTTATGCCGACAAGTACGAGATCGTGCAGTGCGCCATCTCCGAGGCCAAGGATTACTGCGACGAGGGCGCTGACCTGCTGATCGCCACCACCGTTGCCCCCGAGGGCCTCACCTGCCCGTACGTGAGTGGCGTGCCCTTCATGACCGGCATGAACCGCGTTGCCGCCGAGAAGGCCGTTCTCGACGTCATGGCTCAGTAGGCGCTGACTGCATGAGTGAGCAGAACGCCAACCCGGTAGAGCTCTTTGGTATGCGCGTTGCCCATGTGGGCATTAACGCCACCGACCCGGCAGACGCCCTGGAGATCGCGGAGCTGTTCTCGACGATGATGGGCCTGCCCGTCATCGAGACCCCGGTTTCGTACTTCAACGATTCGCTGGTCGAGATCATGAAGCAGAACGGTCGTGGCACCAAGGGCCACATCGGCTTTGCCGTTAACGACATCGATGCAGCTGAGAAGTGGTTTGCCGAGCGCGGGCTCGAGGTCAACGAAGAGTCGCGCGTGCTGCTGTCCGACGGCGGCACCAAGCTCGTGTACTTTAAGCGCGAGTTCGCCGGTTTCGCCGTGCACCTGTGCCGCGAGTAGCGCACAAGCTGCCATAGCTGGCAAAAAGGGATAGGGTCGCGTGGCCCTATCCCTTTATTTATGCCGAGGGGCTTCCTATCGTGGCAGGCGAATCGTAAAGCGGCTGCCGACCCCTTCGACCGAGGTCACACCGATGACGCCGCCGTGGCTGTCGACGATCCACTTGGCGATCGCAAGCCCCAGACCCGAACCCTGTGCGCCGGCATCGCGCGCGTTGTCGGCACGGTAGAACCGCTCGAACGCGTGAGCTGCGGATTCCTGGTTCATGCCGATGCCCTCGTCCTCAACACTTATGTCGATCGTGCCCGCGCCCGCATCTGGCGTTATGCCAAATGTGACGGTCGTTCCCGCATCCGAGTACTTGGCGGCGTTTTGCACGATCACGCGCAGAGCCTGCTTCACGAGCGCCACGTCGACGGGCGCGTCGCAGCGCGGGTCGCTGGCAAGCGCAGCGTCAGAAGCCAGCCGATACGTGTGCTCGGTATCGATCATCTGCGATTCTTCGCATACCTCGCTGACCAGTGCAGCCAAGTTGGTATGCGCGCGCCGCAGGACCGTGCGCCCGGCATCGCCGCGTGCCAAAAACAGCAGCTGCTCCACGAGCTCTTGCATGTGCTCGCTTTCGGCCTTGAGGGACGCGATAGATTCTGCCAGCACGTCCGGGTCGTCTTTGCCCCAGCGATCGAGCATGTTTACGTAGCCCTGAATCACCGCGATGGGCGTGCGCAGCTCGTGGCTCGCATCGTTGACAAAGCGCATTTGCTGCAGTTTGGCCTCTTGCATCTGGCGCAGTAGGCGGTTGAGTGCAACCTCGATGCTTGCCAGGTCGGCGTCGCCGGTAGTGACGCTCGGCGAGTCGACGCTTGCGCGCTCGATGGCCTGCTCCAGTGTTTCCATCTTGCCGCCGGAGAGCTGCATACGGCCGAGCTCGTCCACGCGCAAGGCCAGGTCGTTGAGCGGTGCCATGGTGCGGCGCACGCGACGGGCGCCGCCGAGCATGTCGAGCACGCTGATGACCTGCCAACCCACAACGACAAGGTAGAGAGGCCATAGCGCGACGAGGTCCTGCGCGAGGGGGAAAGTCTTGGTGGTACGCGCAAGCTCGACGGTATAGGTGAGCGTTGCCAGGTCCCAGCCGCGCGCAGGCGCCAGCGACATGCCGTGAACGGCGACGCCGGGGATCCATCCTGCGGTAAACGCGCCGTCGGGCAGCATCTGGTTGTATCCATAGACGAGGATCGCCGCCGCAATCACCATCAGCAGCAGATCGAGCCAGACGTAGCTCATCAAGCGGCGCCACATATAGCTCCAGTTGATGGCGCGGGCGATGGATGTGACGCGCTTGGCCTCGGCGTTACGCGCGGCAGACATAGCCCACCCCACGCACGGTCTGGATGATGCGGGCGCCGCCGGCGTCCTCGATCTTGGCGCGCAGGTGCGCGATGTGCACGTCGACGTTGTTGGTGTCGCCCACGTATTCGTAGCCCAGCGCCTCGTGCGCGATGCGCTCGCGCGTGAGCACGGTGCCGGCGTGCGCCATAAGCAGGGCGAGGACGTCGAACTCGCGGGCAGTGAGCGCGATGGGCGAGCCGCCGACCGTGACTTCGCGGCGGTCGGGATCGAGCGCGACCGAACTCACGGTGAGCGCGGCGGGGGAGGGCGAGGCGGATGCCTGGGTCGAGTCGCCAGCCGGGGGTATCGCAGCGGCGCCCGTAGCGCCCGTCCCGGCCCCAACGCCGCCAACGCCCGAAGCCGCCCGCACGGCCTCCGAGCGCTTCAACGCCACGCGGATCCGTGCGAACAGCTCCTCAATCGCAAACGGCTTGGTCAGGTAATCGTCGGCGCCGGCATCGAGCCCGGCCACCTTGTCCATCACGGCATCGCGCGCGGTGACCATGATCACCGGTACATCCTTGTGCTTGCGGACGCGTCGCAGCACCTCCATGCCGTTGAGCTGCGGCAACAGCACATCGAGCAGAATCAGATCGTAGTCGCGCTCCAGCGCCAGGTCCACGGCGGTGCGGCCGTCGGCGGCGTGCTCCACCTGGTAGCCCTCGTGCTCCAGCTCGAGCGTCACAAAGCGGGCGATTTTCTCCTCGTCCTCTACGATCAGGATCCGTGCCATGCGTGCCCCCGTCTGTGATTACTTGTCGTCGTTCAGATTTTGCTTGATGTCGTCCGCGGCATCGGCAGCGTGATTCATAAGGTTGTTGATGCTACCGGGTACGTCGCCGTCGCTATCGATGCGGTAACGCATGCCAAAGAACAGGCCAATCAGCATCAGCCAAATCGTAGCGCCCCAGGCAAACAGGGCGATGATGGGGATCAGGATGGGGATGTTGAGGATGATCGCATCGCGGCGCGTGGCGATAAACTTGGTGTCCAGGCTCAGACGGAAGAGCTTTTTGAGGTACTCCCACACGCTGTCCATCTTCTTGGAGAAGTCGGTCTTTTCGCTCGACTTCTCGTAGGCGGCCTGCGCGGCGACCATCTCGGCCGAGGGCTCATCGGCCGGCGCGGACTCGGTGGCGGCGTGCGCCGACGTGGTCTGGGTCTTGCCCTGCGACTCGAGCCAAATGATGGCGTCCAGAACGTTGCCGTCGGCGGCGTCGAGCGCGGCCTTGGCATCGGTATAGCTCACGTTGCACTTGGTGCGGATGGTTTCAACTTTTTCGAGGTCGTTCATGACCTGTCCTTTCGTTCGATGGGCGCGACGCCGGACGATCTGCCCGGGCGCGAGCGTTGCGTTCGGCGGCCTGCGCTGCGCGGCGCCGCCCTTGGTCGAACTCTATAGTGCAGGTTATAGATTAAGCGATTCTTGAGCCAAGATTAATGTTGGATGAGTTTTTGGGTGGTGTGAGGGAGGAGCGGAATGTGTCTATTGGGTTGCGCGGGGGAGAAACGACTCACCTTTTGGGCTGCTGCCGAAGAGGTCTAATACTTTTCCGAGAAGTGAACGAGCTAAAACGGATCCCCGAAGCATCGACACTTTAAGGACATCGTTTCCTGCGGTTTCGATACTGGAATCCTGCGATTTTGCCGACGAAAAATGTGGATGCTTCAGGGGTCCAAAAACAGACGTTCACTTCGCGGAAAAGTATTAGACCTCGATAGCGGGGGATGGGGTGCCGGTGCAAAACGGCGTTATGGGTTGGTCGAGCAGGTGGTTTTGAGGCGACTGGGACATGGCGGGCGGTCGATCACCTATACTGGTTGGGCTCAACTGGAGAGGTGATAACTAGTTATGAAGTCAATCAATGTTGCAGCAGCGATTATTCAGAAGGACGGGAAAATCCTGAGTTGTCAGCGCGGCTATGGCGAGTTTAAAGACGGCTGGGAGTTTCCGGGCGGAAAGCTCGAATCGGGCGAGACCGGCGAGCAGGCAATCGTGCGCGAGATTCAAGAAGAGCTCGAGGTCACAATCGGTAACCTCGCCTATCTTTGCACGGTCGAACACGATTATGAGACGTTCCACCTGTCGATGCAGTGCTACCTGGCTAACATCCTTTCCGGGGAGTTCAAAGAGCACGCTCATGAGGATATGAAATGGCTTGATACCAATAACCTGTGGGATGTCGATTGGCTTCCGGCGGACGTTAAGGTTGTCGATGAGCTCGAAAAGAAGCTCGGGCTTAAGTAGACAGAAGGAGCGGGTGCCATATGGCGACTCGCTCCTTTTTTGTTATTACTCGGCCTCGCTCAAATCGCTGAGCATAAACTCGTAAATGTCCTGACGCACGGGCGCATTGAGCTCATATTCGATTTCGACGGCGTTGTCGCCGCTCTTAGTTTTAATGGCTTCGAACTTGCCGGTCGGATGCATTTCGCCTAAGAAATAGAACTCCTTACCACCCTTATCGTCCTTGTTCTTTCGCATAAACAAATACGTCTTCAGGCCGTTTCCCGGCCATGCCTGCAGTCGCAAAATCTCGGGGGAGTTGAGCGTGCGGTTGCCCTTCGAGATTGCGATGAGCTTGCTCGGCGAAACAAAGCGGTCTTCATACTGAATTGACTCACTAATGTCGGGAGCCTTGTCATAGTTAATAAACACGGGGAATGTATTGGTCTTCTCATCGTAGAAGTATCCGCCAAGGTTTTGGCCGTTGATGTTCTTTTGCCAGTTCATCAGACGGCAAACCTCCTCGTACGTGTACTTGGCGTTGAGAACGAAATTTGTGTTTTCGTACGTCTCGGCATAGTCGAGTCGGTTGCGCTCAATACCAAAATCCAGCACCTCGAGAATCTGACGTTTGAACTCTGCGTTGCGCAGGGCGGTCGCGAACGCTTCGGTCAGACGAGGTCCGGTTCCATCGTCAATAAGCAGGGAAACGAAATCCTTAGGAGTGGCAAAGCCGCCCTTAAGGACTGCGATTGCCGACCTAACGGCGCTGTCCTTAAGCTGTGCGCGGTAGTTCCTAAGCGCAGCCTCGCGCATATGCCAGTAGCCCTCGTGTCCGGCTTCGACGAGCGTTTGAAGCAAATAGAGGTCTTCGAATCGCTTGCCCGCGGCAAGTTTTTGAGAAATAAATTTGAGAATCTTGGTCTGATCAGAGGTAAATTGAACCGTATAGTCCGGCTCGTATTTGGAAAGAAATGCGTGGTAGGACCCCAGGCGACTATTCTTGAAGATGAGCAGCGGATCGATGGAGCCGTTGCGATCAAATTCGAGCAGCGAGGGAATCTTGCCGAGTTTTTGGCGCAAGTCGAGATATTCGTTTTTCAAAAATCTGACGGAGGTGAAATCGCCGCCGTCGATGGCCTTGTAAATGCGTGCCTCGGAAATACGATCGAAGCTCACGGTCGAGCATCCGGGGATCGCCGAATCGCCCTCTTGGACAAGACGGCGCAGGCGGTCTTTGTTATACGTCTTGTCACCCGAAAGCGCGATGGGCACCAAGAAGTTGCTCTGGTAGTTGCCAATAAAGTCGAGCACCAGTGCGTATTCCTTGCCATCATTCAGGCGCAAACCTCGTCCGAGCTGTTGAATAAAGATGATTGCGGAGTCGGTGCGTCGAAGCATGATGATCTGATTGAGCGAGGGGATGTCGACGCCTTCGTTCATGATATCGACCGAGAAAATGTACTCGAGCTCGCCGGCTTCAAGTCGGCTGATCGCGGCATCGCGGACCTCATCGGAATCTTGACCGCTAATTGCAGCCGTTCGATATCCGAGAGCGTTGAATTTGCGCGACAGTTCTTCGGCCTCGGCGTTTCGATTGCAGAAAATTAAGCCCCTGCGGTTGCTTTTGGTGACGCTATACTCTTCGATTTTCTCGGTGATGTGACGCACGCGCTCATCGGACGTCAAGCGCCCGAACAGGGCGGTATCTTCGATTGTCTCATCGTCAATCTCCAGATCGTGAATGCCAAAATAATGGAAGGGGGCAAGCATCTCCTCGGCCAAAGCGTCCTGCAGCGTGATCTGGAACGCGATGACGTGATTGAAAAGGGCAAAGACGTCATAGCCGTCGGTGCGATTGGGTGTAGCGGTCATGCCCAGATAAAACCGAGGCGTAAAGTGCGACATGATGGATTGGTAACCCTGGGATCCCGTGCGGTGGGCCTCGTCGATAACGATGTAGTCGAACTCATCGGGACGGAAATCGCTCAGATGTTTGGCGACCGAAGAACACATGGCAAACACGCAGGTAGCATTGCTTATATTCTTGCCAGTTTGATAGGTGTCGAACGTATAGGTACTACCTAAGAGGCGTTCGTAGCTTGCGCGGGAGGCGTCGATAATGCGCCGACGGTGCGCAAGAAAGAGGACGCGCCGGGGTTTAGTTGCGAGCACGTCGAACGCCGAAAGGAAGGTCTTGCCGGTGCCGGTTGCCGAGACCAGCAGGGCGCGGGTCTCGTCCTTGCGGTGGATTGCACCGAGCGCCTCAAGGGCGCGCTGCTGCATTTTATTGGGCTTGATTTCTTCGAGGTCATTCTGCGCCGGCGTTTCCGCAGATTTGAATGTCGGTTTCGATTTGGGCTTTGGCGGACGTGCCGATCGATATGCGGCATAGTTCTCAATCCAGTCTTGGGAAAGCAAAACGGTTGAGGTATCATTCCACAACGAATTGAACTCGCCCCTCAGTTCGTTGAGTAGGCGGCTGTTCTCGACAGTCTGGTACAGCACATTCCATTCTTTATTGCAGGTGAGAGCGGTCTGCGTCATGTTGGAGCTGCCGACGATGACCGTGCTGGTTTCGCCCTTATCAAAAATGTATCCCTTGGCATGCAAATTACCCTGGAATACGCGAACTTCCATGTTGTCGTATTCCAGGAGCTTACGAAAGACATCGGGTGAGTTGAAGTTGAGATAGGTGGACGTGAGCAGCCTGCCCTTAATGCCACGCTGCTTGAGCTCCTGGAACGTCTCGACCAGGATTTGAAGGCCGCCGTCTGCAACAAACGCTACGCAAAAGTCAAAAGAGCCGCAGGCTGAGAGCTGCTCCTTGATAACGGATAGTAGTGTTCCGCCTGTCGCCTTCGAGTTGGCGATGAGCTTGGGTGAATCGTTCTCGCGTGTAAGCGAGTCGAATTCAATATCAATCTGTCGCTGCGTAGTCATCCCGGCAAACCTTTCGAAAGACTATGTTGGCGCCAGGATAACAGATCGATCGTTCGTATTTTAGATGTATGACGATTGGGGTTGGCAGTTTGGCATGAGCTTGCACACGTGTCCGCACGGCATGGGACACTTACCCTGCCGCCCTGCTCTGCCGCGGCGGCATGTACCTGAACAACGACCCTCTAAGGAGTTCGATTTTGATGAGTGACAACACCAAGCATCTCGCAAAGAAATGCGTCAAGGACGCGGGGCCGTGCCTCGCGTTGTGCCTTGCCGGCGCAGCGGTCGCGCTGCTGGCTGTTCTGGGGCCGTTCGACGTGCTCCGAAGTGTCAGCTCTCTGCACGTTTGCATGGCCCTTGCCGGCGCCATGATAACCGGCGGCGTGCTCGATCTGATTTTTTGGGTGCTTGACCCGTTTGGATGGAAAAATGAAGGGTAAGCCCTAAGGGATGGATGCCCCGCAGCAACAGGAGGTCCCCGTGATCTGGTTTACCAGCGATACTCATTTTGGACACGAGAACATGCTACGGCTTAGCGATAGGCCTTGGTCGGCTGTTGCGCAGATGAACGACGCCATGGTCGCCAACATTAACAGCAAGGTTGCTGCGGATGACGAGCTCTACATCTTGGGCGACTTCAGCTTTAAGATGACGGTCCAAGACGCCTATGAGCTGCGCAAAAGCATTACATGCAAGCGCGTTCATCTGCTGCCCGGCAATCACGATAAAGACTGGACGCAGTCTGCGGTAGCGGATGCTTTTATCGTTGAGCCGCCCATTTGCGTGCTCAAGATCGACCGCCAAAAAATCGTGCTGAGCCACTATCCTATGGCTGACTGGCAGGGCATGTCGCACGGCAGCTGGCATTTGCACGGGCATATCCACAGTTGCGGCGGCGCGTACAACAAGTTCAACCTCAGGCAGGGGCTGCTGCGCTATGACGTGGGCGTGGATGCTAACAGCTACGCCCCCGTGAGCCTGGAAGAGCTCAGGTCGCGGTTTGCACAGGTAGACGAGCCGGTGTGTTGCGTTAAATGGCCGTGGTGGGTCAACGCCACGGGTGACGAGCAGATTGAGCACGATCTCGAAACATATAAGAGGGAAGTGGTAATCCGATGACGGTCTATGTAACAGGCGATATTCATGGCGGCGCTGACATGCAAAAGCTCCGCGATTGGGAGCTTGGGGATAGCCTGGCGAGCGACGACTATCTCATCATCGCGGGCGACTTTGGCTTTCCCTGGGACTTTTCTACCGAGGAATGTGCCGATATTGCTTGGCTGGAGTCGCGCCCCTACACCGTGCTGTTTGTCGACGGCAACCACGAGCGTTTCGATCACTGGGCGGAACGCCCCATGGAGTTGTGGCACGGTGGGCTGACGCAGCGCCTGTCGGATACCTCGCCCATACGGCGCCTGACGCGCGGCGAGGTTTTTGAGCTCGACGGCTCAACGGTCTTTACCATGGGCGGCGCCACGAGCGTGGACAAGGAATACCGCATTCCGTATTCCAGCTGGTGGCCGCAGGAGCTGCCGGACGAGCGCAACTTTGAGGAGGCGCGGGCAAAGCTCGACAGCGTGGGCTGGACGGTCGACTACGTGATCACTCACACCTGCTCTACGCGCATGCTTTCGTCCACGCTTTATCCAGCGTCCGGCTGGAATTGCCCCTCCGTTGATCGGCTTACGGCATTTTTCGATGAGCTGGAAGACCGCTTGGACTACAAGCGCTGGTACTACGGGCATTTTCATCGGGATACCAACCCGGCCGAGCGTCACACCGTGCTCTACGACTGCATCGTTCGCTTGGGTGACGAACTCCAGCCCTGGGATGTTGCGTAGAGGCGGGGTGGCTGGCTACTCGACCGTTACAGTGATGTTCTCCCGATGCGCGCGGATGACGTCCCAGCTAAAGTGCTCGACCAGCTGCTCGGCGGTACGCGGCGTGGTGTCCGGCGCGATGCCTGTTTGCCCGGCGAGCCATCCCAACAGTGCCTCGGGTGTGCCAAAGCGGGTGCGGAGCTCGCCCAGGTCCAGATCGCGATCGCGCTTGGAAAGGCGGCGGCCGTCCGGTGACATGAGCAGCGGAATGTGCGCGTAGTGCGGCGTGGGCAGTCCCAGCAGATGTTGCAGATAGATCTGGCGCGGCGTGGAACCAAGCAGGTCGCATCCGCGTACGATCTCGGTGACGCCCATGGCAGCGTCGTCGACCACCACGGCCAGCTGATAGGCAAACACGCCGTCGCTGCGGCGCACCAAAAAGTCACCGCACTCGGTGGCGAGTGCTTCGCATTGGGCTCCGTACGTGCGGTCCACGAATTCGATCACGTCGCTGGCGAGGTCGTCGACGGTGGGCACGCGCAGGCGCGTGGCCGGAGCACGCAGGGCACTGCGGCGGGTGATTTCATCAGCAGAAAGACCTCTGCAGGCGCCGCGGTAGATGGGCGTGCCGTCGCTGGCGTGCGGCGCGCTCGCGGCGTGGAGTTCGGCACGCGTGCAAAAACAGGGATAGGTGAGGCCGGCGTCTTGCAGCTGGCGCAGGGCGTCCTCGTACAGATCCGGGCGATCGTGCTGGTAGTAGGGGCCTTCGTCCCACTCGAGCCCCAGCCAGGTCAGATCGTCAATCAGTTGAGCGGCAAGTTCCGGGCGCTTGCAGCGATCGTCCAGGTCCTCGATACGCAACACGATGCTGCCGCCCTGGCTGCGGGCCGAAAGCCATGCGCACAGGCAGCTGAACACGTTGCCCAAGTGCATGCGGCCCGAGGGCGACGGGGCAAAGCGGCCCACGACGGGGGTGGGCACTGCCGTTGCTGGTGCGTCCGCGGCGGGCGTTGCTATGTTGCGTGTTTTGATATCCATGCGGATGAGTATAGCGCGGGGCTTGGCAGGGAAGGCGTTGCCGCGCTCACAAGTTGGCGGCGGTGCGCATTGCGCACGGTGGGTTTGCGGCTCAAGGTCTCGATCGCTGCGTACCGACTTAGCCTCACAAACGACAGAAACCCCGGCAGCTCTTCGCAACTGCCGGGGTTTCCGCGGAAAAGGGGGACATGATCCTCGAGCGAACGGGAAAGGGGCAACCGTTTTCGCTCAATTGGTTTATGCCCCTCGACTGACGGCTCAATCAGCGCATGCCGCGCCCACACAAAGCCGCTACACCTGTGACGGAGCTGTGAAGTGGTATCTATCGTTGGCGCGGGACTCGGCCAAAGAACGTCCCAAACGACAAATTTGTTGCAGTCCGTCGGTTCAACCCAATGATCCGTTTTCCTCCGTCCCCAATAGATCATTAGGAACGTCCCTAAGTGCCAAACTCGGGTGGGACTTTTGTCCCATTTGACGTTCCGTTGGCCCAGATATTCGTCATGTGTGTCCGCAAACGTGGGACAATGGCGATGTTGGTTTTACAGACAAAGGATGTGCCTATGAACGCCCCCGTTGCCAATACTTGTCGGCAGCGCTGCCTGTTTGCGCGATTCGCTTCCGTCTGCGTGTTCGTCGCGCTTGCGTTGTTGCTGCTGCCTGTCGCCGCGCACGCCGACGGCTACTCCATGACCCAAACCTATATCGGTGCCACGGTCGAGGCCGACGGCTCGCTGACCGTTGTCGAGGGACGCCAGTTTGATTTCGATGACGACATCAACGGCGTGTTTTGGGAGATCAATACAGGCTCTAACCAGCAGGGCGGCGCGGCGGGCGTCAATGTGCTGAGCGTCGAGGAAGACGACACCGCGTTTAACAAGGTCGACAGCGCAAACAAAGGCGACAACGGCGTCTATACGGTTGAGCAGTCCGACAGCGGCGTAAGAATCAAGGTGTTCAGCCCTCACGAGAGCGGCGACAGCGCAATCTACTACGTGAGCTACACCATGACCGGTGCGGTTATGAACTGGTCCGATACTGCCGAGCTCTACTGGAAGTTTGTGGGCGACGGCTGGTCCGCGGACTCCGATGATGTCGAGATGGAAGTGTACTTCGCAAATGCCGCCGCCGGGACGGCGGCCGTCAAGGGCGATAACTTCCGCGCATGGGGCCACGGCCCGCTGACGGGCGACGTATCGCTCGATGCGGACGAACCCATGGTCACCTATACCATTCCCTGCGTGCATCAGGGCGAATTCGCCGAGGTACGCATCGCCTTCCCCAGCGACTGGGTGCCGCAGCTTGCCGCCTCGGGCGAAGAGCGCATGTCAACGATCCTGAGCGAAGAGAAGGAATGGGCCGACGAAGCTAACGCCCGCCGCGCTCACGCTCGCATGATTGCCAATGCACTTGCCGTGGTTAGCGTTGTCACTGCGGTGGCCTTTACCGGCACAATCGTTGTGCTCAAGCTGCGCCGCCGCAAGCCCAAGCCGCTTTTCCAGGACGAATATTTCCGCGATGTGCCTTCGGCCGACCATCCCGCCGTGCTTTCGGCCCTCATGAGCTGGAACGAGGTGCCCGATCAGGCATATATCGCCACGCTCATGAAACTCACTGACGACCGTGTGATCAAGCTGGAGCAGGCGACCGTGACCAAGGCCAAGAAGGGTCTGTTGGGGCGCGAAAAAGAAGAGCAGACGTATCGCGTGACGGTGAGTGATGCGGGCTGGAAGTCGGCCAAGGGCATTGACCGCATGGTGCTCAAGGTCTTCTTTGCCGGTGCTAAGCCCGACGAGAACGGCGATCGCTCGCGCACGTTTGACGAGCTGCAGCACTACGTCAAGCAGCACGCTACGCCCGTGGGCGACAAGCTCGAGGACTATCAGAACACCGTTAAGGGCAAGCTGGCCGATAGCGAGTACGTTGCCTCGGACGGCATTGTCGCAATGGTGTTTTGCCTGGTTCTCGGTATTCTGATCGCCTGTGTTCCCGCGGGATCCATCTTCTTTACCGACGGCGCGCAGGCGAACATTGTCGCCGCGGTTATCTCGGTGCCGATTGTGCTGGTGGGTATTGGCGTGGGCCTTACGTTCCGCCGCTTTACGCCGGAGGGCGCCGAGGTGGCGGCTCGCTGCAAGGCGCTTAAGCATTGGCTCGAGGATTTCACGCGTCTAAAGGAAGCCGTCCCCGGCGATCTGGTTCTGTGGAATAAGCTTCTGGTGATGGGTGCGGCGCTGGGCGTTTCGAAGGAAGTTCTGCGTCAGCTTGCCGAGGCTGTTCCTCCCGAGGTGCGCGAGGCCGACGGTTTCTACGACAATTACCCCTGCTACTGGTGGTACTACCATCATTACGGTACCGAGTCGCCGCTCGATTCGTTTGATGACGTGTATCACGAGAGCATCCGTGAGCTGGTTTCGAGTTCCGATAGCTCGAGCGGCGGCGGTGGCGGCGGCTTCTCGGGCGGCGGAGGCGGCGGCGTCGGCGGAGGCGGCGGCGGAACGTTCTAACGGTCCTAAATTACGGGATGGGCTTTTCTCGACAACCGTCGGGGAAAGCCCATCCCTTTTTATGCGCTACCTACGAGGACTGTCCCCAACGACTAGTCACTGGGGACAGTCCTAAATGACTAGGTATGGCTGCTGGGCCTAGGCTGTTAGGTCGAGTTCGTAGAGGAAGCTTTCGCGCGGCATGGCGTGGCGGCGTTCCTCGCGGTTGGCGCGGTGCGTGGCGGTGCGCTTAAAGCCGTGCAACTCGTAGAACTTCCACGAACAGTTGGAGTCAGTGTACAGGTGTGCCCTCGTCGCCCCGCGCGAGGATAGGTACGAGACTGCGGCGTCGAGCAACACCGAGCCAACGCCCAGGCCATGGACGTCGCGATCTACGGCAAGCAGCGTGACCTCGTTGTCGTGTGGCAACGGGCTGCTTTCGAGCAGGCGGTTGTTGGTTCGGATGGTTGCGCGCACAAACGAGAGATACTCGGCGCAGGCATCGGGCTCCAGCTCGCGCATTTGCGATAGCAGTGCGCGTTCGGTATCCAGCCAATGTTCCTTAACGGTGGCGCCGGAGCTCTGTCCCGCACGCGCGAGCGCAATGCCGCGCGCCTGACCGTCGATTACGGCAACCTGCGAAAACGTCGAAGACGAAAGGCAATAGGCGAGGTCGCATGCGGCCTCGAGGCGGTTGTACTCATCGTTATCCGAATTGTTATGCCAAAGCTGCTGCAGAATCAACGCGATGGCGTCGAAGTCTTCGGTATCAAACGGTCGGTAGAGAACCCGCGAGACCATGGTGCCTCTTTCTTTTGCGGATGCATATCGAGCACAGTTCTACCACGCTATTGGCATCTAATTATGGTGCCCCTGTGTTCCATGAACTCACCGTGCCCGGTGCCGTGCCCATCCCCTCCGCTCGCAAACTTTTTCTGCATATGCGCCCGTTGCGGGGTGCATCGATGCGCTCGATGCGCTACATTGAATCAGTATTTTCAATGCCGCTGCGCGAGCGCTGCAGATCGACGTATCACCGACTCACAGAGCACGGCGGCGTACCAGACAGGAGGACTGCATGGGATCTGATGTGAAGATCGCACGCGCGTTGATTTCGGTTACCGATAAGACGGGCGTCGTCGATTTCGCACGGACGCTGGTCGATGACTTTGGCGTCGAGATCATCTCTACGGGCGGCACGGCTCGTGCCATCGAGGACGCGGGCGTCCCCGTAACCCCCATCGAGGAGTTCACGGGCTATCCCGAGATGATGGACGGCCGCGTTAAGACCCTGCACCCCAAGGTTCACGGCGCGCTGCTGGCCCGCCGCGATTCCGAGCAGCACATGCAGGAGGCGGCACAGCACGGCATTAAGCTGATCGACCTGGTCGTCGTCAACCTGTACGAGTTCGAGAAGACCGTCGCCAACCCCGAGGTCACCTTCGCGGATGCCATCGAGCACATCGACATCGGCGGTCCTTCCATGCTGCGCTCTGCCGCCAAGAACGCCGCGAGCGTTACCGTCATCTCCGACCCGGCCGACTATGATGCCGTCCTGGCCGAGATGCGCGAGACCGGTGGCTGCACCACGCTTTCCACCCGTCGTCGCCTGCAGGTGAAGGTCTACCAGACCACCGCCGCCT
This sequence comes from Collinsella sp., assembly GCA_036302225.1. GTDB lineage: Bacteria > Actinomycetota > Coriobacteriia > Coriobacteriales > Coriobacteriaceae > Collinsella. The sequence goes on from JAXJCX010000073.1 coordinate 33,266, forward strand.
ACGACACGGCTATCTCCCGTTGGCTCGCCGCCCACGCAAGCGACGTGGCGGACACCTCTGCCAAGCTCGAGATCTCGCTGGAGAAGGTCGACGACCTGCGCTATGGCGAGAATCCTCAGCAGAAGGCCACGGTCTATCGCTTTGCCGAGGGCTGCGAGAATACCGCGAGCTCGCAGTTCCCGCTCGTGGGCTCCGAGCAGATCCAGGGCAAGCCGCTCAGCTACAACAACTATCTGGATGCCGACGCCGCTTGGAACCTAGTCCGCGAGTTCGACGAGCCGGCCTGCGTGATCCTCAAGCATCAGAACCCCTGCGGCTCCGCCGTGGCCGAGGACATCACGGCCGCCTACGACCGCGCCTTCGCCTGCGATCCCAAGAGCGCCTTCGGCGGCATCATCGCCTGCAACCGCGAGGTTCCCTATGAGCTGGTTGAGCACTTTGCCGATCAGAACAAGCAGTTCGTCGAGGTTATCATCGCTCCGAGCTACACTGCCGAGGCGCTCGAGCGCATGGCCAAGCGCCCCAACCTGCGCGTGCTGGCCACCGGCGGCGTGGACCACGGCGCCCAGGTGGAGCTGCGCTCCGTCGACGGCGGCATGCTGGTGCAGGAGGTCGACCACGTGACCGAGGATCCTGCGACCTTTACGTTCCCCACCGACCGCAAGCCCACCGACGCCGAGATGGCCGAGCTCGAGTTTGCCTGGAAGGTCTGCAAGGGCGTCAAGTCCAACGCCATCCTGGTTTCCAAGGGTAAGGCCGGCATTGGCATGGGCCCGGGTCAGCCCAACCGCGTTGACTCTGCGCTGCTTGCCTGCGAGCGCGCCGAGGACTTCTGCGAGCGCGAGGGCGTGGAGAAGGGCGGCTTTGCCTGTGCAAGCGACGCGTTCTTCCCGTTCCGCGACAACGTCGACGTGCTCGCCGCGCACGGCGTGACCTGCATCATCCAGCCCGGCGGCTCCAAGCGCGACGACGAGAGCGTCCAGGCCTGCAACGAGCATGGTATTGCGATGGTCTTCACGGGGGCCCGCCACTTCCGCCACTAAGTAGGGAGGTGGCGCTGCGGCTTGCCCAGCCACCGCACCTTGCCGCTCATTCGTCGCTCGCGTACCCAAGTACGCGTCGCTCCTCTTTCACGGCAATCTGCGGCACCTGGGCAACCCTCGCCGACCTGTTAGGTTGACTGGGGAGGATGGGATGTTATCTCGTCCCTTGGACTAGCCTCGCTTCTAAAATAATCTCTGCAAAAGACGGTCGCTCCGTTTGGAGGGCCGTCTTTTTGGTATAAGAGGACGGAATGACTAACACGAAAGGTATGACCATGCCCCAGATTGATGATGCCGAGCTGTTTGGCAATGCCGAGGATCAGCGTGCGTACGAGGACTTTTGCGCCAATCAGGAGGCGGTCGAGAAGTTTACGCTCGACAAGCCCGCGCTTGTCTGCCGTTGGCGCATGTCCAACAAAAAGGTGCCCATGCTCAACCGCCACATTCGCGCGCTGTCCGAGCGCCTGGTGCAGGGCGAGCCGCTTACCCACAACATGCTCAGCTGGGCCAAACAACACGTTGAGTGGTCGCTTGCCGAGGGTGATTACACCGCACACGACGGCGTGCTCATGCTGGTGATCGACATCAACGGCAACGCCGCCATGACGGTGGGCGAGTACGAGCCGCTGGCCGATACGTCGGCCAAGGCGCTACGTGCCCGCTCCGCCGAGGCCCGCTCCGAGGCCGACGAAACCGGCGTGGCGCCCGAGCTGCTCGCCGCCGTCGATAACGGCGAGCTGGCCTTTGTGGCGCCAGCGGACGAGTGTCTGTGCGGCACGGCGACGCTCATTGAGCAGCTGGCCCAGACCAAGGGCATCCCGGTCACGCGCGTGGACATTCCCGCGCAGCTCAAGGGCGCGCTGTTCCTGGTGAGTGACGAGCACGGCGTGGTCCCCGCAACCGAGACGGACGCCGCCGAGGCCGACGCCGCCACGGTCGCCTTCTTCGCCGAAGGCTACGAAAAGCTCCGCGCCCGCCGCTAAATGATTTTTCTGGGACGGGGATTAAAGAATCATTTTGGTCCCCGCCACCGCTGCGAGTGCGAGGCGGACAAAACGCCCCCGCTCGCGAACAGTTCTGTCACCTGGCACCGCGCGAGGCGTGTACCTGCAGCTTTGCGGTCATAATGGGACAAGACAACCAAGAGGGGAGCGGAATCAATGGCGCTGATCTATATCGTTGAGGACGACGAGCCCATTCGTCGTGAGCTTGTCGACATCCTTGCCCGCGCCGGGTTTGAAGTCGAGGCCTGCGAATCGTTTGAGCATGTCTCGCGCGATATTCTCGCCACCGCGCCCGACCTGGTACTGCTTGACCTCACGCTCCCTGTCAAAGACGGCCAGCACATCTGCCATGAGGTCCGTCGCGAATCCGAGGTTCCCATCATCGTTCTCACGTCGCGCACGACCGAGATCGACGAGGTTATGGCCATGACGCTCGGCGCGGACGACTTTGTTCCCAAGCCTTACAGCGCCCGTGTGCTTGTGGCGCGCATCAACGCACTGCTGCGTCGCACCGCGGCGTCAGGCGAGCGCAGCACACTTGTCCACAAGGGGCTGGAGCTCGACCTCGCCCGCTCAATGGTCACCAACACGCAAACGGGCACCAGCACCGAGCTCACCAAAAACGAGCTGCGTATCCTCTCGCTGCTTCTGAGCCGCGCGGGCAAGATCGTTTCGCGCTCGGCCATCATGCAGGACCTGTGGGACTCCGACGCCTTCGTGGACGACAATACGCTCACCGTCAACATCAACCGCCTGCGCACCACGCTCGAAAAAATCGGCATCAAGGGGTATTTGACCACGCATCGCGGCCAAGGCTATTCGGTCTAGGGGCCGGCTATGTCGTTTGGCAAGTTCTTTAAAGATGCGCTGCTTCCCGTCGCCGTGTGGACGTGCGGTGTGCTGCTGAGCTGCTTTGTGCTGACGGTTGCCGGTGCACCCGTCTCTATCGTGGTCGTGGCGGTCGGCGTGTCCTTTATCTTTGGTATGCTCGGCATCGTGGTCGAGTACGCGCGTCGCCGCCGTTTTCTGCGTCAGCTGGAGCGCGCGGCCGAGGAGCTCGAGAGCCCCGCATGGGTGCAGGAGATGGTGCAATGCCCGACCTATGCCGAGGGCGAGCTCGAGTACGAGGTCTTGCGCCGGGTGGGCAAAGCCGCTTGCGACGAGGTTGCCGAAGGCCGGCGTCAGACCGATGACTATCGCGACTATATCGAGAGCTGGGTCCACGAGGCCAAACTGCCCCTGGCGGCGGCTCATCTAATTTTGGAAAACCTGGATGGCAGCGAAGACGACCTGCCTCGTGTGGATGACCTGGGCCGTGAGTTGGCTCGCGTGGAGCGCTATATCGACCAGGCGCTGTACTACGCGCGTTCGGAAGTCGTGGAGCGCGACTACCTGATTCGCCGCTGGGATCTCAAGACCTTGGTGACGGGCGCGATTAAGGCCAACGCGCGCGAGCTCATCGCGGCGCACGTGGCCCCGGTGTGCGAGAACCTCGACTTTGAGGTCTTTACCGACGAGAAGTGGCTCGAGTTTATTCTGGGCCAGCTCATTCAGAACAGCATTAAATATGCGCGCGAGGACGGCGCAAAGATCGTGTTTTCGGGCGCGTTGCTGGACGAGGGCCTGGCGAGCGAACGCATCGAGCTCACCGTCGCGGACAACGGCTGCGGCGTGAGCGCGGCCGACCTGCCGCGCGTGTTCGAGAAGGGCTTTACCGGCGATAACGGCCGCACCACCAAGCGCGCAACGGGCATTGGCCTCTACCTGGTGGCGCGTCTGTGCTCCAAGATGGGTATCGATGTCACCGCGGCATCCGAGCCCGGCGAAGGCTTCGTCGTCACGTTTGCCTTCTCGACCAACAAATTCCAATACTTTGAGTAGTCGTCGCGGTGTAACGTCCCGGAGCGTCATTCACGTTAAGAAAATTATCCCAAACGGGATAATTCCATCATGATGTGCTATGATTATCCCGTTTGGGATAATCATAGGGGATTAGCATGCAAGACTGGAATGAGCGAACGATTTTTGACCCAGCTGAACTCGGTGCATATTTGCGTGAGCGCCGGAAGAAGCTCGGTTATACCCAACGCGATGTGGCTGATTTCAACCAGTGCAGTTTGCGCTTTGTGAGCGAGCTTGAGCGTGGAAAGGCGGGTGCCAATCTTCGCCAAACCCTTCAAATCGCTAACAGCTTGGGGGTCGATTTGATCCTGAGGGAGAGGGGCGACGGCTCATGGCATTAAAGGTTTATCGTGAGTATCGGGGAACGTTTGAGCTGGTCGGAGAATTTGAGAGGGCCGACCCCGTAAACGAGACGTTTGCATATGATGAGGGATATCTTGAACGCGACGATGCTGCCGCACTCTCAGCTTCTCTTCCCTTGCGACATGAGCCATATGCCAGCAATGAGTTTTCGGCCTTCTTTTCGGGCATGCTTCCCGAGGGCCCGGTTCGGCATGAGCTGTCGATGCGTTTTCAAATCCCCCAGTCAGACTATTTATCGATGCTCGAGCGTTTGGGCGATGAGTGCGTTGGTGCCTTGAGGTTTCTCGGCGATGAGAAATCGAGCTACGATCCGGGCTATCGTCCTCTGCAAGACGAGGATTTTGAGGCACTTTCTAAGGCGGAAGTGTTTGAGATTGCAAATGATATGCAGGATTCGAGGCTGTCGTTGGCGGGCGCTCAGTCTAAAACCGGTTGGTTTTTACCGCGCGGTAAAGATGCAAAAAAGGCCGGGTCGGGGGATTGGATGCTGCCGCTCGGCTCTGCCCCCTCGACTCACATAGTCAAGATTGCTTCAACTAAACATCCGGATTTGCCGTTCAACGAATTAATTTGCATGACGGCAGCGTCTGCTGCTGGGCTTGAAATTGCCCGTTCAGAAGCTTCGGATACGATTCCTGGTGCGTTCTTTTCCGAGCGTTATGACAGAATCTGGAGCAATGAGCCGCCGTCGATGAGCGGATTCGATGTGCCTCTGAGGCTGCATCAGGAGGATTTTTGCCAAGCGGTTGGCTGGCCTTCGTATATGAAATACGAGACACGTCCCGATAGCTGCTATATGGCTCTTTGCGGCCGATTGATAAGAGAGCAATCGTCTAACGTAATTGCTGATACTCAAATGTTCGCTCGTCAGGTAATGGTCGATTATGCGTTGGGGAATTGCGACTCGCATCTCAAGAACCATTCGTTTCTTTATAGTCCGAGTTGGCGGGAAAAGAGGTTGGCCCCTGCATACGATATTGTTTGCACGACGATAATGGGATACGACCATAATCTTGGGATTGATATTGGGGATCACCGGGTGATCGATGGGGTGACTCCTGAAGATTTCGAATTCATGTCTCAAGATTTGCATCTGCCACTCAAGATGATCAAGAACATCGCGGCGGAAGTGGCTGAAGAGGTGTCTGCCCAGCTTGCAGAACTTGCCTCTGCAACCGGAGATTTGGGTCGGGTCGCTCTGAAAATTCAGACGGATTCCGTTGAGAGAATGAGGGTTCTGGAGCAATTCTCAGCCTAAAGCAAAGCGGGGCCACCGTAATGGTGGTCCCGCTCTTGGAAGACTTGGGCACGTGGGCTTGCGCTCCGCGATGCGTTAGGCGTACGTTTGCTACTTCACGACCAAGATGTCGCAGTCGGTGTTGCGCAGCAGGAACGTCGAAATTGAACCCAGGAGTGCATACTTGATCGAGGACAGGCCACGAGCGCCGCAGAGCACCAGGTCGGGCTTGACCACGTCGAGCATCTCGTCTTTGAGCGTCTCGCGAATGCGGCCGGCGCGAATCATGACCTCGACCTCGGGAATGTCGGGATTGGCCTTGGCCTCTTCGAGCTGCTTGGCGATGGAGTTCTTAAATGCCTCCTCCAGTCCGTTGACCAGATCGACCGGATAGGAACCAGCGCTCTCGAGTGCCGTGGAATCGATAACGTGGCCGATAATCAGCTTGGCGCCGTTGTTCGCGGCGACCTTGATGGCGCGTGCGAGCACAAAATCCTGCTGCTCAGTACCGTCGAGTGAAACAAATACCTTGGTGTAGCCCTCGTTCATGGTTTCCTCCTTGGTCTATCGCACGGGCGCGGGGCTCGTGCATCGGGCGGGCGCGGGTGCGCGGACCGCCGGACACTTTATCTTGTTGCAGTTATACCCAAGGATTTGGGTTTGACCGCTCGCAATTCTGTGAACGGGCGAGTTTTTTGGTAAGGGTAGGCGCAGGCGCGCCGCCAACGGTTGATAATGGGACATCGCCCGCACCGTCCGCAGAACAATATCGGCGGGTGTCTAACGAGGGGGTCCCTTTGGATATCATTGAGCTTCTAAAATCTGCCTTCATGGGCCTGGTCGAGGGCATCACCGAATGGCTGCCTGTTTCGTCGACCGGTCACATGATCTTGGTGGACGAGTTCGTCAAGATGAACGTGAGCGAGACGTTCTGGAATATGTTCCTGGTCGTGATTCAGCTTGGCGCCATTTTGGCCGTCTGCGTTTTGTTCTTCTACGACCTCAACCCGTTTTCTCCCAGCAAGGGCAAGGAGGGCCGTCGCGACACCTGGGTGCTATGGGGCAAGATTGTGCTCGGCTGCATTCCCGCCGCGGCGATCGGTCTGCCGCTTAACGACTGGATGGAGGAGCATTTCTACAATGCTCCCGTCGTGGCGTTGGCGCTCATTGTGTACGGCGTGCTGTTTATCGTGATCGAGAACTGGCGCGCGAACAAGCGCGACCAGGCCGCTCTTGCCGGTTCGTTTGGTTCGCGTGCCGTGGTGGCGGGCGGACGCCCCGCTGGTGCGCATTTTGCCACTCCCGCTGCGGCTGCCGCTTCAGACGATGACGATAACCTGGACTTTGGCTCCATCACTACGCTCGAGGATCTGAGCTGGAAGACCGCGCTGGGTATCGGTTGCTTCCAGGTGCTTTCGCTGATTCCGGGCACATCGCGCTCCGGCTCCACGATCATCGGCGGCCTGCTGCTGGGCTGCACGCGCTCGGTGGCGTCTAAGTTCACGTTCTTCCTGGCTATTCCCGTTATGTTTGGCGCGAGCGCGCTCAAGCTGGTCAAGTACTTTATTAAGGGCGGCACGTTCGGCACCAACGAAATCGCCATCCTGGGCGTGGGCTGCGTCGTCGCCTTTGTGGTGTCGCTCATTGCCATCAAGTGGCTTATGGGCTTCGTGCGCCGTCACGACTTTAAGTGCTTCGGCGTCTACCGCATCATCCTGGGCATCGTGGTGCTCGCGTACTTCTTTGTCCTGGAGCCTATGCTCGGCCTGTAACTTGGTCGACGCTGCGCGGCGGCCGGGGCGACAACTTGTCATTCAAAGGGGGCGGCATGACCAGAAGGTCTATGCCGCCCCTTTTCATGCCAATTTGTTCGCCCTGGCCACCGCTCGCTGCTGCTGCCATGACATCGGCGGTTTCGTGATTGTCAATTGATTGGTGCAGACCAACCTGACCCCATTGCGCCAAATTCGCTGGGGCGGCCTGACGGTGACGCACGGAGTCGTGGTGTGATTTGCGTCGGTGTCCGCGCGGCTCGGTATACTGGTACGGCTCAAACTATGGCGCCGCCCGCAGGCGCGCCGTCCGTCAGATGAGGAGTCGCCCATGACCCAGCCCTTGCCCTGGGAAAAGAACGCCGCGGTATCCGTGCCGCCCGCGCCGGAACCCGTGCCGCTCGATGCATACACCGCTCCTGCTGCGCCGGAGCCCGAGCTCGTCCCGCTCGACATTTACGACGCTCCCGCGCCGGCGCCCAAGCCCGCCAAGCCGCTCGTCGACATTGACAGCCTTAATCCCGCCCAGCGCGAGGCTGTCCTGTCCACCGAGGGCCCGTTGCTGGTGCTCGCCGGCGCCGGCTCGGGCAAGACCCGCGTCTTGACCTTCCGCATCGCACATATGCTCGGCGACCTGGGTGTTAAACCTTGGCAGGTTCTTGCCATCACGTTTACCAACAAGGCCGCGGCAGAGATGCGCGAGCGTCTGGCGGCACTCATTCCCAGCGGCACCCGTGGCATGTGGGTGTGCACCTTCCATGCCATGTGCGTGCGCATGCTGCGCGAGGACGCCGACCTGTTGGGCTACACCGGTCAGTTCACCATCTACGATGACGATGACTCAAAGCGCATGGTGCGCGACATTATGCAGGCGCTCGGCATCGAGCAAAAGCAGTTCCCCATCAACATGATCCGCAGCAAGATTAGCTCGGCCAAAAACGCCATGATCGGCCCCGAGGACATGCTCAAATCCGCCGACAGCCCCAATGACAAAAAGGCCGCGCAAGTCTACCTGGAGCTGGAGCGCCGCCTGCGCGCCGCCAACGCGATGGACTTCGACGACCTGCTCGTGCGCACGCTCGAGCTGCTGCGCACCCGCCCCGAGGTGCTCGACAAGTATCAGGAGCGCTTCCGCTACATTAGCGTCGACGAGTATCAGGACACCAACCACGTCCAGTACGAGATCGCCAACCTGCTGGCCGCCAAGTACCAAAACCTCATGGTCGTGGGCGACGACGATCAGTCCATTTATAGCTGGCGTGGCGCCGACATCACCAATATCCTGGACTTTGAGAAGGACTTTAAAGACTGCAAGACCGTCAAGCTGGAGCAGAACTACCGCTCTACGGGTCATATCCTGAACGCCGCCAACGCCGTGGTACGTCACAACTCGCAGCGCAAGGACAAGCGCCTGTTTACGGCCGAGGGCGACGGCGAGAAGATCCAGGCCTTCCAGGCAAGCGATGAGCGCGACGAGGGTCGCTGGATTGCCGGCGAGATCGAAAAGCTGCATGCCAAGGGCACGAGTTACGACGACATCGCCGTGTTCTACCGCACCAACGCCCAGTCGCGTATTCTCGAAGATATGTTTCTGCGCGCGGGCGTGCCCTACAAGATCGTGGGCGGCACGCGATTCTTCGACCGTGCCGAGATCCGCGACGTCATGGCCTACCTTAAGATGATCGTGAACCCGGCCGACGAGATGAGCGTCAAGCGCGTCATCAACACGCCGCGCCGCGGCATCGGCTCCACCTCGATCCAAAAGATCGAGCAGCTGGCGCGCGACAACCGTTGCTCGTTCTTCCAGGCTTGCGAGATCGCGTGCGCCGAGACGGGCATGTTTAGTGCCAAGGTGCGCAACGGCCTGTCGAGCTTTGTGTCGCTGGTGCGCGAGGGCCGCCGCATGGACGGCGAGCTCAAGGACGTTGTCGAGATGATCGTCGATAAGACGGGCTTGCTGCAGGCGTTTCGCGCCGAGGGCACCATGGAGTCCGAGAGCCGCGCCGAGAACATTCAGGAATTCCTGGGCGTCGCCGCCGAATTTGAGGAGACGCACGAGGATATCGAGGGTACGCTCGAGAGCTTGGAAGAGCTGCGCGCAGCCGGCGTTGCCGACGTGCCTGCCGAGCCTGAGTCCGAGCCCGTTGTGGTGAGCGCGCCTGCGCCCGAACCGGGGCCATCTGCCCCGGCATCCTCGTTTGAGGCGCTCGTCGGCGCGCGCGATGCCGCAGGTTCCAATCCGCTCGATAGCCTAGCCGCCCCGGCGCTCTCGCCGCAGGACGCCCTGGCCGCCGCCATCGCGGGCAACGCGTATGCCGCGCCGACGGAGATGCCGGCGGGTGCCGTGCATGCCGACGAGATGGAGCGCACCTACGGTCCGCTCACCTGTAAGGCGCTGCCGGCACTCATGGAGTGGCTGGCCCTGCGCTCCGACTTGGATTCCCTGGCCGGCGAGACGCATGCCATTACCATGATGACCATCCACTCCGCCAAGGGCCTGGAGTTCCCGGCGGTGTTCGTAGCCGGCATGGAGGAGGGCATCTTCCCGCACGTGCACGACTTTGGCGGCAGCGATGACCCGGGCAAGCTCGAGGAAGAGCGTCGCCTGGCCTACGTCGCCATCACGCGTGCCCGTAAGCGCCTATTCCTGACCTATGCGGCCACGCGTCGCACCTACGGCTCGACCTCTGCCAACCCGCGCTCGCGCTTCCTCAATGAGATTCCGTTTGAGGATATCGAGTTTAGCGGTATCGGTTCTGCCGGTTTTGAGGGCACGGGCTGGGAGAAGCGCGGCGACCGTCACGGCACCTTTGGCTCGGGCATGGGTTCGGATATGTATGGCGGCAAGGTGTTCGGTTCGCATACGCGCTCGACCGGCGGTTCCGGTTCGCGCGGCGGATCGAGCTTTGACGATTTCTTTGGCGGCAGCAGCTACGGGACCGAGCGCCATCGTGGGGTCTCGCCCGACGCCGGCCGTGTTGCCTCGACCTTTGGTTCGGGTGCGCCGCGAGCCAAAAAGCCGTCGTCCAAGGTGTCTCCGACGGTGGAGCGCAAGGTCGATCGCGCCAGCGCATCGCAGGACTTTGCCGCGGGCGATACCGTGAGCCACAAGACCTTTGGCACGGGTACCGTGATCTCGGTCGCCGGAGACATGATCGAGGTCCAGTTCGAAAAGACCGGCCAGACCAAAAAGCTGATGAAGGGCTTTGCGCCGATCGTCAAGCTGTCGTGATCCTGGCGGACCTGGGCGGGCGTATAGGGCAACATCGCCTGCTCGGGCAGTCCTGCGCAAGACGGAGAGCACATTAAGTGCTCTCCTTTGCGTGCGGAACTCGCGATCGATGTTGCCCCGTACGCCCGCCCAGGTCCTTAGATAACGTTGTTTGCGAACGTCGCTCTGCTCGTTCGCTTTTTGATCTGGAGAGCCGGGTGGGCTGATAGAAAAATAGATGTGAGTAGGGGCTCTCCCATTTGATGAGCGGGGGAGCCTCTTTATTGCGTTTGGATTGTTTCTTATGACTTTAGGGATTGAGCGTTTTATACGATTCAGTATAATTTCAGATAGATACTAAAATGTAACTGAAATGAAAAGGGTGATTGGACATGCTGCTAAATTGTCTCCCAAAAAGACTCTTCTCTTTAGAGCTCGCCATCGACCCGGAGCCAGTTGAGATGCAGATTCCTCGCATGTATCTTGAGCGGTATTCGCTTCGCTTGGCACGGCTCGGCATGTCTGAGCAGGGCCGTTTTATTGTTGCGGAACCTAAAGAACCGCCCAGTGTCATTTCGGCGCGAAATCTCGTCAATGCAGTGCGTACGTTAGATGCTCGTCCGGTGGCAATTTGCTGGGATGCTATGGATTTAGGTTTTATGCGCGCGCTTTCTTCGGAGGGAATCGCATATATCCGAGATGAGCGAAATGCGTTCCTGCCGTTTATCGGAGCCGTTATTTCCGATGAAGTGCTGGGTGCTTCTCCCGCTGCTCCGCTTTCGTCCCAATCTCAACGAATCGTCCTAAATCTCATTGCGGGACGATGGGTTGACTGCTCCGCCGGCGACCTAGCGCGTCTGTGTGGCAAAAGCGCGGCTAGCGTCAGCGGCTATCTTTCGGAAATCGCCGCTATAGCTCCTGGGTTGATTATGCGGGACGGCAAAAAGCGTATATTGTGTGACGCCGGGCTGTCGACCGAGACGTTGCTAGATGGGTTTGAGGACTATCTTCGCACGCCAGTTTTAGAGCGAATCCGGCTCAAGAAGGTTATCGAGAGAACAGAGCTACGTGCCGTTGATGCGCTGCTTTCCGGTGTGTCTGCCCTTAGCTATATGTCCGACCTTGCCCATGAAGACTCTGCTCCAACCATTGCTCTCGAAAAATATCAGCTAGAGGCCTTGAAAGAGCATATGGGCGACAGATGGCTGGAGGCTCAGTGGTACGAACCGGCGGCAGTTGTGATTGAGGTCTGGTCGTATCCCGTGGACGCGCCGTCCGATATTAGTTTTGACGCGACGGGTTTGCAGTGTGTCGACCCGTTTTCCTTATACGTTGCTTGCGCAAAAGCAGATTACAAAGAAGATCGTCTGCTCGACGCGGTCGAACAGCTCAGGAGGACGATATGTCAAAAGTGAGGGGAATAGAGCGATTTGCCGATGCCATGAGCGGCTGTAAAGGCGGTTACGTCCTTATTGGTGGAGGGGCCTGCAGCGTTCTATTTGACAATGAGGGCGATTCGTTTAGAGCTACTGAAGACTTGGATATCGTCGTAATTGTTGATGGGGAAGGCGTTGAATTCGCCACTGCATTGTGGGCATTTATCAAAGCTGTCGGATATGAGACTGGGAAGGTCGGCGATGGAAAGTGCACTTACTATCGGTTCTGTTTGCCCGAAGGATCAAGGCAAGTCCTAGACTATCCCGGCCAAATTGAGCTATTCGCCCGACATCCTGATTTTGTGCTCGAAGATGAAACGAGCGAAGTGGCACCTCTTTCCTTTGACGGGGCCGTATCAAGTCTTTCGGCAATTATTCTCGACGATGGCTACTACGAATTTATTCGCGACAACGCAACGAACGTAGAGGGCATTACGTTGCTCGATGCGCTCCATATCATTCCCCTCAAGATGCGTGCACACATTGATATCAATAGGAGCTATGAAGAAGGGCGCCATTGCAACGATAAAGATCGACGAAAGCATCGCTCGGATATTGTTCGACTTGCGGGTTTGTTGCCGCCTTCGGCTCGCTTGGAGCTAATAGAGCAAATGAGGGCTGACGCCGGAGACTTCTTTGCGGACTTTTCTTCTTATGTAAATCGGCAGACCGATCGTAAAGAGAGAGCGCGTCTTCAGGACACATTATCGTTTCTCGAAAAGGTCTACCTATAGGCACCTTGATTCGTTATGTATGGTGAGGGGCTCTCCCGTTTGATGAGCGGGGGAGCCCCTTGTTGCTTTTTGATTGTCGTAACTAGCCAGAGGCTCGCCGGGACGGGACGCGGGGTTTGGTCGATCGCGAGTTCCGCACGAGCCGGAGAGCACTTAATGTGCTCTCCGTGCGAGCAGGACTGTCCGAGCAGGCGACCAAACCCCGCGCCCCGTCCCGGCGAGCGCTTGGGGACCGGTGGCCTACAGGTGGCTGATGATCAGTTCCATCTTGCCTTCGAGGTCGATGGAGCTGACGGTGCTCGGGGCCAGCAGGTGGCTTCCCTTGTGGACGGGGTCGCCGCAGACGGTGCCTTCGCCGTCGATGACCGACAGACACATGAAGGGCCAGCGCTGGTCGAGGGTTTTGCTGCCGTCGACGCGCACACGATCGACGGTGTAGCAGGAGTTAGACTCGAGCTCGGTCACGCCGTTCACCTCGGGCGCGGTCACCGTGCCGTCGGTCGGAGCCTGGGCATCAAAGTCGATGCAGTCGAGGCTCTGCTCAATGTGCAGCGGGCGCAGGTTGCCGTCGGTGCCGGGACGGTCGTAGTCGTACAGACGATACGTCACGTCGCTCGACTGCTGCGTCTCCAAAATGAGCGTGCCGGTCTTGATGGCGTGCACGGTACCGGAATCAATCTGGAAAAAGTCGCCCTTGTGAATCGGCAACACGTTGAGCATGTCGTCCCAACGTCCTTCCTCGATCATTTGTGCGGCCTCGGCGCGGTCCTTGGCACGCTGGCCGACGATGATCGTGGCGTCGGGCTCGCAGTCCAGCACATACCAACACTCGGTTTTGCCCAGGCTACCGTTCTCGTGCTCGGCAGCGTACTCGTCGTTGGGATGAATCTGGATCGAAAGGTCGTCCTTGGCGTCCAGAATCTTAATGAGCAGCGGGAACTCCTTGCCCTCGCAGTTGCCAAAGAGCTCGCGATGCTCGGCCCACAGCCACGACAGCGTGTGGCCGGCATACGGGCCCTCCGCAATCTGGCAGTCGCCGTTGGGGTGGGCCGAGATGGCCCAGCACTCACCGATGGGGCCATCGGGAATGTCGTAGCCAAATACGGTTTCGAGCTGGCGACCGCCCCAGATCTTCTCGTGGAAGATCGGCGTCAGCTTAATCAAATCGGACATGTTCATACCCCCATTGTGTTGCGCGGGCGCTGCACAAAACAGCTCAAAGCGAGCGCCCGGATGACTACAAAAACCTATGCCAACGTTACGTTGTGCAACTCAAAGCGGTCGCCAACGTTGCGCGAGACCGAATACTCAAAGGCGGCGCCGCTGTCCAAAAAGCCAATCTGGGTGAGCTCGAGCAGGGGAGAGCCAGGCTTGGTGTCCAAGCGCTCGGATTCTTCCTCGGTTGCTGCCACGGCGCGAATGGTACGGTGGAAGCTCGAAATCTTCAGCCCACATTGCTCGCGGATGAAGTGGTAGACCGATCCGTACAGGTCCTTCTTTTTAAGGCCTGGAATCAGCTCGAGGGGCATGTAGGTGTACTCGATAACGATGGGCTTCTCATCGGCCTGACGCACGCGCACGATGTGATAGGCAAAGTCATCCTCGGCAATTCCCAGCTGGGCTGCGATGTCCGCTGGTGGATTAACAATCGAGAAATCGTAGACCACCGAGGTCACCTTCTCCCCGCGGTGCTCATACGAAAAGCCCTGGGCACGGTCGTTTTTGCCCTGGAAAAACGCCTGACCGGGAAGTCCCGCCGTGTCCTTAACGTAGGTACCCGATCCGCGTCGGCTGGTAATAAGACCTTCCTCGGTGATTTGCTCGATAGCTCGTTTGACGGTGATTTTGGAAACGCTATAGAGCTCGCAGAACTCAACGACGGTGGGAAGCTTGTCGCCCGGTTTAAGAGTGCCATCCTCGATGCTTCGACGAATATCTGCAGCTATCGCCTCGTATTTGGGAATCATTGAACCTCCTTTCCGACATATATCAATACGCAAGTAAGTATAACCCTTAACAAGGCACCCATATAACCTTTATCTAAGAAGCTCGAGAAAGAAAAAAGAAAAAGACGCTTTACTTTTAGAATTAAAGCGCTATAGTCTAAGCAACGAACGGAATCTTTCCGCAGAACAGGATCGACCGTTTGGGGACGGTTTTGTTTTGGCGGGTTGGATATCGGTATGACCGGTGCGCGCCCGCGCCGGATAACCTGCCAAAGCAAACCCGTCTCCAACCGGAAGCTCTAGAACACGAAAGCGAGGACTTTGATGGCACAGTATCAGCTGCCCAACGACTTCTTCTTTGGCGCTGCTATGTCCGGCCCGC
>JAXJCX010000074.1:0-4883 GCA_036302225.1 Collinsella sp.
CGCGCGTTCCGCGCCAAGACGCCCGCGATTGCGGCTGTGAACGCGACGGGTTCCGGCGACTCGACCATCGCCGGCTTTGCGCATGCCATTGCTGCTGGTGCCGACGACGTCACGGTGCTCAAGACCGCCAATACCTGCGGCAAGCTCAACGCCATGGATCCCAAGACCGGCCACCTGGTCATGGACCGCTGGGACGAGATTTACAACGGCGTTGAGGTCGTAGAGTTGTAGCGGTTGCGACTCCTAATAGAATGAGCGTGGATAATCTCCCGCTTTTGGTGCCCATACGAGCTCAAAGTGGGAGATTTTCCACGCTCGAGTCATTAGTCGTCGGGGACGTTCTTTAATGACCAGTCGTTTAAGAACATCCCCAATGACTACACTCAAAAAACGGTGCCCGCCGGCGATGTTGCCGGCGGGCGCCGTTGTCTTGAAGACGAAATGATCCGTTTTCCTCCGTCCCCAAGGGATCATTACAGCGAGTCGATAAAGCGCTGCTGGGCGGCGCGGCCGGCTTCGTCCCACTTAAAGACGCCGGCGTTGTCGAGCACGTGGCCGAACACCACGCCGACCTCCTCGTGCAGGATATCGATGGCGTTATCCGCCGTAAGCTCGTCGGCACGGCGGGCATAGACATCCTCGGCCCACGCGGCATGGCTGCGGCAAAGATCATCGCCCTCGAGCGCGCCGGCAAGGTCGTAGCTGACATCGGCTTTGGCCGCCAGCAGGTGCTCGCGGACAGCACCGAGCTCAGGAACCAAGCGCGGCGGCAAAATAGCCAGGCCCATGACCTCGATCAGGCCGATGTTCTCCTTCTTAATGTGGTGATACTCGGCATGCGGGTGGAAAACGCCCAGCGGATGCTCGTCGGTCGTGATATTGCAGCGAAGCGCCAGGTAGGCCTCGTAAATCTCGCCGCCGGCATTGCCGCGGGAGTCGACGCGGCGGATGACGGGCGTCACGGTGTTGTGCGCTACGCCGTCGGTCGTGTGTGCGATAACGCCAACCGACTCATCGGTCCACTCGCGCCAGGCGAGGATAATCTTCTCGGCAGCGTCGAGCAACTGGGCGCGGTCGTGCGAGCGCAGTCGCAGCACCGAAAGCGGCCACTGCAACACGGTACCGCTGACCTGGTCAAAGCCGGGCACGCTAAACTGCGAGACTTCGGTGGCATGCATCATGGGGAACTCGTGTGCGCCGCCCTGGAAGTGGTCGTGCGACAGAATCGAGCCGCCCACGATGGGCAGGTCGGCGTTGGAGCCAATAAAGTAGTGCGGGAACAGGTCGACAAAGTCGAGCAGGCAGGTCAGGCTCTTGCGATCCACGTGCATCGGGCGATGCTTGGAGCTCATGGCAATGCAGTGCTCGTTAAAGTACGCATACGGGCTGTACTGGAAGCCCCAGCGCTCGCCGTCGAGCTGGATGGGGATAACGCGCAGGTTCTGACGGGCGGGGTGGGCGCCGCCGTCGGTTGCGGCGGAGCGTCCAGGGTAGCCTTCGTTTTCGATGCACAGCTGGCAGGCGGGATACCTCTCACCCGTGTTCTTGGCCGCACCGGCCGCGGCGATATCGCGCGGGTCCTTTTCGGGCTTGGACAGGTTGATGGTGATCTCGAGGTCGCCCCAGTTGGTGGGGGTGCTCCATTTGATATTGCGCGCGATGGCGGCGCGGCGCACGTAGCCGGCGTCGCAGCACAGGCCGTAGAACCAGTCGGTCGCGGCGCGGGGCTCGTTGACGCCCATGCGTCCGTTGAACTCCTCGTTTACAACCGAAGGCCTCGGCATCAGCACGCCCATGATGCGCATGGCGATGCGGTCGCGGCCCGATGCCGTGTCCTCGGCAGCACCGTTGGCAACGGCGGCCTCGGCAAGCGCGGCAAGCGTGCTCTCTAGGTCAAAGTCGGGGAGGGTATCGGGGTGTAAGAGCGAGAGTTTCTCGACCTGGAGCGCCCAGATCATGTCGAGCGCCGGACCCGTGGCGCCGATGCACTCCAGAATGGTGTTGTAGGCCCAGATGCGATCGTCCTGTCCGATCATCGATCGATGGATGGCATACTCAATCAGGCCCTGCGCGGCCTCGCGCACATCAGTCATTACAGCCATGCCGCGTAAGCCCCCTTGTCAGAGATGGCGTAGTGACGGGCAGAGCCCTCGCCCAGCCAGCTGTTCATCTTGGTGATAAAGGTGTCGACTAGGTCGAGCGGCACGAAGGCCTGGATGGTGCCACCAAAGCCGCCGCCGTGGATGCGGACGGCGCCGCGGCCGTCAAGCACATGCTCGGCCAGTGCTAGGGCATACATCGAGGGCTGCTCGGAGCCCAGTTTGGCAACGACATTCTGCAGGTACATGGCAGAGCTGGCGCCGGACTTGCGCGTCAGGACCAGGAACTGGTCGATGTCGCCGGCGTTCAGGGCGGCCCAGCGCTTATCGACCAGGCCGTTCTCGTACCAGTAGTGAACGGCGCGCAGGCAGGCACGGTCGCCCAGCTTGGCGCGCAGCTCGGGGAGCTTGGCGTCAAAGTCGGCAACGTCGACCTCGCATAGGCGTGCCTTGCCAAACTCGGCGGCGACGTCCTGCATCTCGCGCGGAACGGCGGCGTAGTCGTCGGTGGCGGCCACGTGATCGGCGCCGACCTTAACGAGCACGAGCGCGTAGCCGTGATCCTCAAAGTTGAGTTCGAGCTTCTGGGTCTTAGGCTGGGCTTGATCCTCAAAGTCCATGTAGGCAAGGCCGCCCAGGCACACAGCGGCCTGGTCCATCAGACCGCAGGGCTTGCCGTAATAGTTGTTCTCGGTGCGCTGGCTCATCTGGGCGAGCGCGACGGGCTCGATGGCGGGTGCGCCCCAGAGGGTTTCCATGGCACGACCGTACGCGGCCTCGACGGCGGCGGAGCTCGAAAGTCCGCCACCCGAGGGAACGGAGCAGGTAAAGGCGAAGTCGAAGCCCTTGGGCTCAACACCAAGTGCTACGACCTCGTGGGCCATACCGCGCACGAGGCTTGCGGACGTGCCCTTCTCGGACTCCTGAACATCCAGCGTGTCGAGCGTAATCTCAAACGTGGGGTAGCCCTCGTCGGCGACGCGGACCTTGTTGGAGTCGGTTGCTACGGCGATGCCGTCAACGGCGACATCGAGCGAGCCGGCGATAACGTGGCCGCCCTCGTGATCGGTGTGATTGCCGCTGATCTCGGAACGCCCGGGCGCGTGCACGTAGAGCACCTGGCGGTCGCCGATGGGGCCAAACTCCTCCTCAAACAGCTTGGTGAGGGTGGCGAGTGTCTTTTCGTCGGGGGCGGTCATATGGGTCCTTTCCTTGACGCCGGAGAGATTGGTCCGTGTCATTATGAGTACGTTAACAATTTTGAGCACCACAAACCAGACGTCGCGGCGCCGCACGTTAATGGGTATGTTAACGTACTCATAACACAACGCATATCTATTTTTGAGAATCTGGTAATCGGTAGATTTTCGGCCGTGAACGGTGTGGCCGTATGGACATATGGAGCAAAAGAACCGCTGATAGAAAAAGTAGAGTACGTTAACATGCGTCCGACGATAGCGGACTTCGGCGCGGGGTGTGTTTCTGCCCGGGCCGACATTCGCACTATTCAGATCCTGCGAGAGCGAAGGTGATTTTGTGGCAAGGCGCCCTTCCAACGATACGGGTACGCGTCCGGTATCCATGGCCGACGTTGCCCGCGCTGCCGGTGTTTCGCAACAGACGGTTTCGCGCGTTGCCAACGGATTGCCCAACGTTAACGAACAGACGCGCCAGCGCGTGCAAGCCGCTATGCAAGAGCTCGGCTTCCGTCCGAGCTATGCCGGCCGTTCGTTGCGTGACGGCCGTTACCATTCGGTCGGCCTGTGCGTCAACGATGTCACCAAGTTTGGCAACCTCTCAATGATCGACGGCATCGCCAGCGCTGCTCGCGAGCATAATTGCGCCATCACACTGGTCGAGATGTCCAAGACCGAGGAATTCTCTCTTGCCGAGGCAACACGTCGTATGGCCGCGCTGCCCGTGGACGGCATCATTATCGGCATGAGCCGTATGGCTCCCGATTTTGAGACGTTCGATCCGTTGCCGGGTATTGGCACGGTCATCGTTACCATGTATGCGCACCCGCGGGTGACTACGGTTGACTCCGATCATTACGGCTGCTCGCTGTTGCTCATGGATCATCTGTTTGAGCTGGGACACGAGCAGATTCGTTATATCGGCGGCCCGTCCTTTTCGGTCGACGAGCAGTTCCGTCGCGCCGGTTGGCAGGATGCGCTCGAGCGTAAGCACATCGAGCCGGTAGAGCCGCTTGAGGGCGACTGGTCTGCCAACAGCGGTTACGAGGCCGGTAGGTACCTGGCCGAACACGATCGCACCATGACGGCGATCTATGCGGCAAACGATCAGATGGCAAATGGCGTCATTGCAGCGCTGCGCGATAGCGGCTTGCGCGTGCCCGAGGACGTGAGCGTGGTGGGCGTCGATGACTCGCTCGACGACTTTGTCGCGCATAACGAGCTCACGACCGTTCGATTCGATTTGCATCAGCGTGGGCGCGAGGTATTCGAGCACGCGGTTCCCAAGGCGGGGGCAACGGACAAAACCGTCGCCATTCGCATCCCCGGTCAGCTCATCGTTCGACATAGCACGGCAGAGCCTCGCGCATAGTTTTTGCAGGTCAAAAGCGGTATATTCCGCATCAATAACAATCGATAAGGATGCCGGTAGATAGCTGTGGCTCTAAAGGCGAGTGTTATGATAGACGGGTTCTTTTGTCTATCTAGGAGGCTTTGCCTGATGGAGATCACCAAGGATATCCGCTACATCGGTGTCGACGATCACGACATTGACCTGTTCGAGGGCCAGTACGACGTGTCCGAGAAC
>JAXJCX010000075.1:0-27248 GCA_036302225.1 Collinsella sp.
CGGGTTGAGTTTGCTGCTCTACAGTCCTGCGCAAGACGGAAAGCACATTAAGTGCTTTCCTTTGCGTGCGGAACTCGCGACAAACTCAACCCGCGCCAGCCGGCCCCGGAGACCCTCCCTGCCGTCACTTGCTTCAAAGACTTTGTTCCTCGCCGCTTCCGCGGCTCGAGGTCCCCGTTCTCCTCGGCAGGGTTGTCTAAGATTGTTGTTGAACTTCGGCCTTTGGCTCAAAGAAAAACGGGAGATGCGATCTGCATCCCCCGTTTTTGTTGCACCTACTCTAGGTCAATAAATTTGGTGCTCAGAATCTTGCCGTCCTTGACAAGCATTCTGGCCATGGTGGGGCCTCGGGTGCCTCTTGGATAGCTGGCACTGCCTGGGTTGAGGACCAGGCAGCGGCCCACTTGGGCTTCTTTGGTTACGTGGGTGTGGCCGTTGATGGCTACGTCTACAGATCCCACCGGGAGGTCTTCACGGTAGTGGGCTACGGCAAACTTGAGGCCTTCGTAGGTAAAGAGTGCCAAGCGGTCCACATCGGGGCCGTAGTCGCGGTAGTAGTCGTTATTGCCCAGCACCGCTCGCACGGGGGCGATGGTGCGCAGGTGTTCGTAGTCCATCTCCGACGTAAGGTCACCAGCATGGATAATCAGATCCGCGCCCGTAAGCTCGTCCAGGAGCGCAGGCGAAAGATAGCCGTGGGTGTCCGAGATAATGTCGATACGCTTGGCGCTTGCACTGTTCATGGAGTCCCTTCCGCAAAACGATTTGGTGTATTCATACAAAAAGCCCCACGGCTCCGCAGACGATTTTGGTCTACAGGGCTGCGGGGCCAGCGTACTAGAGGCTCAGGGCCTTCTTGAGCGGTACGACGCGACGGCGCGAAACCGGCACGCGTTCGTCGACGCCCGTAATGCCCAGCTGGATAGCGCCCGAGGGAACCGTTTCGACGTCGGTGACACACGCCAAGTTGACGATATAGCGGCGGTGAACGCGGAAGAAGCCAAAGTCGCAGAGCTTGGCCTCGAACTGTGCCAGCGAGGTCGCCGACAAAAAGCGGTCATCGACCGTATAAATACAGGAGTAATCGTCCTTGGCCATGATAAAGCGAATGTCATCCACGGGGATGAGGACCTTGCGGCCGCCCTTTTCCACCGGGATGCGCTCGATGGTCACCTTGCTGTCCGTGACAGGCTTGGCGCGTTGCATAACCTTATCGATCGCTCGATCCAGGCGAGCTTCCTCGACCGGCTTCATCAGATAGTCGACGGCATCCACATCAAAGGCCTCGACCGCATGATCGCTGTACGCGGTTACAAATACGATCGCCGGCGGATTCTTGAGCTTATGCAGCGCCTCGGCAAGTTGCAGACCCGAGGCACCAGGCATCGAAATGTCGAGGAACACGACATCGACGCGACTCTCCATGAGCATCTCGATGGCGGAGCGAACGCTCGACGCTTCTGTGATCGTGCCGATCTTGCCCGTCTGCTCGAGCAAGAAGCGAAGTTCCGAACGGGCCGGGGCCTCATCATCCACAATCATCGCACGCAGCATAGGGATAAAACCTTTCGTCAACAAACTACGTCGGGCATCCGCCAACTGGCGTTAAACCCGCAACCAATTATTCTACTCTTGAATGTCGAAGATGCTCTCCGACAAATCAAGATGCAGGAGCACTTTAGCGCCCTTGCCCGGCGCCGATTCGACGCGCGTATAGGAGTGCGGGCCAAAAAAGCGATGAATGCGCTCCGAAATATTGTGCATGGCCACACCGGCGCCGCCGCCCTGTGGGGAGTTGGCGTCGGGACGGGCAGAGCGCTCGTCAAACAGTCTGGCAGCGGTGCCTTCATCCATGCCCACGCCGTTATCGGCGACCGCAATCAAAATAGCATCGTCGCCATCCGTGTGGACCGACACGTCGATCCTCAGCGCATCGCCATCACCCATACCGTGGCGCACGGCATTCTCGACGATCGGCTGGATTACAAATGCCGGCACCAGTGTGTCCTCGACGTCCTCGGACACATCGAAGGTCGCCAGCACACGATCCTCGCCAAAGCGTGCCTTCTCAAACGTCAGGTAGCGCTTGGTCTGTGCGACCTCGCGCGACACGGGAATGAGCGAGCCCGAATTGTCGAGCGTGGCGCGATAGAACGAGGAGAACTCGCGCAGCAGCTCGCGGGCGCGCAGCGGGTCGGTACGTGTAAACGACGCGATGGTGTTGAGCGTGTTGAACAGAAAATGCGGGTTGATCTGCGCCTGCAGGGCACGCACCTCGGCACGGGCCGTGAGCTCCTTTTGCACCTCGAGCTCGTGAATGGCGAGCTGCGTGGACAGGATCTCGGCAAAACCCGAGGCGAGCGCATACTGGGTACGGTCAACAGCGCGCGGGGTCTTGTAGTAGAACTTGAGCGTACCGACGGTGCGGTCACCCACCTTGATGGGCGCGATGATACCGGCGGGAACATGGTTGTGCGAACCATCCGAGCCCACCACGTCCACCACGCGGTTGAACGACTGAACGATACCGTGCTCGATGACGTAGCGCGTGGCAAGTGTGTGGATGGGCGAATCGGGCAGCAGCTTTTCCTCAAACTCGCCCGCGCAGGCCAGCACGTTGCTCTCGTCGGTGATGGCAACCGTCATGGCACGCGTCTCGGGCAAAATGCGCTGGCACACCAGACGCGCCGACTCCTGCGTCAGACCGCCTTTGATGTCCTCGAGCATGGCAGAGGCCACCGAGAGTGTCTCTTCGGTGTACTGGGAGCGCACCGAATCGGGATTGAGCGTCAAAAAGATAAAGATGCACAGAAAGATGCACAGCAGCGCGCAGGCAATCACCGTGGCGATCGGCTCGATACCGGTCACCAAGGCAAAAATAAAGTACACCAGCACGCAAATGGCGCAGGCAACGGCAATGATGCGAAAGATTGATATTGAACTATCGCGCTGGGCGCGGCGGTCGATCATTCGGCCCCCTCCAGGATACTGATCAGTTGTGCGTCACGCCAAAGCCCGTCCATGATCTTGGGCCAAAAGCTCTGGAAACGCAGGTAGCTTGCGGCGTTTTGGCGCGCGTAGGTCTTGGCCTCGTCAATACCGTGGCGCCAGATGCGCAGGTAGCCCTCATGCTCGCGGGTAAACACGCTGCGGACCATAGCGGTCTTGCGCACGCGGTCGTCGAGCTCGCGCGAAATCCACGGGCCCGGGTAGGGCATGAGTGATGCCGCCGTAACGGGAATGAGCTCCTTTTGATGCGCGGCGAATGTCAACTTGGCCCGTTCGTAGTACCAACGGTATACATCCTGCATAAAGCGCGGTGAGCGCTTTTCGGACTCCGGAGGCAGATGGCGCACGGTCCACTCGTTATCGAACCACACGTCGTAGCCAAACATGCGCATGTTAAAGAGGTAATCCAAGTCCTCGCCGCGGGTGATAAACGGGTCAAAGGCCACACGCGTAAAGGCGCGGGCGTGCAGGGCCATCAGGCCGCCGCACACGTAGTTGGAGCGCGAGATGCGGGTGCCCGAGAGCGCCTTTTTCATCCAACGGTTGAACTCGATGCGCTTGGTCCACCAACGATGGCAGATGCCCGCCTTGTCCGTGGGAGCCAGCGGCGAGCCGTCGCGATCGTAGAAATAGCCGCTCTTGACCAAGATCGGCAAGCCCTGACGTGTCTGCTGCCCCAACGCATAGGTCGCGCGCTTCATAAAGTCGGCGTCGATGACAGTCTCATCGTCATCCAAAAAGATAACCGCGTCATGCCCCAGCACAGCGGCACAGGCTAGCCCCATGTTGCGGATGGCACCGTAGCCTCGCAGGCTCACGCACTCGCCCGAACCCTTGGGCGCGATCTGAGCAACCCGGTCTGCGATGCGCGAGGCCTGGGTGTTGGTGACAACGGTGACCTTGAGCGTGGGATGCGCGTCGACAATCTCGTGCACGCGCAGCGACACATCGGCTGTGGCAGAAACGGGACAGACCACCAAAAGGATGATGCGTGGGATGTCACGCACCTGCTCAAGCGAGGCCAGACAGCGGTCGAGTTCGGGATTGTCGGCGTTGAGTCGCGTCGAATGGTCATAGGTGCCAGGGGCGTTTGCGCAAGCGTCATCGCCCGCCCAATACGTTGGAATCACGACTGTGGCGTTCATGCCTTACCCTCCCTGCAACACAAAAACGGGGCGCCGCCAAACACAGGCGACGCCCCGCGACCTAGCTGATTCCATCATACCCACTTGGGCAAATCATTGCTCGCAAGTCGCAATGTTTATTGCGGATAATCCCAAAAGAGTACCGTGGACAGGCACAATAGCCGCTCGCTCCTATGCGGCATGCTCTGCCGCCCGAGTCATGCGGGACAGGCGGACCAGCAGCATAAAGCCAACGATCAGCAGCACGCCAATGGAAAGGACGCCCAGCGACGGGTTGCCGGTCAGCGAGGTGACGACCGACACCAGGAAGGTGCCCATAACGCTTGCATAACGACCAAAGATGTCAAAGAAGCCGTAGTACTCGTTGGACTTTTCCTTGGGGATAATGCGGCCAAAGTAGCTACGGCTGAGCGCCTGCACGCCGCCCTGGAACAGGCCGACCATAATGGCAAGCACCCAAAACTCAAAGGCGGTCTTTAGGAAGAACGCGGCGAACAGCACAATGCCCATATAGGCGGCGACTGCCACCAAGATCATGTTGAGCGTGCCCACGCGGCCGGCGAGCTTGCCGTAGATGATGGCGGACGGAAAGGCCACGAACTGCGTAACGAGCAGCGCCAGGACCAACTGGGTCGAATCGATGCCCAAGGCCGATCCGTAGCTGGTTGCCATGGAAATGACCGTGTGCACACCGTCGATATAGAAGAAGAACGCGATCATGTAGACCAGCACGGTCTTGTTGTGGGCGATCTCGCGCATGGTGTGTCCGACCTCGGAGAACACACCGCCCACGATGCGGCCGATAGTGTCCTCAGGACCGCGCTCGCGACCGTACTTTTGCTTATAGGTGCGAATGAGCGGCAGGGTAAAGATGAGCCACCAGGCACCAGTGATGATAAACGACAGACGCGTTGCCAGCATGGTAGGGACGCCAAGAGCGGGGCCACCCATGATGAGCGCCAGGCAGATGACGAACGGCACGGTGGAACCGATGTAGCCCCAGGCATAGCCCGAGCTGGACACGGCGTCCATGCGCTCGTCGGTGGTAATGTCGGGCAGCATGGCGTCGTAGAACGTCATAGAAGAGTTAAGGCCGATGGTGCACAGCACGTACACGGTCAAAAATGCCATGGCGGACATTGGGATAGCCTGCGCCAGGCAAAGCACCAGGCCCGTGAGGAAGAAGCCCAAGAAGAACTTGATCTTGTTGCCGGCATAGTCGGCAAGCGCGCCCAGAATGGGCATGAGCATGGCGATGACCAGCGAGGCGATCGTCTGCGCATTGCCCCAGGCGACCACCAGGTCGGCCGAGGAAGCACCGGTATTGATGGCGTTAAAGTAAATGGGCACCACCGAGGTATTGAGCAGCACGAGGGCCGAATTGCCCACATCATACATAACCCAGTTACGCTCGAGCTTGGTGTATTTCATGGACAGGGACCCTTCGTATTCGCCCGATATGCAGTTAGTTCATCGTACCCTAATTGTCCAGAACCGCCGGTAAGGATTCGGCAAAGGGGCACGCACGGGCCCTATTCCTCGCGGTCGAACTCCTCATCGGCTTCGAGCACGCGACCGCTGTAGTTGACGTGACTGGTCACGGCATCCATGTCACCGGTCTCGATAAAACGTGCGACCGTGCACTCGTAATCGACCAGCGCGCGATCAAAGACCTCGGGGAAACTCTCGTTCGAGACCTCGTCGGTAAAGGGATTCTTCCATGTCAGATAGCCCAGGTTACCGGTGCGCTCGGGCAGCTCCGTCGTCACGCGATGGGCAAGGCCGTCGAGCAGCGAGTAGTCGTGCACCAAGCCCTCAACCAGCGAGATCGCGCGCGTCTTTACGGAGCCGGCCGGCTCAATCGCGCGGTAAAGTCGCTGCATATTGGCAACGGCAGCACCGTACTCCCCCGCCGGAATGTCAATGCCGTACACGCGTCCGGCAACATAGCTCATCAGCACGCCGGCCACGCGATTGATGCGATCGGTGGTGACGATCTCGCCCGCCGGCGGGTAATCGTCGACCGTAGCGCCATCGCGTTTAAGCTGCAGCATCAGTACATCCAGGTCGCTCTCGATCACGGCATGGACTTGACTGCTCGAATCCTCAAGCTCTGAGTCGGATTCCACGATGCCAAACTGCTGCTCATAGACAAAGGGATGGGCGTTGCGGTCGAGCACGTAATGAGACAGCAGGCCCAGCGCAAAGGCGCGACCCAAGCTGGCGTCGCGCGGCAGCAGATGCGACACGCCGTCGCGCAGGCACGCGAACTGGCGAGACATGCGCGACCGATGCATGACCTGCGCCAGCAGCGTGCAGTCGGAAACACGCGGTGTCAGAATGTGAAAGAAAAACGGGTCGGGGCCTTGGTTGCCCAAGATAAAGGCAATGCGCTCTTCATCGGACGTGATGACGCCCTGCGGAAGACGGTCGATGCTTTCCTCGCCAAACAGATGATGGGTGATAAGCGCGGGCATAATGATCCTTTCGATTTCATTCGATGCCACCCATTATGCCCACCGCGCGCCCATGCCAAACCTGCGATGGTAAACGACGGCACGCAAGCCTCTTACGCAAGCCCCAGGTGCGACTTGACCTCGGCGGCGCGACGACGGGACACCGGTACCGTCGAGTTCACGCGGTCGAGCCTGAGCTCCATCAACCCCGTGGAGCCAATCTCGACATTGTGCACGTCTTCCAAATTGACCAGATAGCTGCGATGAACGCGAATAAAGCCCTCGGAGACCAAGCGACGCTCGAGCGAAGAGATCGACTCATTGATCAGGTACGTTCCCTCGGCGCAGATGGCGTTGCAAAAATCGGCGCGCGCCTCAAAGTAGCAGACGTCTGCGGCGGGAATGAACACCTTTTTGCCCCCGCGGTCCACCGTCAGACGCAAAGGCTGGCGCGGAGCGTGGGCAACACGACGGGCACCCAAGGCTGCCTCGATCTTGTCGAGTGCCTTTGACAGGCGTGCGTCCTCGACCGGCTTGACGACATAGTCGACCGCATCGAGGTTATACGCATCGGCGGCAAATTCGGCAAACGCCGTCACAAACACAACCACCGGCGGCGTCTTTAGGTTCTGCAGCGTCTCGGCAAGCTCAATTCCCGAGCGACCGGGCATGGTAATGTCTAAAAACAACACGTCGGGCTTGTTCGACAGAATCGACTCCACGGCTTCGGTGACATTGCCCGCCTCGGCAATCTGACCCACACGCGTATCCTTTTCCAACAGATAGCGTAGCTCAGCCCTAATGGGAGGCTCGTCATCAACCACCAAGATGTTCCAGCCTTCGGACATATGTGCTTCCCCTCTTTTTCTCTCAATCCAACCGCGTGCTACGCCGTCAACGGCGCAGGCTCATGCGGCTCGCCGTTCAGCTCGACGATGACCTGCGTTCCCACGCCCTCCTGGGACTTCACGCGCATGCCGGAATCTTCTCCGTAAAAGAAATGGATGCGCTGAAGCACGTTGAAGAGCGCCAGGCCGCAACCTCGCTTGACGGAGCCGTCGGCGGTAATGCTCTCGGGCTCCTCCAGGCGATGTTGCTCAAACAGATGCGCGCAGACCTCTTCGCTCATACCGATGCCATCGTCCTCGACGATGATCTCCAAACCGTCATCGGTCTCGAAAGCCCTAACATGAATAGAAAGCGGCTCGGTCTCGCGCTGCGCGTGCTTGATGCAGTTTTCGAGCAACGGCTGCAAGATAAACGGCGGCACCATGCAATCGCGCACCTCAAAGTCGATATCGACCGAGACGCGCAGACGGCCGTCGCCATAACGAGCCTGCATAAGATTGATATAGCGAGTGCCCTGTTCCACCTCGTGCTCGAGCGTTGTGAGGGTATCGGAATCAGAAAGCGTCTGACGGTAGTAGTTGGAGAAGTCGATCAGCAGCGACCTGGCCTTGTCCGGCTCGGTACGCACGAGCGACACGATGGTGCTGATGGTGTTAAACAGAAAATGAGGATCGACCTGCGATTGCAAGGCGCGCAGCTCCACGCGGGCCGTAAGCTCGTCCTGGCGCTCGAGCTCAAAGCTCGCAAGCTGCGTGGAAATGAGGTCGGCAAAGCCCGAGGCAAGCGCCGTCTGGCGCATATCGATGCTGCTCAGACGGGGATAATACAGCTCGAGCGTGCCCACGCAATGCCCGCGCACGGTAAGCGGTGCGACAATACCGGCGCGCAGGCGCGGAAAGTAGCCACCTGTCTCGGTCGAGGCATCGCGCGAGAACACGCTTTGCTCACCGCTGTTGATCACGTTGAGCGTAGTCCGCAGCACCACCGGGGTGCCCGCGGGGCATTTTGCCGAGTCCTCGCCCCAGCTTGCCAACACCTGCTTGCCGTCGGTAAAGCAGATGGCAGAGGCGATAGTTTCGGACAGGATGATCTTAGAGGCGCCTAGGGCAGCTTCGGGCGTAAGGCCGCGCGACGTGTAGGCGAATATTTTTGAAGCGATGGCGAGCGTGCGGTCGGTTGCGCTCGATGTGAGGTCGTCGGGAACGACAAAGACGTACGAGAAGAAGAAGCACAGCATGACCAAGCCGGCAATGACGACAACGGCCGGAACGGGATTGGGATTATCGGTTAGATCCCAGATGAGCAGCAGGATAAGCAGCGGAACGACAATACCGAGCAAGATGGCTTGAACCACATGCTGAGCGGTACGAAAGACCTTGGTAGAGTTGTAGCTCTTGCCCAGAATCAGCCTATTGAGATCCACCGTCATCTCCTTCTTACCGACGCACCCCATAGCAATAAAGAGGGCCGCAAGCGACCCTCTCCATTGCATTATGCAATCAAATACTGTGTTTTACATCAAGCCATCGATGAACGGTAGCTTAGGCGCTGTATTTGTTGGCCTCGCCAAAGGTGCCAGCCTCGACGATCCAACCGTCCTTCATGATGACGTCCATGTTGTCGGTGTTGAGCACATGGATATCGGCGGCGACGTCACCGTTGACGACCAGCAGGTCGGCGCACTTGCCGGCCTCGATGGAACCGGTCTCGTCCTCGATGTGGCACATCTTGGCGCCGTTGAGGGTGGCGCAGGTGATGGTCTCGACCGGGGTGAAGCCGATCTTGTCGACGAACTCGTACATCTCCTCGATGGAGCAGGTGCCGTACGGGGTGACGAAGGAGAAGGAGTCGGAGCCGATCGTCATGACGACGCCACGCTTCTTGGCCTCGCGCAGGCAGTCGTAGTTGCGCTGCAGCTCCTTCTCGACCAGGGTGCCCTCGTACTTGTCGTGCAGCTCGGGGACGTAGACGGGCGGATAGGTGGCGTACCAGGTGGGCAGGAAGGCGATCGTCGGGGTGAAGAAGGTGCCCTGCTCGGCCATGAGGTCCATGGTGCGCTCATCGATATCGAAGCCGTGGATCAGCTGCTCGCAGCCAAAGCGGACGGAATCGTAGGCAGCGGCGTGGTTGTTGTAGCAGTGGCTCCACACGGGGATGCCGACCATCTTTGCCTCTTCGACCACGGCCTGGATCTCCTCGGAGCAATAGTGCTGGTCACGACCGGAGTCCCAGCGCCAGATGCCGCCACCGGTAGCCCAGATCTTGATGGCATCGGGGTTCTCGCGCAGGCGACGACGGACGGCCTTGCGCAGATCCCAAGGACCGTCGACCTGGTCGCCCCAGGGATGGGATTCCTTGTTGAGCTCCTGGGTGCAGTGGTGGGAGTCACCGTGACCGGCAACGCGGCAGAAGCCCAGGCCGGTGGCCAGAACGCGCGGGCCCTTAAAGACGCCCTTGTCGATGCAGTCGCGAATCTGGATACCAAAGCGGCCGATCTCGCAGACGGTGGTGAGGCCGTGGGTGAGGCAGTCGTAGGCCTGCTTGACGGCAACTGCCTGCTTCTCGAGGAGCGGCTGCATGACCCAATCGGTGTCATCGTCGGTTAGGTTGCCCGAGAAGTGCAGGTGGGTGTCGATCAGGCCGGGAAGGACGGTCTTGCCGGCGGCGTCGATAACCTCAACGCCCTCGGGAAGGTCCTGCATAGCGCCGGCGTACTCGATCTTGCCGTTGTCGTCGACGAGAACGAGGGAGTTCTCGACCGGCTCGGCGCCGGTACCGTCGATGAGCTTACCGCCAACGATTGCATACTTAGTGGACATGGTTCCTCCTTATGGATCCATATAGTGGGCGAGGCCGTGTTGGGTTTGGCCTCACAAAGCTACCCAAGTGGTACCGGGTTCGGTGCGCGGGAGAGAGGGTCCCGCGCACCCGATCCGCCCCGGCTCGGCGTTACTTTTTGCGGGAATTGGTGAAAGCCATGAGGGCCAGGCCAATAGCCAACCAGCCGATCACGATGCTCCACTCCACCATGTTGAGGGAGGCGGGAGAGAACGGAATCACGAGCAGGCCGATGATGATGGCGCAGGCGGCGATAGCGAGGCCGATGCCAAACTTGCCGCCGGGCACCTCGTAGGGACGAGGCAGGTCGGGCTCGGTGAAGCGCATGCGCAGGCAGGCGAGGGCGACCATGCCGCAGGAGAAGATGAAGGCGAGAGCCGACACGTTGGTCAGGGGGATGAGCATGTTCTTGCCCAGGAACGGACCGATGACGGTGATAACGCCCAGAACGACGCAGGCAAGCTTGGGAGCGCCGGACTTGGGGTCGACCTCGGCGAATTTCTCGGGCAGTTGGCCCTTGCGGCCCATGGCGAGCATGATGCGGCTCGTGGCGCCGTAGAAGGAGTTCATCGGGCCCATGGGTCCAAGCGTGGCGATGACGAGCATGGCCAGGTACAGGAGCATGTTGATGCCCTTGAGACAGGCAAGCGCGGGAACCGGGCTCTTAACAAACTCATGCCAGTCGAGGATGGTGCCGAACGAGTAGATGCAAACCATGTAGAAACCGCCGGCGGCCAGCAGGGCCAGGGAGATGATCTTGCCGAACTTGTTCCAGTTGAGGCCCTCGGCTGCTTCCTCAGCCTGCTGAGGAATGGTGTCGAAACCGGCGTAGAAGAACGGAGTCAGAACCAAGACCGACACGATGCCGGCGAACAGGCTGGTGCTCTCGGTAGCGGCCTTGCCGCCGCCAGCGCCGGCGACCTGGGAGAACACAGGCATGGCATTGTCCGGCGAGCCGGTGAACAGCGAGACGCCCATGGCGAGCAGCATGCCGCAGAGCAGGGCCTTGGTCAGGAAGGCCTGGAGCTTGGCGGCCGAGCTGGCACCGCGGAAGTTGAGGAAGATGACGTAGACCGCAAAGCCGAGCGCAATCAGCGTCGGGAACAGGTAAACGTCGGCGCCCAGGATGGTGTAGAGCTTGACGGCGCGCAGCCACTCAAGGCCGGGCAGGCTGCCGAACATCTCGGACACGAGGGTCGAAATGGCGATGGCCTCCCACGGGCACAGGATGCCGTTGCCCAAGGCCAAAAGCCAACCGGTGATGTAGCTCAGCGTACGGCCAAAGCTACGATCGACATACTCGACAATGCCGCCCGAGATGGGGATAGCAGCCGTGAGCTCACCGAAAACAGCTCCGACGGGCACGAGGAAGATTGCACCCAAGAGGAATGCGATCATAGCGGGAACGGGACCGCCGCCCACGACCATCCAGTCGCCGACCTGCAGAACCCAACCGGTACCGATGATGGCACCGAAACCGATGGTGAAGAAGTTCCAGAGCGAAAGCGTTTTCTTCATGCCGCCGTTATCCTCGACTGCAACTTCTGCGTTCTTGTCCGCCATTGTTCCCCTCCTTTCCTTTTTGACGCCCTTGGCGTCACCCCTTGCGCGGCCCGTTTTGCCGCGCGCTTTTATTCCGTGGCTTTAAGATACGGCCTTGGCGCAGCAGCGCCGCTTGTAGCTCGACCGATGGCAGAACTGCAAAACGAGCGGCGCCATTTTTGGGACGAACGGCACAGTTTGCAGCCCATTGTTGCCGCCCGCCCGACGGGCGTACGCTCATCGGACGCATATAGAGATGTTTTTGAGGCCGTGTGTTTTGCGCCTTTCGTACCGTTTACCGAGCTTTTGACGCGCAGACCCCTTTGTTGCACATCTTTTTTGTAGGATAGACAGGTTATACATGAGACAAGGCGGTACGAATGGCATACGGATACAACGACGGTGATCAACGGCGACAAAGCGTTCGCCTTGCTGGCCGTACCACGCCGACGCCCAGAAGGGCCACGAGCAGCAATCCGCAACGCCCTCAAGAGCAACCCAGACCTTCGTCTCGGCAGCAGACAAGCAGAGCACAGCAGAGCGGCCGTCCGAGTACGGCCACAAGCGCGCAGCAAGATAGCCGCTTGGGCGCGCGCACTCGACAGCGTCAGGCCGAGGTTCCGCAACTGCGCCGCAACGGCGCACGTCAGCCCGGCATCCATATCAACCGCTTCTTTCCGCATCCCCAAGGCGGACGCGACGGCAAGCCTTACCGCTCGACATCGTACGTGAATGCCCCCGCCCTGTCAGCTCGTCGACTTCGCCTCGCACTGTGCTCTATCCTCACCTGTCTGGTCTTTGTGCTTATGAGCTCCTGTATCTCCCACGGCTCGGCCGGTCTCGAGCCCACCGCCGAGGACAAGCTGCTCAAGGCCCCCGTCGCACCCGGTTATTCTTTCGCCTTTTCGACCCCACGCTCGCAATGGCAAGCCGGCACGATGCCCCATATCTATCAGATCGACCCTGCGTGGTCGGAGCTGCCTTACGCCGGCGGCACCATCCGCCAAAATGCCTGCGGGCCTACGTGCCTCACCATGGTCTACATCTTTAAGACGGGACGCACCGATATGACCCCCGTCGATATGTGCGCGCTTTCCGAGGCGGGCAATTACGCCCCCACCGGTGCAACCGAATGGTCGTTTATGACGAGCGGAGCGTGGCAGTTGGGACTTAACGGAACTGAGCTCCATATCGATCGCAGCTCCATCACCCAGGCGCTGCGCTCGGGCGCGCCCATCATCGCATCGGTTCGTCCCGGCACCTTTACCAGCGTTGGACACTATATCGTGCTCTGGGGCATCGACGATGCCGATCAAGTGGGAGTCTACGACCCCAACTCGCAAAGCCGCAGCGCCCGCCGCTGGGGCGTCGTAGAAGTCCTCAATGAAATCGAAGCCATGTGGGCCTACTACTAATCATTTAAGAACGTCCCCAATGACTAGGTGAATAGCAAAAGCCCCGCAGTCGGAGCGGACTGCGGGGCTCATGAAGAGAGGCTAGTTTGTGGGCGCTTTGCCTAGCGCCCACGAGAGAGGCAACAGAGTAGAGACTACTCGTGGATGCGGGTACCGGAGAGGCCAGCCATGGTCTCGGCGGCCTTGTCCAGAGCGCCGATGATGCAGGTACGGCCCTTACGGGAACGGGCGAACTTGATGGCAGCGCGGACCTTGGGCTCCATGGAACCCTTGCCGAACTGGCCCTCGTCGGCCAGGCGCTCGGCCTCGTCGGCGGTGAGGTCCTCGAGCTCCTCCTGGTTGGGCTTGCCAAAGTTGATGGCGACATGCTCAACGGCGGTCAGCAGGAACAGAACGTCGGCGTCGCAGTCCTCGGCCAGCAGCTCGCCGCCCAGGTCCTTGTCGATGACGGCGGGAACGCCCTTGTAGCAGCCCTTGTTCTCGTAGTCGCGGACGACGGGAATGCCGCCGCCACCGCAGGCGATGACGATGAACTCGTTGTCGAGCAGGTTGAGGATGGAGTCAGCCTCGACGATCTTCTTGGGATCGGGGGAAGCGACGACGCGACGCCAGCCGCGGCCGGAATCCTCGACGAAGACCTTGGAGGGATCCTCGGCCATGAACTCCTTGGCCTGCTCCTCGGTGTAGAAGGGGCCGATCGGCTTGGTCGGGTTCTTGAACGCGGGATCATCCGGGTCGCACTCGATCTGGGTGACGACGGTGGCGGCGTGCCAACGCTTATAGCGCTTGTGCATCTCGCGGCCGATGCCCTGCTGCAGGTGATAACCAATGTAGCCCTGGGACATGGCGCCGCACTCGGGCAGCGGCATCTCGGGGGTGCCGATGGCATCGTGGGCAGCGGCGAAGGCGTTCTGGATCATGCCGACCTGCGGGCCGTTGCCGTGGGTGATGATGATCTCGTTGCCCTGCTCGATCAGGCCGAGGAGAGCGTGGGCGGTGTTGCTCACGGCCTCAATCTGCTCGACGGGGTTGTTGCCGAGGGCGTTGCCGCCAAGGGCGACGACAATACGATCGGGCTTGCCAAGAGGCTTAGACATTGCTGGAATCCTTTCTGTAAAAGGCCTACAACCCATTAATAACCCGCGCCCGTGCAATACGCGAGTTTATTAAGGTTTATATTCTCTTTATCGCTCATTTTATTCATTTTGAAAATAGTTGAACGGTGAACGGTCGTTTTTATCCGCTCAGCGTACAGAACCCCAGCTCAGATATGTTTACGCCATTTACGTGCGACTTTATTTTAATAGAGCAGGGATTAGACCAGATTATGCAAACTGTATCTTTGCTAAACACAAAACAGGCAGCGTAATATCTTACTCGCACTATACGAGATTCTATGCACTTATTGGACGAGTATGCAGCCCTGCAATAACACGGCGTTTTTCATCCAACTTAAGGAATATAGATGAGCTCCAAAAAGGCAGCCAGCCCCAAAGCACGGGGATAGAAGGCGGCAACAGCCAAATCCTCCATCCATCTCCAGAGTGGCGCGAGGTTTCGCGGCAAAGCCGCGAAACAGCGAAGGGGACGGAATACCCGACCAGCCACGTCCTTCATCCGCCCACACAATCCGAGGACGTAGTCGTAGCAGGATCTGAGGGCTGACCTTCGCGGACACTCCGCAGGACGAAAGAACCCCCGCCGCACGTAGTGCGCAGCGGGGGTTCTTTCATGTCCGAGGACGTCCGCGAAGGTCAGCCCTCAGATCCTGCGGTGAGAGACCTAGGCCTCGTTGTACACCGTCTTGAGCTTCAGCAGGTGAGCGTAGCGGTCCATGGCAGCCTGCTCGTTCTCCTTGAAGAGCTCCTCGGCGCGCTCGGGGAAGGAACGCGTCAGCGAAGCGTAACGGGCCTCGTTCATCAGGAACTCCTGATAGCCGCCCGCGGGCTCCTTGGAATCGAGCGAGAACTTCTTGCCGGCAGCAGCCTCGGGGTTGAAGCGGAAGAGGTTCCAGTAACCGCACTCGACAGCCTTCTTCATCTCGGCCTGGCAGTTCTGCATGCCGCCCTTCTTGATGGAGTGCATCTCGCAGGGGCTGTAGCCGATGATGAGGGACGGGCCGTCGTAGGCCTCGGCCTCGTGGATGGCCTTGAGGGTCTGAGCCGGGTTGGCGCCCATGGCGACCTGCGCCACGTAGACGTAGCCGTAGCTCATGGCAATCTCGGCCAGGGACTTCTTCTTGGTCACCTTACCGGCAGCGGCGAACTGAGCGACCTGGCCCAGGTTCGAGGCCTTGGAGGCCTGACCACCGGTGTTGGAGTAAACCTCGGTGTCGAAGACGAAGACGTTGACGTTGTGGCCGGAAGCCAGGACGTGATCCAGGCCACCGAAGCCGATGTCGTAGGCCCAACCGTCGCCGCCGAAGATCCAGAAGGACTTCTTGGTGAGGTAAGCCTTGTCGGCGAGGATCGCCTTGGAAGCGTCGCAGCCGCACTTCTCGAGCTCGGCAACGTAGGCAGCAGCAGCGGTCTTGGAGGCCTCGGCGTCGTTGACGGAGTCGATCCAAGCCTGGCCGGCGGCCTTGAGCTCATCGGACGGACCATCGGCAGCGATGATGTCCTGGGTAGCGGCGATCAGCTTCTTCTGGACGGCCTCGTAACCGACGGCCATGCCCAGACCGTGCTCGGCATTGTCCTCGAACAGGGAGTTGTTCCACGCCGGGCCGTGACCGTCCTTGTCCTTGCAGTAAGGAGCGGTGGCAGCGGGGTTGCCCCAAATGGAGGAGCAGCCGGTGGCGTTGGAAATGAACATGCGGTCGCCGGCGACCTGGGTCACCAGACGTGCATAGGCGGTCTCGGCACAGCCGGCGCAGGAGCCCGAGAACTCCAGGTAGGGCTGCTTAAACTGGCTGCCCTTGACGTTGGCCGCGATGAGCTCCTTCTTCTCGGAGACGTTCTCGACCATGTAGTCCCAAACGGGCTGCTGGTCCATCTCCTGCTCGGTGGGAACCATCTCGAGGGCGCCCTTGGGGCAGACCTTGACGCAGTTGGTGCAACCCATGCAGTCGAGCGGGGACACAGCCATAGTGAACTTCATGCCCTTGGCCTTGGGGCCCATGGCGTCGAGCGTGCGGGTAGCCTCGGGCGCGGCGGCAGCCTCGTCCTCGGTCATCGCGAACGGACGGATGGTGGCATGCGGGCACACGTAGGCGCACTGGTTGCACTGGATGCACTTGGTCTCGTCCCAGTGGGGAACGACCACGGCGACGCCGCGCTTCTCGTATGCGGAGGCGCCCAGCTCAAACTGGCCGTCGGCGCAATCGACGAAGGCGGAAACAGGCAGGCTGTCGCCGTCCATGCGATCGATGGGCTCGAGCAGGTTCTTGACCTGCTGGGCGATAGCGGACTTGGTCTCCTCGGAGAGCTCGACGGGAGCGGCATCCTCGGCGGTAGCCCAGTCGGCCGGAACCTCGAACTTACGGAAAGCGGTAGCGCCGGCATCGATGGCCTTGTGGTTGGCGTCGACGATGGCCTGGCCCTTCTTCATGTAGGACTTGGTAGCCGCGTCCTTCATGTACTGCAGGGCGTCCTCGGCGGGCAGGACCTTGGCCAGCGCGAAGAAGGCGGACTGGAGCACCGTGTTGGTGCGCTTGCCCATGCCGACCTTGGCCGCCAGGTCGATAGCGTCGATCAGGTAGACGTTGACGTTGTTGTTCGCGATGTAGCGCTTGGCCACGGCGGGCATGTGCTCGGCGAACTCCTCGTCGCTCCACTGGCAGTTGACCAGGAAGGTGCCGCCCGGCTTGACGTCGCGGACCATCTTGAAGCCCTTAACGATGTAGCTGGGGTTATGGCAGGCGACAAAGTCGGCCTTGGTCACGTAGTACGGCGAACGGATCGGGGAATCACCAAAGCGCAGGTGCGAGACGGTGACGCCGCCGGTCTTCTTGGAGTCGTACTGGAAGTAGGCCTGGACGTACTTGTCGGTGTGGTCGCCGATGATCTTGATCGAGTTCTTGTTGGCGCCGACGGTACCGTCGCCACCCAGACCCCAGAACTTGCACTCGATGGTGCCGGGGGCTGCGGTGTTGGGCGCATCCTCGGCCTCGGGCAGGCTCAGGTTGGTCACGTCATCGACAATGCCGATGGTGAACTCGCGCTTGGGCTCGTCCTTCTTAAGCTCCTCGAAGACAGCGAACGCGGACGCGGGAGGCGTGTCCTTGCTGCCCAGGCCGTAACGGCCGCCGACGACCTTGATGCCCGTCTTGCCGGCCTCGTAGAGAGCGGAGACGACGTCCTGGTAGAGCGGCTCGCCGATGGAACCCGGCTCCTTGGTGCGGTCCATGACGGCGATCTTTTTGACGGTCTCGGGGAGAACGTCGACGAAGTGCTTGATGGAGAACGGACGGAACAGGCGAACCTTGACCAGGCCGACCTTCTCGCCGTGAGCGTTGAGGTAGTCGATGACTTCCTCGAGCACGTCGCAGAAGGAGCCCATGCACACGACGACACGATCGGCGTCGGGAGCGCCGTAGTAGTTGAACAGGCCGTAATCGGTGCCGAGCTTCTCGTTGATCTTCTTCATGTAGCCCTCGACGACGGCAGGGAGCTCGTCGTAGACCTTGTTGCAGGCCTCGCGGTTCTGGAAGAAGATGTCGCCGTTCTCGTGGCTGCCGCGGGTGTGCGGGTGCTCAGGGTTGAGCGCGTGATCGCGGAAAGCCTGGACGGCGTCCATGTCGCACATCTCGGCCAGATCCTTGTAGTCCCACATGGCGACCTTCTGGATCTCGTGGCTGGTGCGGAAGCCGTCGAAGAAGTTAAGGAACGGGGTCTTACCCTCGATGGCGGCAAGGTGAGCCACCGGCGAGAGGTCCATGACCTCCTGGACGTTGCCCTCGGCGAGCATGGCGAAACCGGTCTGGCGGCAGGCCATGACGTCGGAGTGATCACCAAAGATGTTCAGGGCGTGCGAAGCGACGCAACGCGCGGAGACGTGGAAGACGCCCGGGAGCTGCTCGCCCGCGATCTTGTACATGTTCGGGATCATCAGGAGCAGGCCCTGGGAAGCCGTGTAGGTGGTGGTCAGAGCACCGGCGCCCAGCGAACCGTGAACGGTACCGGCTGCACCTGCCTCGGACTCCATCTCGACGACCTTGACCGGGGTGCCGAAGATGTTCTTGCGACCCTGGGCCGCCCACTGGTCGACATGGTCGGCCATCGGGCTGGACGGCGTAATGGGATAGATTCCCGCTACCTCGGTGTACGCATACGAAACATATGCGGCCGCCTCGTTGCCGTCCATAGACTTAAACTTACGCGCCATATACCCCTCTCCTCTCATATAGGTATACAGGCCCCGGCGATCGCCGGGATGTTGGCGTGATGGGATTTACGCTGTTGCTTCCAATCATCTGGCAGGCAGGCTCAGCAGCAGGTACGTGGCGTGGAGAGAAGACATGCCGAGGCGAGGGACAACTGATGCGCCCCACAGACCCGACCGCCCGTCTTGCACATGACCGAGCGCCGCAAAGGCCGCATGCCGGATGCTCCCGGGCACGCCCCGGCGATGGGAAGCGCCCGCAACGGAAATCCGCATGCAGGTTTATTGTACCCCGCCGTCAAGTGTAATTTCGGCAAATATAGGCGTGCGGTAAAGGTTTACCTTGGGTGACTGCCAAGGGCCAAAATGGCCTCTCCATCCCCAGGCGACCGGCTCTGGCGCGCCGAGGAGTGTCCCCAAGTGCCGGCAGAAAAGGAACGTCCCTAACTGCCGGCTAGAGGGCGCCGAGCAGGATGGCATAGGTAGTGGATTCGCCGAGCTTGAGCTCGTCGCCGGGATTGAGCTGGGCGGAACGGCCGGGCTCGACCTGAATGCAGACGCGCGTGGCCCCGTTTACCACCACGGTTCCGTTGGTGGACGACAAGTCCTCGACGTGCCAGATATTTTGAGCATCGCACCAGATATGGGCATGGCGGGCCGAGACATCGTCGCCGACGTCGGTAATATCGCCCTCACCAGTGGCCAGCGCGCCAATCTCAACACCCTGCTCACTCGGCTGAATCCAGCGCGGGGCGCTCACGACAAAACTGTTTTGCACGCGCAGCAGGCCCAAGGGGTGCGCCGGGGCGGGTTCGCGCTCGCCTGCGGTCATCGACATGCCAAGCGAACGCGGCGTGGAGGTGCCTCCGCCACAGGTCGCGTGCGCGTAGTCGATGGCATAGTTCACCGAGGACCGCACATCCGCCGAACAACCGACGGCGACAAACAGCACCAGCACGGCCTCGGCGCGCTCGGCGGGCATGAGTTCCGCCGCCTGGGACAGGCGATCGAGCGCGTTGCGATAGAGATTCGTGTCCTGGTGGCACTCTTCGAGCGCGCGTACCATCGGTTCACCTGCAGGACCGCACACCATATTGATCACAGCCGTGGAGTCCATAGAATTTCGCTGGCGCAGGGCCAATTGCGACATAATACGCGCAGCCGAGGTACCGTATTCGGCAAAGTAGCGCTGCTGAAGCGTGCCGACCGGCGCGCGAACGATAAAGCGGGAAACCCAAGAGCGATCGGCGGCTCGGCTCTGCGGGCTGCGGCCGTCGGCGAGCGGACGGGACGAAAGCACCAGGCCGCACAGCTCGATATGGCTCAGATGCGCCGCGCGCTTAAAGATGTCAAACATGGCCCCGCATGGGGTGAGCTCAACTTGAGATGCCATGACCTAGGCCTCCTTGGTCGTAGAAATAGAATCGGACGATACTTCAACAGATCCGCCAAAAGTACGGGCAGCTGCGGCTCCACCGGCAAGCGGAGTCGCCATCTGGGCTTTTGTGCGTCGCGGTGCCGAAGCGGGAAGTTCAAAGGCAAAGCCCATCGCAAGCAAAAACCACGTAAGCGTATAGGTTGCAACCAGAGCGGCAACAAGGCCGCCCATCACGGCGCGTTGGGAAAATACGCTACATGCAGCCACAACCAGCACCGGAACCTCGCAGGCAGAAAGCGCAAGCACACCCTGCAGGAAGCCCGAGCGCCGATCGCGCGCAAGTGCCCCCGCGGCAACGCCGGCTATGCCTGGCAGCGCCAACGCCAGTGCGGCAATAATACCCGGTAGCGACCCAGACCACACGAGCGATCCCAAAGTCGCCGTCACGCGAGCGCCCGACGCCAGCAGCGCGGCCGAAACCACGACCACAGCCCAAACCACGCCACAGACGACCGCCGCGCCGACCATCAGCGCGCGACGAACCGCGCGGCCGGACGCATCCATGGGGCACGGCGTGAGCGGCTCGCCGCGGAGCGAACGACCGACATTTTGTGCATAGTGGTCACAAAACGCCGAGAGCGCCGCCTCGACCGCCGCCGGCTCGGGACGATCTTTTTGATGGCTGGACAGACAGGCCATCACCACGTCGAACAGCTGGGCATCGACAAACGCCAGCGCATCGCGTAGCTCCTCGGAATCCGGCTCAAGCCCCAACTGCTGGGCCTGCTCAGCCGCGGCGAGCGCCACATCGGGCTCACGACGAAGCAGCTGAGTCAAATCGCAACCGGGCGCATGGGCACCAATGGGATAGTCGGGCAGCGTGTCCATCTTGAGACGGTAGGGGCTGGCGATGTCGCGCGTCTTTTTGCGCGAACCCGAGGTGCCCGAAGTGCTCGGCGCAGCTTCGTATGGCGCGACGCCGGCAATGAGCTCGTAAACCGTGCTTGCCGCGGCATAGACGTCGATCGCCGGCGACATACGCAAAGCGCGCAGGTCGGGAATATCGTCGGTGAGCATCTCGGGCGGAGCGTAGGCCACCGTCGCGCGACGCAGCGTGGCATAGCGCTCGGTAAAGGATGCCTTGCCGCCGGTACCGGCCACGGCCGACGCAGGCTCGAGCGCCAGCGACGAGCCAAAGTCGATCAGGCACAGGTCAAAGGTGCCCTCGGCAAGCTGCCGGTCAAGCGGTAAACGCGCCGTACGCACCATAATATTAGCGGGCGAGATATCGCGATGGACAAAGCCCTCCCCCACCAGGCTCATGCGGCAGAGCAGGTCGAACAGGTCGCGCCCCAAGCGCGCCGCCACAAGCGGCGATAGGCGTCCGGCATCGTCCACGGCGAGTCGCGAGCGCAAGCGGGCGAGCGTCTCGCCCTCGACCCATTCCATGACAATTGCAGGCACACCGTCAACCTCGCCCCAGCCATAGAGGCGGGGAAAGCCCTTAAGGCCCGAAAGGGCGCGATGGCATTCATATTCCTCGCGAAATGCCGCTTTGAACTTGGCGACCAGCGACTCATGGGCGGCATCGTCGTCAAACTCATCGCGCGTCGGCAAGATGAGCTGTTTGAGTGCTACGTCCTCGCCTTGGGCGTTGACAGCACGCGTCACGCGGCCGATACCGCCACGGCGCATGGTGGCATCGTCGGCAAACAGTATCGTAAAACGACGCAGATAGGCAGGCAGTTCGTCCTGACCGAGCGCAATGGCCGGCTCAAACCCGTCGACACGCGCCAGGCGCAGGCCGACCATGGGATCGCGACCGAGCGATTGTGGTGTGGTGGATGCAAGATCGGTCATCATAGGGCAAGCGCCGCCACGTTATTGTTGAAGTTACCGAGCGCGACGTCATCATCGCCGTAATGGCCGACCCATTGACATAGGTTGGTGTAACAGCCCCACAGATTGGCATACTGCTGATACCACCTTGACCGGGGCGAGAATGTCTGACGACCGAACTCGGCTCGAATGACAAACATCTCCCCGACCAGGCTGTCGCACGGCCTGGGATCTCCCGTAGAGTTATAGGTCGAGACCACGTCATTGGCACGAGAAACATAGCCGTCGAGCATGTTGTACTTGGTCACAAGCCAACTGTGAATGCTCTCTTCCTCAGCAGCGGAAAGGCCGCCGGAGTTTGCATCGTTGTCAGTGTTGCCGCCCGTCGAGCCGCCGTTTCCAGGCCCTCCGGTAGAGGAACCCGACCCAGAGCCGCCGCCCGAACTCGATGAATCCGAGCCGGAGCCAGAAGTATCCGAGCTACCGGGCTTTCCGGACTGCTGGGCGTCCTGCTCCTTTTGCTGCTCGACCTTATTCACCGTTGCCGCCACGCTATTGTTGGACAATCGATCGATGATCTTGGTGTTGGTGAGCACGATGGTTTTGCCATTGGCAAGCGTGACTTCGTTGTCCGGGGCCTCGGCGCCGTCCGCATCGTCGGTGCCAAACACAATATGCCCGACCACACTTGCCCAAGCATATCCAGTCGTGGTGCCCAGATCGCTTTTGACCTCATGCCCCACGCGCGGTTCGCGTGCGGCATGCGCCTGCATCATGGACGGCACGGTCATGCCATAGGCAGAAACGCCAGCTATGACCAGCACCAGCGAGCACGATAGCAGTGCGTACGCCCGCGGCGCCAAGCCCAGTCGGCGTCGTATGCGCACCGCGGCGCCGCGCTTTGTCTGAGTGCCACCGGGCCGCATGCGTTCTCCTCCAACAAAAACACGCCGCTCGGGAGCGGCGCATTCATTCGAATCCATATTTGAGTGTATCAGCGAACCCAAAAGGTTGCGCAACGAATGAGCAAATTAAGGATGCGAGCGGAAGCATCCATGCGATAAGCGGATACGAAGCATCTTTGTTGCACAACAAACTCACAGTCGCACGGGGAAATTATGACTACCCCGTGCGACTGTGAGGAAAACATACGGCAGGAGCAGGCTCGCCACCTAAATCGCGCGACGGGCCTCGATGGCGCGGCCAAGCGTAAGCTCGTCGGCATACTCCAAGTCGCCGCCCACGGGAAGGCCGCTTGCCAGACGCGACACCTCGACGCCCAACGGCTTGATGGTACGGGCCAGATAGCTCGCCGTGGTCTCGCCCTCAATATTGGGGTTGGTGGCGATGATGACCTCGTGGATGTCCTCGTGGCCCAAGCGTGCCAGCAGCTCTCGAATGTGCAGCTGCTCGGGGCCAATCTTGTCCATGGGACTGATCACGCCGCCCAATACGTGGTAGAGGCCGTGGTAGCTGCCCGTGCGCTCGATCGCCTGGACATCGCGCGGCTCGCCCACCACGCAAATGCGAGTGGTATCGCGCATCGGGTCCTGGCAGATGGAGCACTCGTCGGCCGTGG
This sequence comes from Collinsella sp., assembly GCA_036302225.1. GTDB lineage: Bacteria > Actinomycetota > Coriobacteriia > Coriobacteriales > Coriobacteriaceae > Collinsella. The sequence goes on from JAXJCX010000075.1 coordinate 23,370, forward strand.
CGTAGTTAAAGCAGCGGCTGCAAAAGTGGACCTCCTGCTTGACCTCCAGGATGGCCTCGGCCAGGCGGCGCGCCTCCTCGGCGTCGGCCTCCAACAGGTAATAGGCGATGCGCTGGGCCGACTTGGGACCAATGCCCGGCAGACGGCCCAGCTCATCGAGCAGTTTTTGCAGACTGTGATTCGCATTCATATATATGCGTGTCTTAGAACGGCATGCCCGGGATGTTGAGGCCGCCGGTGATGGCGCCCATCTGCTTGTTGGCGAGCTCGTTGACGCCGCGGACGGCCTCGTTGACGGCAGCCATGATCATATCCTGCAGCATATCGACGTCCTCGGGATCGAGCGCATCGGGATCGATGGTGAGGTTGACGAGCTCCATCTCGCCGTTAACGGTCACCTTGACCATGCCGCCGCCGGCAGAGGCGTCGACGGTCTGGGACTTGAGGTTCTCCTGCGCGGCGGCAAGCTGCTCCTGCATCTTGCGAGCCTGCTTCATCATCTGCTGCATGTTCATACCGGCCATGATGGCTCCTTTACGTGCGGCCGCACGCCGAGCTGCAAGGGCAGCCGGAGCACGGCGGGACTTTCAAACTCAAAAATCGTACCACGGCGCGCGGCGAGAGAGCGGGGCGGACGTGTTACCTCAGTCGATATACATGTCCTCCAATACAAACCGCACTCAAAGATTATGCAAGGTCGAATTATGCAAGGTTGCATAATATCGCACACTCAATCTAGTAGAGCCGAATCCGGCATTTCATGTGCGCCACTAAATAGCTAAATGCCGAACCGCTGCTCGAGGCGGCGCACATGGCGGCAGGGTATAATTTGATTGCCATAGATAGTAATTTGGAGGTGCCCCATGAATGCCCCCAACGCGCTCCAAAACATCCGCTCAAAACACCCCGTTGCATATGTGGTTCTCTATCTCTTTGTCGGCTGGGCATTGCTGGTTGTCATCACCCATGCCATAGCTTTTGGAGCAGAACTGCTGATAGCCAGCTCGGACCAGCCCGTCGTCAAATGGGAGACGACCGATGAGTGCACCGACGGAACCCGAACCGTCTACTACAACAGCCCGTCCCTCTATCAAGAGTTCAAGGTCAAGATAAAGGACTTCAAGATTGTCGATGCCGAGCTAGGCGTTTATTTGGCAATCGGAGCAACCATTAACGCCGAGCAAGTCGAGTACACGGACAGCCATGCGACGTATCGCATCGACCTCAGCATCCTAGGCCGACCGTCACGCACCTGTCTGCTCGAATGCGAGATACGCGGCACCACACTACACATGTCCGAAATACAGATGCGCCCGGACAAGGGGTCCTCTTCTTGAGCAGCATACCCGCCCGCACGGTTACTCCACCGGCTTGAAGATGGTGGCCTGGCCAAAGACGCTGCGGATGAGGGCCTTGGCCTCGTCCTCGGTCTGCGGGATGCTCGGGGCTGCGCCCTGATGGCCGAAGGGGCTGCCAGCACCGGGATTGGATTCCCAGGGAGCGGCGGGGACGTCGTCGTTTGCAGAGGCTGCGGGTGCCACAGCAGCGGCCTTGGTCGCGGACGCCGCACCCGGCACGTCGAACGGGGGCAGATCGTCCCCGCCGGCATCGGCAGCAAAACCACCGACCATAGCATCGTCGTAGGGCACCTGCTCGGATTCCCATGGCGCAGCCTGCGCAGGCGGCTGAGCCATGGGGACGGACGCGCGCTCGGGCGCTCGGGGCGCGGGCTCGGTCGGGAGCTTGCCCGTGGCAGGAGCACCGGCAGGGTTGTCGGAGCGCAGCCAAGGGGCCTTGGCCAGGTCGGATGACTTGGGCGCAGGCGCGGCAGCGGACTTGGGCGCGGGGATCGGAGCAGCCGGTTTGGGCGCAGCGGGTTCAGGCGCCGACGGGGTCGGTGCCGCTACCGGCGCCGCTTTTGGCTGCGTCGCGCTGGCGCTCGAGGATGCAGGGGGCACCGAGGACACGGGTTGCGGGTCCGCAGATACCGCAGCCCGTGCAGATGGAGAATGCTCCTCATGTTGAGGAGCCGGCGTGCCACCCCCATCCAGGACATAGTCGACGGTACGACGACCGAAGACCGCGCAGACCGTCGGCAGGACCACCGACTGCGTATCGGCGCGACCGAGCATCTTGATGGCAAAAGTCGAACCCGCGGGGAACGAGACCGTGAGCTTGGAGCCGTCGTCGGCCGTGGCGCGGGCGTTGAGCAAAAGCCCTGCGTAGGAGGCCTGACGAGCCTTGACGCGCTCGACGACCTCGGCCCATTTGCGCTGGAGCTCGCCGGCGTCCTCAACCGCGGGGGTCTCGGCAGCACCGGCGGCGGCAACCTGGGCGGCGTTGTTGGGCTTGGACACCGACACGGTCGATGCAGCAGGCGCGGAAGCCGGAGCCGCAACGGGCTGAGGTGCAGGCGTTACAGGTCTGGGCGCCGGCGCAGGAGCCGCGGACTTGGTCGCAGGCTGGGCAGCCGGAACAGCAGCGCCGCGGTCCCAAGGCATACCGCCCTGGCGCGCGGACGTAGCAGCGGGGGCAGCGGATGCCGCCGGAGCGGCAGCACGAGCGCCCGAAATGAGCGTCGGCTGTTGGGCAGCAGCGGGTACGGATGCTGCAGGCGCGGCGGCCTGAGCAGCAGCCACGCTCGCCGGCACGGCGCCGTTGGCAATCATGGCCTCCAGGCGTGCCACGCGCTCGGCCAATGCCTCAATCGTTAAATCGGCCTCGGGACGCGCCAGACGCGTGCAGGCAATCTCGAGCACCAGGCGCACGTCGCTCGCGCCCCTCATCTCCAGTGCGGCATCGTCGAGCACCGTCAGCACGCGGGCCAGGCGGTCGGCAGGATGCTCGCCAAAGGCAGCGGCCTCGGCAGCAAGCGCCTCGGCCTGCTCGGAGCCGCCCTCAAACAGCTCGGCACGGGCACCGGCAACGCAGGCAACGTACACGTCGCGCACATGCGCCACCAGGTCGCGCGTCAGCTCCAGCAGGTCATTGCCCTCCTCGACCTGCGCACGGATCAGTCCATAGAGCTCGGCAACATCGCGATCGGCAATGGCGCGGGAAAACTCGCCCAGAATCTGGTCCGAAACCTCGCCCAAAAGCGAGCGGGCGTCGTCCGCATGCACAGAACCGTTGCCAAAGACGCTCAGCTGCTCCAGCGTGGACAACGCGTCGCGCATGCCGCCCTTTGCATGGCGCGCCACGATAGCCAGCGCCTCGTCGTCGTAATCGAAGCCCTCCTGCTCGCACACGTATGCCAAGCGATGCTCGATATCCTCGTTGCCGATGCGATGGAAATCGAAACGCTGGCAGCGAGAGAGGATGGTCTCCAGAATCTTTTGCGGGTCGGTGGTGCACAGCACAAAGATCACGTGTGCCGGCGGCTCTTCAAGCGTCTTGAGCAGCGCGTTGAACGCCGCCGTCGTGAGCATGTGGACCTCGTCGATGATATAGATCTTGTACTTGCCGCGCACCGGGGCAAAGTTGACGGAGTTGATGATCTCCTCGCGCACGTTGTCCACGCCGGTACGGCTTGCGGCATCGAGCTCGTAGACATCCGGGTGGTTGCCCTCGGCGATGAGCTCGCACTCCTCGCAAGCACCGTCGGGCAAGCAGCCGCTTGCACCCTCGGCGCGCGCCGCCTCGGCATTGCGACACAGCAGCGCCTTGGCCAGAATGCGCGCCATGGTGGTCTTGCCCGTGCCGCGCGGTCCGCAGAATAGGTACGCGTGGGACAGGCGCCCCTCGGTGATGGCGTGCTCGAGCGTCGAGACGATATGCTGCTGGCCCACCACGGAGTCGAAGGTGAGCGGGCGATACTTTCGGTACAACGATTCCATGGGTGCTCCCCCGGGTATACTGAGTCTTGTTGCCGCGACGGCC
>JAXJCX010000076.1:0-2211 GCA_036302225.1 Collinsella sp.
GCGAGCTCGACAAGACGCTCGACTCCACGTTGTTTGTGCCCTATACGGCCGATGCCCGTGCGCACCTGCGTCCGATTCGCTTCCGCGCCGATATCGCCAACGTCAACCGCTGCGTGGGCACCATCTTGGGCAACGCGGTGACCAAGGCGCATCCCGAGGGCCTGCCCGCCGGCTCCATCACCATCGATTGCGATGGCTCGGCCGGTCAGAGCTTTGGCGCCTTCCTGCCGCGTGGCATTACGCTCAACGTGTGCGGCGACGCCAACGACTACTTTGGCAAGGGCCTTTCGGGCGGCGAGGTGTCGGTGCGCCCCAACCCACATGCGACCTACAAGTTCGACGAGAACATCATCGTGGGCAACGTTGCGTTCTTTGGCGCCACGAGCGGCCGCGGCTTTATTAACGGCCTGGCCGGCCAACGCTTTGGCGTGCGCAACTCCGGCGCCACCGTGGTGGTCGAGGGCTGCGGCAACCATGGCTGCGAGTACATGACGGGCGGTCTGGCGCTCATCCTGGGCGAGGTCGGGCAGAACTTCGCCGCCGGCATGACGGGTGGCGTGGCCTATGTCTTTGACCAGTACGGCACGCTCGATGCCCGTGTGAATCACGAGAGCGTTGAGCTTAAGGCCCCGACGGCCGGCGAGCTGGCGCAGATTCGTGCACTCATCCAGGAGCACGTGGACGCGACGCAGAGCCCGCGCGGCATTAAGTTGCTCTACAGCTTTGAGACGATGAGCAAACACTTTGTGAAGGTCATTCCGACCGAGTACGAGCGCGTGCTGGCGATTGTCGCTGTGGCCGAGGCCGTGGGCAAGACGCATGCACAGGCAGAGGAGCTGGCATTTGATATTGTGACCGGCCGCGCGAGCGCCGCGGATGTTGCTCGCTTCGATGTCGCGGATGGTGCTGCGTCCGTGGCCGCCGGCTCTGTTGCTTCGACCAAGAAGGAGGCGTAAGTGCCATGGGCAAGCCCGGTGCTTTTCTTGATATCGATCGCGTGACCCACGAGCTGCGCGCCGTGGAGGAGCGCAGCCGCGATTTTGATCCGCTGTACGTGGAGCTCGACGACGACGCGCGCCGTGCCCAGGCGAGCCGCTGCATGATGTGCGGCGTAGCGTTTTGCCAGATGGGTGCGAGCTTTGGCAAGGCGCGCCCGAGTGGCTGCCCGCTGCACAACCTGATTCCCGAGTGGAACGAGCTGGTGTACCGCGGCCGCTGGGATGAGGCTGCCGAGCGCCTGTCGCTCACCTCGCCCATGCCCGAGTTCACGAGCCGTGTGTGCCCGGCGCTGTGCGAGGCCGCATGCAACTTGGGATCGGTCGACGGCCAGCCCACGACGATTCACGATAACGAGCGCGCGATCAGCGACCACGAATGGGCAAACGGCGGCCCGCGTCGCTTTGAGCCGGCGGGGGAGGACGCGCCCACGGTTGCCGTGGTGGGCTCCGGTCCTGCTGGTCTGGTGGCAGCATGGGAGCTTGCGCGTCGTGGCGCCCGCGTGACGGTGTTTGAACGTGACGACCGCCCGGGCGGTTTGCTCATGTACGGCATTCCCAACATGAAGCTCGAGAAGTCTGTGGTCGAGCGTCGCGTGGCACTTATGCGCGAACTGGGTATCGTCTTTGAGCTGGGTGCTGACGTTACGAACCCTGCGGTAGCGGCCAAGCTCGATGGCTTTGACGCCGTTGTGGTGGCTGCCGGCGCTCGTGCGCCCCGCGGTCTTTCGGCTACGAATGTGGATGCCCCGGGCGTGGTGTATGCCGTGGACTACCTGACGGCTTCGACCGTCTCGGTGCTCGATGGCGGCGAGCCCGCGGTGAACGCGCGCGGCCTAGATGTTGTGGTCATTGGCGGTGGCGATACCGGCAACGACTGCGTAGGTACCTCGGTGCGCCAGGGTGCGCGCAGCGTGCGTCAGTTTGAGTTCTTGCCGGCCGCGCCCGATAAGCGTGCAGCGAGCAACCCTTGGCCGCAGTGGCCCAACGTTAAGAAGACCGACTACGGCCAGCAGGAGGCTATCGCTGCCATGGGTGGCGAGATGCGCGCCTGGGGCGTGGATACGCTCGAGGTACTGCTGGACAAGAAAGGCACGGCCGCGGGTCTGCGCGTGGTCGATCTGGATTGGTCGGCCGGCAAGCCGGAGCGCATCGCGGGCTCCGAGCATGAGGTGCCGGCGCAGCTGGTGCTCATCGCCTGCGGCTTTACGGGTCC
>JAXJCX010000077.1:0-9890 GCA_036302225.1 Collinsella sp.
CCATCCTCGCAGTATCCGGTTCTCAAGGTGCACGCCTGCGCGGTACATCCGGTTCGACCGGGCCGCGCGGCAAGGAGATATATTGCCAGACCGGAGGGGCCCCGGGGGCGGGAATCTGGGCGCACACATTTCCTACACAACTGTGCCCTCAACTGACGCTTGCCAGTTGATAGCTACCGCTTGCCGAGCACATCTTTATATAGAGTGGCCCCTTGGCTATAGCCGATATGCGCCCCTGGCCAAAGCGCAGCCGGCATCTAGCAGCTCATCGCGCTCCTCCACCGAAAAGCCCTCGGCGTACACGCGCACCACCGGTTCGGTCCCGCTGGGACGGATCAGCAGCCAGGTGTCATCCTCAAATGCCAGACGCAAGCCGTCCATATGGCTTACGCTCTGCGGCGCCTTGCCGCATATCGACTTGGGATTCACGCCGGGAAGCAGCGTGCGCAACGTCTCGGCATCCTCGGCCTCAAGGCGCAAATCTCGACGTCCGTAACTCGTCTTGCCAAAGCTCGCCTCGAGCTGATCGATAAGCACGCCCAAGGGCGCGCCGGTCTTGGCCATGAGCTCGCACAAAATCAGGCAGGCAAGGATGCCGTCGCGCTCGGGCATGTGCGCGGCGATACCGATACCACCGGCCTCTTCACCGCCCACGAGAACGCCGCCCTTCTTCATCTCGGCGGCTATATATTTAAAACCGACGGGCTTGATGACCACGCGGCAGCCGAGTGCCTCGGCAATGCGACGCACAAGCGTGGAGCATGAAAGGTTGACGACGACGCGTCCCTTCAGATTGCGATACTGGACCAAATCGCCCAAAACGAGCGCCATGATCTGATGTGGATGTATATATCTGCCGCGCTCATCAACCGCGCCGATACGATCGGCGTCGCCATCAGTCACCAGACCGGCGCACGCCCCGTCTTCGACAACTGCGCGCTCACAAGCATCCACCCACGGCTCGACCGGGTCGGGGCAGATATCTCCCCTATCGGTCGTCTCGTCGGCGTGAATCTCATGGACTTCGACGCCAAGCTCTCGAAGCAAGTCGGCAAGATATCCCTGCGCAGCTCCGCCCATGGGGTCAACCACCACACGCATATGCGCGGCGCGAATGGCATCCGCGTCGACAAACGATGCCACCGCTCGCATATAGTCGGGAATTATATCTGCCGTGCGGTATTGCCCCTCAAGCCCCAGCGGCTCGGCGGCCATCGTCTCCTCGAGCTCTTCGATGACATCCTGGTTGGCCGTCGAGCCATCACCCATCCGCAGCTTGAGGCATAGATAGCCCTGCGGATGATGTGAGCCCGTCACCATAAGCGCGCCGCATGCCTCGCCGTCATACGCAGCCGCCCACGTTAGAGCGGGAGTCGGCACCGGTCGAGACACGAGCACGGCATCGAGCCCGTGGGCGGCAATCACGCCCGCCGCGAGCTCGGCGAACTCGCGCGCTTGCGGCCGAGTATCAAATCCTACATATACCGTTTTACCGGGATTCGTCTTTTGCCATAGCCTGCCGATAGCATCAGTGACACGAGCGACGTTGTTGATAGTAAAGTCTCCGTCGACGCGAGCTCGCCAACCGTCAGTTCCAAAGTGAATTATCGCGCACACGCGCAGACACCTCGCAGTGTTTGGATCATGGTACGCATGAGGTATACCCGCAACGGGCATCCGGCAAGCCGCCGGCACGCTCGTTCACCGTTTAGGCAAAAGCGTCGAGGTGCGCACCGACAACAAAAAAACCGCCCCAGCGGGGGCGGTGATTCGATACTCCCATTTTCGGGTTCTATATATTGAGCGCATCTGCCATAGCGGCTGTCGTAACCGCCGTGGTTCCGCAGCAGCTGCCTACCATTGCGGCGCCCGCCCGCTTCCACTCGACGCATGCGCGAGCGAAGGCTTCGGGGTCCTCATGCCACACGGGACCATCCTGTGTCTGAACCGGATTTCCCGCATTGGGACGCACCGTGACGGGAGTAGTCGCCGATGCAACCATCCTGGGCACCGCCGCGTTCGCGGCCGCAAGCGAACAGCAATTAACACCAACCGAGTTTGCGCCGTGTTTTTCGGCGTACAAAACGGCTGCCTCGATGTTGAGGCCATCGCCCAACAGGTCGCCTTTATCGTCAACGACAAAACTCACCAGGACAGGCATACCGTCGGCGGCATCTCGGGCGCCGGCAAGCATGGGCTGCAAATTACGGATAGACGTCACCGTCTCGATCAGCAGACCGTCAACACCAGCATTGAGCAAGGCGTGCGCTTGTTCGCGCGCAATGCCTCGGATTTCACGATACTCGGCAGAGTCCTCGGCAAACCACTCAATACAAATCGGGCCCATCGAGCCCAGCAGCAGCTGTGGGTGCGCCTGGCGAGCATCGTCGACGGCCCCGCGATTGACCTCCGCCACGGACGGCGCAATCTGGTCGTGCTTGAGGGCATAGCTTGATGCCTGAAAGGTGTTGGTAATGAGCACCTGCGCGCCGGCGGCGACATACAAGCGATGGATACGAGAAACGGTCTGCGGCTCTGCCAGATTCCAAAACGCCGGTGGAATGTCGGCGGCATCGTACTCACTCAACAGAACACTGCCCATGGGGCCCTGCGCCAACAAGGTCTCGCTCGACAAGCGGCGCGTAAGTTCCTCGGCACCAAAGCGGTTGTAATAACTCGTATCCATATATATCCCGCTATTCCTCGACGCTGATTCCCTGCTTTTCGAGATAGGCGAGCCAGCGGTTCATCGTGTCCTCGGATAGAGCATGCTCCATCATGCAGGCCTCGGAATCGGCTCGCTCAAATTCGACACCGAGCTCCTGAACCAAAAACGTGCGGACCAGACGATGGCGATACCAGATAGCCGAGCCGACCTCGCGCCCACGGTCAGTCAGGATAACTTTGCCGTAGTGAGACTGTTCGACAAGTTCAGATGCCTTGAGAGCCGAAACCGCCTTGTTGACCGATGCCTTCGAGACGCCAAGGCGCTGTGCGATATCGACCGACCGCACGCCGCCGGTCTCCCCATCTTCACTTTCGATGCGAACCATGCACTCCAAGTAGTCTTCGTTCGCCACCGTTAGGTGTAGCTCGCGCGAGCTATTTGTCGTATCCATGAACATCCGTCCCTTCTGCACTCAATGGCTGATTCTACCTCATCCAAGCGTCGCGGTATGCCGCGGCATACCGTGCTAGAGTTCTTGTTGCACACGACGACCAAGATTGGAGCGATCTTTATGGAAAACACCACCACGGACCCCGACGTCCTCGAGCGTTTTTTGCGCTATGTCCAGATCAACACGCAGTCCGAGGATGCCAGCTGCGACCAGGTGCCGTCGAGCACCGTACAGTTCGACCTTGCCAACATGCTTGCCGAAGAACTGCGCGAGCTGGGTGCAACCGATGCCCATGTAACCGAAAACGCCTATGTCTGCGCGCACATTCCCGCTAGCGCCGGTTCCGAGAATAAGCCCGCCCTGGGCCTGATCGCGCACCTCGATACCACCGAGGTCGCGCCGGGCGCCGGCGTAGCGCCGCACATCGTGCACTACGAGGGCGGCGATCTGGTTTGCGGCATCGTCGACGGCAAGCCCGTGTCCATGAGCACCGCCAAACTTCCTGCCCTCAACAACCTGGTGGGTGAGGACCTTGTCTGCACCGACGGAACTACGCTGCTGGGCGCCGACGACAAGGCGGGTGTCGCCGAAATCATGGCGCTTGTCGCACGCATCGCGCAGGATCCATCCCTGCCCCATCCCGCGCTCGGCATTTGCTTCTGCCCGGACGAGGAAATCGGTCACGGTGCCGAGCTGTTGGATATCGAGGCCTTCGGCTGCAAGTACGCTTACACGGTCGACGGCGGTCCGGTTGGCGAGCTTGAGTGGGAGTGCTTCAACGCCGCCGAGGCAACCGTTCGCTTTGAGGGCCAGTCCATTCACCCCGGCGACGCCAAGGGGCGCATGGTCAACGCGGGCAACCTGTTCTGCGACTTCAACGCCCTGCTCCCCTACGAGCAGCGCCCGGAATACACCGAGGGCTACGAGGGCTTCTATCACCTTGAGGGCGTCTCGGCAACGGTCGACCATGCCACGGCGCGCTATATCGTCCGTGATCACGATGCCGCCAAGTTCCAGCAGAAGCTCGAGCTGATGGATGCCGCCGCCGCACTGCTCAACCAGCGACTGGGCGAGGAGTGCGTAACGGTCGAGATTAAGCACCAGTACCGCAACATGGCCGAGATCGTCCGCGACTACCCGGAGCTGATCGATGTCGCCAAGGATGCCTTCCTTGCCTGCGACGTCGAGCCCCAGGTGCTGCCGATTCGCGGCGGCACTGACGGCGCCCAGCTGTCGTTCCGTGGCCTGCCCTGCCCCAACCTCTCGACAGGCGGTTACTGCTACCACGGCGTCAACGAGTTTGTCCCGGTCAGCTCACTCGTCAAGATGACCGACGTCCTGCAGGAGCTTGTCGCCCGTTTCGCATAAGACTGGCCGCATAAGCCCAAAAGACGAATCGCCCCGTCCTCAACAGAGAACGGGGCGATTTTTGGTGCAAGAAAAGTAGTCGGCATCGCAGGTTGAGCCAACGTCAGCGAGCAACGTCCAAGGCGAACAAGTTGGCATGAAAAAGGCAGGGCATTGACCTTCTGGTCATGCCCTGCCTTTTGAATGACAAATTGTCGCCCTGGGCGGCGCGCAGCGTCGAGCCGTTACAGCGTTTGGTAAAACGCCGTAACTTAGTAGTTGGCTTCGTAGCCGTTGCCGTCACCGGTGGGCTCTTCGTAGTAATCGGAGCCGTCGCTCGAATCGTCGGAATCGTCCGAGCCACCCGACGAGGTCGCGGTGCCATATGCGTAGTCCTCGGACGTATTGTTGTTGAGGTCACCGATCGTGGAGCTGGAGCCGTCTGAAAGGCCCATGGTGTTGGGGCCCTTGGGATCCTCACCGGCGTCGACGCGGGCCATCATTTCCTTAAGCTCGTCTTCGTAGACAAAGACATAGCTCACGCCGTCGATCATAGTGCTGTCGTCAGCATACGAAGGCAGGTTGGCCGAGTAGATGCCCTCGACATCCATGCCGCGCATGGCATTAACCGTGGAGACGATATCCTGAACGCTCATATCGGTTACAAGCATATCGGACAGCGAATTAACCAGGCCAAAGATCTTCGTGGCATCGAAGTTATTGAGAATCTGGTTGGCAAGGGCGCCAAGCACCTGACGCTGATGGCGCATGCGCGTGTAATCGCCGTCGGCATAGGTGTAGCGGCAGCGGGCATAGGTAAGGGCAGTAGCGCCGTCCATATGCTGCTGACCAGCGGTAATCTTAATATCCAGGTGCTCGGGATCGTCGACGTCGTCGGTCGCGTTGATGTCGATACCGCCAACCGAATCAATAAGCGACTGCATGCCGTCAAAGCTGACCTCGGCATAGTGAGAAATCTGCACGCCGCACAGCTCGTTGACCGCCTGGACCATGGCCTCGGCGCCGCCAACGGTGTGGCAGGCGTTGATCTTCATGGTCTCGCCCTTGTACACGACCTTGGTGTCGCGCGGAACGGAAATGAGCGTCGCCTGCTTTTGCGTGGGGTCGATGCGTGCCAGGATAATCGAGTCGGCACGATACGTATCCTCGCCCGGACGACCGTCGGTACCAAGAAGCAACACGTAGAACGGATCTTTTGCCTCATTGGTATCGACCAGAATCTGGCGCAGGTTGTTGGTAATGACATTGGAGTCGCCAAGCTTGCCCATGATAGTGGCAAACCACAGACCCGCAGCAGTCGTGGCGCTCAGCAACACACCGAGCACGGCGATGAGCGCGACACGGCGAACCGTGCGGCCGCGACGGCGCTGACGGGCGCGCTCGGAATAGCGTGCGACATTGTCGCGACTGTAGATCTTGGCCTGCGCGCCAGTCGAGGGTCTTCGGGTGTTATCCGCTAGGGGCTTCTTGTTAAACATAGGCAACCTGCATTAGTAGATGACGGGATCGGGAACGGTGGCATGTTCGACATGCGCGCCAAGCGCCTGCAGCTTTTCGACAAACTGCTCGTAGCCACGTTTGATGTGATGGATGGCCGAGACCTCGGTAACGCCATCGGCGATAAGACCGGCAACCACAAGAGCCGCGCCGCCACGCAGGTCGGGTGAGGTGACCTGTGCGCCCGAGAAGCCCTTAACGCCGTGAATCATGGCGTGATGGCTCTCGATACGAATATCGGCACCCATACGCACGAGCTCGGAGGCGAACATGAAGCGGTTCTCGAAGATGTTCTCGGTAATTACGGAGCTTCCGTCGGCAAGGGCCGAAAGCACCATGATCTGCGCCTGCATGTCGGTCGGGAAACCCGGGAACGGAAGCGTCTGGATATCGACCGGCTTGATGCGCTCGGCGCGATTGACGTGGACACCGTTCTCGATACGCTCGCACTCGATGCCCATAAGTTCCATCTTTTTGAGCACCATGCCCAAGTGGATGGGGCAGAAGCCCGTAACATCGACGCCGCGTTCATCGGCCATGAGGGCGCCGGCGACGATAAAGGTACCGGCCTCGATACGGTCTCCCACCACGCAATGGGTAACGGGATGCAGCTCCTCCACGCCCTCGATGGTCACGACGGGCGTGCCCGCGCCGATGATCTTGGCACCCATCTCGTTGAGCATGTTGGCGAGGTCGACGATCTCGGGCTCGCGGGCCGCGTTGTCGATAACCGTGGTACCCTGCGCGCGCACGGATGCCATAATGAGGTTCTCGGTCGCACCGACACTGGCAAACTCGAGCGTGACGGTGGTACCGCGCAGACCTTGGGGCGCATTAGCGTTGATGTAGCCGTGGGCGGTGTCGAACTCGACGCCCAGAGCCTCGAGACCCAAGATATGCATATCGATCTTGCGAGCGCCCAGGTTGCAGCCGCCCGGCATGGCGATCTTGGCGCGATGGAAACGACCCAGCAGGGGGCCCATCACGGCCGTAGAGGCGCGCATCTTGGCGACAAGCTCGTAGGGAGCCTCCCAGGAATCAACCTGGGAGGTATCGATTTCGAGCGTGTGCTCATCGAGAACTTCAATCGTGGCGCCCATGCCCTTGAGCACCTTGCCCATCACGTGGACATCGGAAATATCGGGCACGTTCCGCAGCGTCGTCTTGCCCGGCGCCAGAAGCGTTGCCGCCATAAGTTTGAGCGCGGAGTTCTTTGCACCCGAAACAGGCACGGAACCTCCGATGGCGTGGCCACCCTCAACGCGGATAATATCCAAGGTCTACCCTTTCAAAAAGCATGCCCGGGGTGGCTGGGCCATCCCGGGCATGATGTGTTCGCAAATGGTCGAACGCTAAAGCGTTTGACTATTGGGCAAGCTTGAGCTTACACCATGCGATTTCATTATAGAGGTAGGCGCGGCGTGCATCATCCTCCGACAAATTACCCAGCTTCTCTTCAAAACCTTGAATATCAGCTTTAACCTTGTCGGCATCGACGGTCGCCAAATCGCAAGCGCGCTCGGCGAGGACGGTCACGACATCGTCCGCGACCTGGGCGTAGCCGCCGACCACGGCAAACGTGTGGTCGACAGTGCCCATGGCCTTATCGGAAACGCGAACGTAACCGCGGTCGATCGTGCAGATTTCGCTGGAGTGAGCAGGTAAAACGCCAAACTCGCCATCCGTAGACGGAATCGACACAAACGCAGCGTCACCCTCATAGGCGAGGCTCACGGGGCACACGATGCGGATACGCATAACCTACTTCTCCTCCATCTTGCGGGCGCGCTCACGCACGTCCTCAATCGTGGAGGCATAGCGGAATGCCTGCTCGGGCAGGTCATCGGCCTTGCCGTCGACAATCTCGGCGAAGGAGCGGACGGTATCCTCGACACGGACGTAGACGCCGGGGTTGCCTGTGAACTTCTCGGCGACATGGAAGGACTGCGAGAGGAACTGCTGAATCTTACGGGCACGGTTGACCGTAAGGCGCTGCTCCTCGGACAGCTCGTCCATACCCAGAATGGCAATGATGTCCTGAAGGTCGGAGTACTCCTGCAGGAGCTCCTGGACCTTGACGGCGACACGGTAGTGCTCCTCGCCGACGATCGAGGGATCGAGGGCGTCGGAAGAAGACGCGAGCGGGTCGATGGCCGGGAACAGGCCGAGCGACGAAATGCTACGCGAAAGAACCGTGGTAGCGTCGAGGTGGGTGAACGTCGTGGCAGGCGCCGGGTCGGTCAGGTCGTCTGCGGGGACGTAGACAGCCTGGACGGAAGTAATGGAGCCCGTCTTGGTCGAGGTAATGCGCTCCTGGAGGTCGCCCATCTCGGTTGCCAGCGTGGGCTGGTAGCCAACGGCGGACGGCATACGGCCCAGCAGTGCGGAAACCTCGGAACCGGCCTGGGAGAAGCGGAAAATGTTATCGATGAACAGCAGAACGTCCTGGCCACGATCGCGGAAGTACTCAGCGGTGGTAAGGCCGGCCAGACCGATGCGCAGACGCGCTCCAGGCGGCTCGTTCATCTGACCGTAGACCAAGCAAGTCTTGTCGATAACGCCCGACTCGCTCATCTCGAGGAACAGGTCGGTGCCCTCACGAGTACGCTCGCCGACGCCGGTGAACACCGAGGTGCCGCCGTGCTCCTGGGCGAGGTTGTTGATGAGCTCCTGAATCAAAACGGTCTTGCCGACGCCGGCGCCGCCGAACAGGCCTGTCTTGCCGCCACGGATGTAGGGCTCAAGCAGGTCGACGGCCTTGATGCCGGTCTCGAAGATCTCGGTCTTGGTGGTGAGCTCGTCGAAACGGGGCGCCGCATGGTGGATGGGATAGAACTCCTCCACCTCGGGCATAGGCTTGCCGTCGACGGGCTTGCCCATAACGTTCCAAATACGGCCGAGCGTCTTGGGGCCAACGGGCATCTTCATGGGCTCACCGGTATCGGTGGCAATGAGGCCGCGCTGCAGGCCGTCGGTCGAGGACATGGCGACCGTGCGGACGACGCCGCCCGGAAGCTGGCTCTCGACCTCGAGGATCGTGCTCAGATGACCGATCGGGGTCTCGGCCTCGACCGTGAGCGCGTTGTAGATCGGGGGCACCGCGCCGTCAAACTTGACGTCGACGACAGGGCCGATGATACGCACGATGCGACCATCACCGGCAGTCGTCTTCTTGGTGGCTTCCTCGACCGCAAGCTGTACGGTGTTATTAGCCATTACTGTTCCTCCAATGCTGAGGCTCCGCCAACGATCTCGTTAATCTCGGTCGTGATCGAAGCCTGACGCACGCGACTATACGTGCGGGTAAGGGTCGAGATGATCGCGGTGGCGTTTTCCGTCGCGGAGTGCATGGCCTTGCGGCGTGCACCCTGCTCGGCGGCCGCCGAATCGATCAGGGCCTGGTAGATGACCGTCAGGATATACGACGGTACAAGCTTGCCGAGAACATGCTCGGGAGAGGGCACGAACTCGAACGTGGACGAGATGCGCTTAGGGGCGTCGGTCTCGTTCTTACGCGGACCGTGGGCCATAGCGATCATCTCGGGATCGAGCGGCAGCAAGTGCTCGACGCGAAGCTCCTGATCCACGCGGTTCTTGGCGTGGTGGTAGACAAGCTCGACACGGTCAAGCTCACCGGCACGATACGCATCGCAGATATGAGAGGAGATCATGCGGGCCTGATTGAAATCGGGCTCAGAGGAGTTGCCCTCAAAGTGCATGACGACGTTTTCGCGGTCACGGAAATACGTGGCCGGTTTGCGCCCACACGCGATGATCTCGCACTCGATGCCGTCGTTCGCCCAAGAAGCGGCGAGCTTTTCGGCCGTGCGCTCCACCGTCGTATTGAAACCGCCGGCAAGGCCGCGGTCCGAGGCAATAACGACAATCAGGCCATGCTTGACGCTC
>JAXJCX010000078.1:0-22049 GCA_036302225.1 Collinsella sp.
GCGTCGACGGTCAGAGCGGAGCCAGCCTTGTTGGTGAGGGAGACGACCGGGCAGTTGTGCTTCTTGGCGGTCTTGTTGGCCTCGACGGTCTCGGGCGTGGAGCCACCGAGGGAGCAGGTGATCACGAAGGTGTGCTCGTTGACCCAGGAAGGCGTGTCGTAGTTGAACTCGTTAGCGGTGAAGATCTGAACGTTCAGCTTGTCCGTGTTGTTGGCCAGGAAGTACTTGGCGGGGTAAAGGTCGGACATGGAGGCACCGCAGCCGACGAAGGCGACGCTGTGGATCTCGTGGTTGGACAGGACGTCAGCGACGATCTGCTTAGGGAGGTTAAGGTCGATCTCGTACATCTGACACATTCCTTTCAATTTTTGCGGCGCCACATTGCCGGGCGCTCGCAGGGTTACCGTGATTTGGACCGAGTCGCCGGTCCGTTGAGGATGTGTCAAAGGAACTGTCCCTTTGACACATTTAGGGATGGAAGCCTGCCTGGGGTATGGGATGCCAGGCAGGCCCCCGGGGGAAAGCGGTTAGGCGCTTAGTCGCGACTAAGCCAGGATGCCGACCGCGGAGAGGGCGATGCCGCCCACAATGGCGATCACGAGAAGCCAACCGGTGTTGACGTTCTTCTTGATGAGCCAGTACATAAGGCCGGTGAGGCCAAGGGAGATCATCTGGGGCATCATGCCGTCCAGGATGTCCTGGATAACGACGGTGCCCTCAGCGAACTGCAGCGGGGTGGTGGCGCCGATCAGCGTAGCGATCATCCCGCCCACGGACATAAGACCCACGATGCCGCAGACATACATGAGCTTCTCCATGAGGTCGCCGCCCTGAAGCTTGCTCAGGTACTCGTGGCCGCCCTGATAGCCCATCTTGGCTGCGAACCAAGTGATCAGCACAGAGGGGACGATGGAGATGAGCATGGCCAGAATCGGGCCCATGATGGAGCCCTGCTGAGCCAGCTGAACGCCAAGGCCAAAGGCGATAACGCGGATGGTGCCCTGGAAGAAGGAGTCACCGATGCCGGAAAGCGGACCCATGAGGGAGGTCTTGACCGCGTTGATCGAATCGGGATCGAAGTTCTCGGGATCCTTGGCGTACTCCTCCTCCATGGAGGCGGAGAGGCCCAGGATGAAAGCGCTCGTCTGCGGGGTGCAGTTGTAGAACGCCATGTGACGGTGGTAAGCCTCTTTCTTAGCAGCAAGCTGCTTGGGGTCGGACTCATCCGGATAGAGGCGATCGAGCGTGGGAACCATGCCGTAGAGGAAGCCCATGTTCATCTGACGCTCGTAGTTCCAAGAGGCCTGGATGGCCCAGGAGCGCCAGAAGAACTGGCTGACCTTCTTGTTCAGGGACACGTCCTTGGTTGCGGTTGCCATAGTGTGTTCCTCCTTAGTCTTCGTCGTCTTCGAGCGGATCGTAGTCGGAATCGACACCGGCGGCTGCATGGGAACCGTTGAACTTGAAGCCCATGAAGACGACAGCCAGGCACACACCGATCAGAGCGACCGCGATGACGGACAGGTTGAGGTAAGCGGCGAGCAGGAAACCGATGAACAGGAACGGAGTCATGCCCTTCTTGATCATCATGGTGAGCAGCAGGGCCAAGCCGTAGGCAGTCATGATCTTGGTCGAAACGTTAAGACCAGTGGACAGCCACTCGGGAACCATGTTGACGATGGCCTGAACCAGGTCGGTACCAACAAAGACGGCGAGGAAGATCGGCAGGAAGTACATGACAGCGTACAGACCGGAGCCGGCGCAGATGTGCATACGGTAGGCGGTCTTGAAGTTACCGTTATCGATCGCGTTATCTGCCACATGGGTGAGGGCGGCGATGATGGAACGGAACACGATGCCGAGGAGCTGACCCAGGACGGCGACCGGGATGGCGATCGTCATGGCGGTCTCGGCAGAAGCATCGGTCAGGCACGCAAAGGCAGCGGCCACGATGCCGCCCAGGACCATATCGGGCGGAACGGCGGCGCCGACCTGCACCAGGCCCATGGACACGAGCTCGACGGCGGCACCGACGGCAAGGCCGGTGGGCACATCGCCCAGCAGCAGACCGACGAGCGTGGCGCCAACGAGGGGCTGCTCGAAGTTAAGACGACCGAGCAGGCGGGAGTCCCACATGCAGAACACGCCGACGAGGCCGACGAGCACCGCACTGATGAACGTATTCATACCCTTCTCCTTTCAGTCAGGCAAAAGCCTGGTTGATTACAGCTTGGCGTCGATGTCGACGCTCTGATACGTAGGGGTCTGCTGGACATAGAGCTTGATGCCCATGTCGAGCAGCTGGTTGACGTCGGCCTTCTGGGTGGCGTCGAGGAAGACGGAGCTGTCCTTGCCGCCGACCTGATCGGCGCCGTCGTGGTTGGCGGTGGCGCCCAGGTTGATGGCGTCGAGCTTGTAGCCCTGGCAGAACTGCAGCATCTCGGCCGTGTTGCCAAAGACGAACATGACGCGCTCGCCGAGGGTGTTGAGCTTGTCCATCTTGGCGAGGGCACGCTCGACGGTGAAGACGTTCAGACGCACGCCCTGGGGCTTGGCCAGCTTAAGAGCGCCCTTCTTGATGTCATCGTTGGCGGCAGCGTTGTCGACGACGATGATGCGCTCGGCCTGAACCTTGGTGGTCCAGGTAAAGACGACCTGGCCGTGCAGCAGACGGTAGTCAAGACGTGCGAGGACGATCTTGGCGGGACCGGAGCTGTGACGGGACGCCTTGGCCTTCTTGGCGGGAGCCGCGGCGGCCTCGACCGGTGCGTTGGGGTTGGTCAGGCCGGTGCGGGCCTCGTTGATGAGGGCTGCGAGCTCGGCACCCTTGACGGGGACGGGGCTCATAGCGAGCGTGAGCGCCAGCGGGATGTTGAAACCGCTGATTACCGTGAACTTCGTGCCGTTCTTGGAAAGCTCGACCATGTTGTTGTTGACCGAGCTGCCGAGCATATCGGTCAGCACATAGACGGTGTCGTCCGCGTTGAACGTGGCGATCAGGGCGTCCACCTTATTGGTGATGGGCTCCTTGTCGTCACGAGCAAGCGACACGACGTGGACGTTCGACACGTCGCCGAGAACCATCTCGAGCGTGTCTTTGGCGCCTGCGGCCAGGCCGCCATGAGATGCGAGAATGATCTGATTCATCTTGCCTCCTCCTTTTTCGTTATGGTCATTATAACGTCTTATACGTCGCTTATATTGCTAATTAGTATAAAGACCGTTCGCGGGTGAAAATCGACCGTTGACGGGTTTAACGTACTTGAAACGTTAGGGCCGGGTAGGCCGGCGCTGGCTGGATAACCCCAGGTCAGACCCTGCACGCAATCCTCTATCGCACGAAGTACCAGGGGCTTTCCTGCACGGTGGGTTCCAGCGCAATGCCGGTGCGCTCCTTAAACAGATCCATGTCCTGCGATTTCTCCGTCCACCACGCGTTGGGCTTAAAGGTCATGCTCTCAATGACATGACCGACAAACACACTGTTGCGCAGCTTAGAGAAGTCGGTGTTCATAATCAGGATGGACGCGAGCACCAGCACGATGCCCAGGACTTTGATCGCGCCGGCGGGCTCGGCGTAGACACCAATGCCCAGCAGTACGGTGACGACCGTCTCGAATGACATTACGACGGGAACTTTCGATGTCTCGAGCCCCATGGACAGACCCTGCATATATAAGATGTAAGCCACGGCTGTGGGGATGAGTCCAAAGCCAAGGAACAGCAGCAGCAGCTGTGGCGACATTGCCGCGGCAACATCCGGCCACGGAGCCGCGATAGCCGCCATAACCGCACCGCCAAAAACAAAGCCCCAAAACGTGACAGCCAGCGGGTGGACCGTCTTGGTTGCTATCCGGCTAAACACCGCGAGCGACGCACCACAAAGACCTGCAATCACGCCCGACGTGACGCCCCAAACCGAAAAATGGAAACCGGAAAGGTCGCCATTGGTCACTGCAAGCACGCAGCCAACGATGTTAAAGACAATGGCAACGAGCTTGTTGGGGGTCACGTCCTCGCGATAAAGCACGCGGCCGAGCATGACGCCAAACACCGGCGAGGTGTAGAGCAGCACCGAGGCCGTGGACATGCCCACCTCGCCCATGCACTCGTAATAGCAGGTGTTGGCGGCGGCCAAACCGACGATACCGACAAGCGCGCAGGGAACAAGCTCTTTAGGGCTTGCCTTGAACAGTGCCAGCGGACCCTGAGCCACGGTAGACCCCTCACCCGGACGGCAGCCCATAAACATCAGGACCGGCGCCAAGATAAGCGCTCCGACCAACAAGCGAAAGGCAGCCATGCTCTGGGACGAAACGCCCATGGCCGAGATGCCGTTTACAAAGATTCCGATGCTGCCCCACATAAGCGCGGCGACCAGCACCAGCACATAGCCCAGATTGCTTTTCTTCAACGCAGCCTCCTCGGTATTGTTTCCAATATGTTTCACACTACGTTATAGTCGTTATATACATTTTTCAAGACACAAATCGGCGAGCGGAAAAATCCGCTCCCCACATACTCATTGGGTACTCATTGGGGACGTACTTAAATGAGTAGTCGTTGGGGACGTTCTTGGATGACTAGTCATTTAAGAACGTCCCCAACGACTAGGACTGTCCCCAAGTGCCACATCTGGACCAAGGCGACGCCGATGCTTTGGCAACGTCAGCGAAAACCCACCTGAGCGAGCAAGGCGCCTTGAAGCGAAGCGGCATTGACCTCCTGGTCATGCCGCTGAAGCTGAAAGGCAGATTGCCGCTCAGGTGGGTTTGCAGCGTCGGCCCGTTACGCGGTTTGGTAAAACCGCGTAACTCTTAGTAGTCCAGCTTCCACATGTAGCGGCGCGTCATGTAGTCCTTGTGGGTGACTGCAGAGAGTGCACGCATGTACACGTTGTTGAGGATCGGGGCAAAGATCAGGTGGTTGAAGTACTCGCTCACGCTGTCCTTGATGTCGTTGAGGCCGAGCTCCTTGGCGTCGAGCTGATAGACGCGCTCGCCACCGTACTGGTTGACGAAGCGGATGCCGCGCTCGTCGTTGCAGCGGCTGCGGCCGACGCTGATGAGCTGGAACAGCGAGGTGCGCTTGTCCAGGATCTCGAAGGGGCCGTGGAAGAAGTCGCAGGTGTTGATGGTGCAGGAGTCGATCTGCAGCATCTCCTGCACGTTGCAGATGCTAAAGACGTAGGCGGCACCAAAAAGCGGGCCCTGAGCCATGACGTTGATGCAGGGCTTGTCGGCGTTCTGCTCGGCCCACTTGGCAGCGAGCGGACGGGTGTACTCGACGGCCTTGCGATAGATGGGATCGACCAAGTCGAAGGCGGCCATAGCGGTCTCGTACTCGGCATAGCCCTCGGTCTGCTGCGTAAGCTCCATGGCGATCATGGTCACGACGGCGGAGTTGGTGCGGCCCATGCAGGACTCGTCGACGGCCAGGCTGTCATACTGGATCTTGTAGTCGCAGACCTCGGTGAGGCCGGACTCGTCAACATAGATGGCGATGGTGCTGGCGCCATGGTCCTTGGCGACCTGGGCGGCGACGATGGTCTCCTTGGTGCCGCGCATGGACACGACGACGGCCAAGGTGCTCTCGTTGACATAGGCGGGCGTGGCGTGCACGAACTCGTTGCTGGTGTAGCTGGAGCTCACGACCTGCGTGGCCTCGTGCTCCATAAAGTACTGGGCAGGATAGTTGCCGCCGTTGGATCCGCCGGCGCCAATCCACACGACGCGCTTGATGCCGCCCTTGTCTGCCTTGTCAGCCAAAACCTGGGAAACGACATCCTTAACCTGTTCCTGAGTAGTCATCGTGCATCAGCCTTTCTTCTCGTTTGATGCTCATCACAGGCATACAAGTTACATACATGTTTTGGTTATGTCGACTAGTTGTATGCTATATTTGTCTTAGAAATTTTGCTGATGCGGTTTTCGATAACTGGATACCAGCGGTTTTGTTGTCGTATTGAATACATGCCTGATTAGATATTCATACAGGTTAGATACAGGTTGATCGCATGAACGCTTCATCTAAAAAGAGACTGACCCAATACGAGCGCTTGGCGGGCATGCTGCGCGACCGCATCGCCTCCGGCACCTACGCACGTGGAGACAAGCTGCCGTCCGAGATGGAACTCATAAACGAATCGGGGCTGTCGCGCAGCACCGTGCGCCATGCCCTTAAGGTACTAGCTGATGAGGGTCTGGTTCGCACCGAGCGCGGGCGCGGCGCCTTTGTGGCCGACACGCCGGCACTCCACGAGAACAATCTGGTGTTTTCGAGCTATACGGCGCAGGTCCAGGGTCAGGGCATGAAGCCCACCACGCGCACGGTGGACTCGGGCTTTGCCAAGGCCGCGGGCAATGCGGCCAGGTTTTTTGATGTCGCCGTGGGCAGCAAGCTCGTCAAACTTGTCCGCCTGCGTTATCTGGACGATGCGCCACTGTGCCTGGAGACCACCTATCTACCACCGAGCTTTGAAGCACTCATCGACCGCGATATCAACGGTTCGCTCTACGCCACGCTGCGCCAAGAATTCCATCGCGCGCCGGCACAGGGGCATAAGACCTTTGAGGTGTGCTACGCCTCGCAAAACGAGGCGTTTTTGCTCAACGTCAAGCGCGGGCAGGCGCTGATCCTGATCACCGACTACGTCTACGACACCGACGGCCGCCCGCTCCATGTCTCCAAGCGCATCCAGCGCACCGACCGCGCCAAATACACCGAGCCCATCGGCTAACCAACACCAAAACCACCACAAAGGTGCCTGTCCCCTTTGTGGTGGTTTTAGGCGAGGAGGTCGGGGAACCAGGTTGGTTTGGGTTGGTTAGGGACGCGCTCGGCCAGGACCAACTCCATCCAGCACATGTCGTACCAGCGGCCGAACTTCTGGGCACAGCGGTCAAACGTACCCACCAGGCGGTAGCCCATATGGGCATGGAAATCCTGACTGTTGTGCGTCAGATACTCGTCGTCCTTGTCGTGCGGCACGGCGATGAGCGCGCACATATTGGTGATGCCCATCGCGATCAGGCATTGCTTGAGCGCATCGTGCAGCTTGCGGCCCAGCCCGCCGTGGCGCACGTCGCGCGCCAGGTAGATCGATGTCTCGACCGACCAGTCGTATGCCTCGCGGCTGTTGAGCGGACTCACATAGGCATAGCCTACCGGACGCCCGTCCAGCTCCATCACCAGATACGGATAGCGCTCGAGCGCGCGCTCGATGCGCCCGGCGAACTCCTCAACGCTCGGCACCTCGTATTCGCAGGTTATCGCCGTCTCGCGCACATATGGCTCATAGATGGCAAGCAACGCCGACGCGTCATCGGGCGCCGCCAGGCGAATCGTCGGCTCGGACATCTCGGTCATACAACCCTTCTCCCCCAAAAGCAAGGGCCACCCTGCGCCAAACCCAGCGCAAGGCGGCCCCTCGTCATTACATCAGGCTACAGGACAGCCGCCAGCGCGTTGATATCCTCCTGCGTCGTGGCCCAGCTGGTGCAAAAACGCACCACCGTGTGGGTCTCGTCGTACTTTTCCCAGTACTCGATCGAGACATGCTCGCGAATGCGGGCCATGTCTTCGTTGGGCAGAATCACGAACTGCTGGTTGGTCGGCGTCTCCAAGAAGAACTGGTAGCCGCGCTCGTGCAGCACGCGACGCAGCGCCTGAGCGGTCTCAATCGCCTGGCGACCAATCTCAAAATACAGGCCATCGGTAAAGAGTGCCTCAAACTGGACGCCCGTCAGGCGACCCTTGGCCAACAGCGCGCCGTGCTGCTTAATGCGCGGAATGGGATGCGCCGGAGCGCGCATGCCGCAAAACACCACGGCCTCGCCGCAAAGCGCGCCGCACTTGGTGCCGCCGATGTAGAACACGTCACACAGCTGCGCCAGCTCGGGCAGGGTAATGTCGCACTCATCGGCCGCCAGCGCATAGGCCAGGCGGGCGCCATCCACAAACAGCGGAATCTCGCGCTTCTGGCACACCGCGTGAATCGCCGCGAGCTCGGCCTTGGAGTACAGCGTGCCGTACTCGGTCGATAGGCTCACATACACGGCACCCGGGAACACCGTGTGCTCGTAGCTCTCGTTTTCGTAGAACACCTGGATATAGTTCTCGAGGTCCTCGGCGTGCATCTTGCCCTCGTAGCCGGGGATGGTGAGCACCTTGTGGCCGCCAAACTCGATAGCACCCGCCTCATGGCAGGCGACGTGGCCAGTCTCGGCAGCAACGACGCCCTCGTAGGGCGCAAGCAGCATGTCGATCACCGTCGCGTTGGCCTGAGTGCCGCCCACCAGAAAAAACACGTCAGCATCGGGGGCCTGACAAGCCTCGCGGATAAGCTGCTTGGCACGCTCGGTGTGCGCATCGGTACCGTAGCCGGGCTGCGGCTCCATGTTGGTATCGACGAGTGCCTGCAGCACTGCCGGATGTGCACCGTGGGAATAATCGTTGTTAAACGCGAGCATGGCAATCCTCTCTTACCGGGTATCGGTCAGATGATTCAAACGGAGCTATTGTACGCCGCTGGGATAGGCAATGCGCGCGGCAAGGCACTCAAGTGCCAGTACCAGAGCAAAGCCGCAGCTCACGTCGCTCAAAAAGTGAGCTCCGATCACGATACGACCAAAGGCGACGAGTGCCGAGACCACAGCCGCCGTCCAAAAGACCGCCCGGCGACGCGAAGGTTTTTCCTTAAAGGCCGCCGCGGGAAGCCCTGCGAGCATAAGGCCGATCGCCGCGTGCGCCGTGTGTCCGCTCGCGAACGACTTGAACCCGTCCTTGATCACGCCGGCGGCGATAAAGGCCCACTTGTCGGGGTTGCCGATCACCCACCACGGCTGAAAATCGAGCCCCGGCGTCACCTCGATCACGCGCATGCGCGGGCGCGACCACAGCGGCTTGACGATCACGTTGAGGATAATGGCCTGAGCGACCCACACGGCAAGTACCATCAACGCCCAGCGCGTGAGCTCGTCGGGCGCGGTCGCGCGCGTGAGGCGATAGGCAATAACGTTAACCGCAATGACCAGCACAAACGTCAGCACCAGCTGAAACGCGATGAGCTTGCCGCCGACGCGCAGCGATCCGATAATCTCGTAGCCGACCAGACCCACGTTGATCAAAACGCCCAGCGCAGCGAGCCATTTGCTCCCCCTGGAATCGGGGCGTGCCGAGCGCACGAGCATAACGCCCGCGATGCTCGCCGTCAGCTCGAACGGCAACTCGCCGGCCGCCTCGACAAAACGACCGTACATGCTGCCGATGTTGAACAGCGCGCTCGAAATCTGATAGTCGAAGAAACTACCCACGCCCAGACAAAGACACAGGACAACCGCGATAATGGCGACGTCTTTCTTATAGATGTATCCGAACATGCTTTCCTTTCGATGGAACCAGAGTGCCCAAATGGGGCGTTTGCAGCGTCGAACCGTTAGTCGTCGTCGCTCGCACCCAACTGCTGCAACAGCATGAGTGCCGCGGCCACGGGGCCGGTGCCGTCGTTGGCGTCGAGACCGCGACCCAGGCCGCTGCCCGCGCCGGCGCCCGCCTTGTAGGGCACCGACAACTTGCGGCTCTTGGGGAAGTTCACCGCGCCATAGCGGGTCTTAAGCTCAAAGGCCACCTTCTTGGGCACGTCGACGCCCAAAAACGTGATGCGACCGCCGCTGAGCGTGACGCTCTCGAGCCCCAGGCGCTCGCCGCGAATGCGGATGCGCGCGCGATTGAACAGGTTGAGTCCCGCCAACGGCAGCTCACCATGCGCGGCCTCGGTCTCTTCCTGCACCTCGTCAATGCTCTCCAGGTCCTCGGCCGCTGCGAGCTTACGGTACACGAGCACGCGCTGGTCCACCGCCGGCAGGTACTCCTCGGACAAGAAGTAGTCGGCCGGCAGGTTAATACCCACGCTCGCCGCCTCCACGCCGGCGTCGTCATCGCCGCGCGCCTCGGCCACGGCCTGGCCCAGCATCTGCGTAAACAGATCAAAGCCCACGCTCGACAGGTTGCCGTGCTGCTCGGCTCCCATAAGCGAACCGGCGCCACGGATCTCTAGGTCGCGCATGGCGATGCGCATGCCGCTGCCCAGGTCCTGGAACTCGGAAAGTGCGGTCAGGCGCGCCGTTGCCTCCTCGGTGAGCGGCAGCTCGCCGGGGAACATAAAGTACGCGTAGGCCTGCGTGGCAGAGCGGCCCACACGGCCCTTGAGCTGGTAGAGCTGCGCCAGGCCAAGGCGCTGCGAGTCCTCGATGATCAGCGTGTTGGCCGTTGCGTTGTCGATGCCGCTCTCCACGATGGTCGTGGCGATGAGCACATCGATCTTTTTGGTCGCGAACTCAATCATCACGTCCTCGACCTCGCGCGGGCTCATCTTGCCGTGTGCCACGCCCACGCGCGCCTCGGGCGCGGCCTCATGCACGCGCGCCACGGCGTCATCGATGGTCTTAACGCGGTTGGACACGTAGTACACCTGGCCGCCGCGGCCCACCTCCAGGCGAATCGCCGCGCTCACCACATCGGGGTCGTACTCCCCCACGTGCACGATCACGGGACGACGCCCGGTCGGCGGTGTGGTGATCAGGCTCATGTCGCGCACGCCGCTCGTGGCCATCTGCATGGTTCGCGGAATAGGCGTTGCCGAAAGCGTGAGCACGTCGATTTGCTCGCGCAGGTTCTTGAGCTGCTCCTTGTGCTGCACACCAAAGCGCTGCTCCTCGTCGATGATCACCATGCCCAGGTTCTTGGGGTTCACGTCGGCAGAAAGCAAGCGGTGCGTGCCGATGAGCACGTCGATCGTGCCCTCGGCAAACGCCTTAAGCGCGCGCTTTTGCTGCGCCGGGGTGCGGAAGCGGCTGAGCACTTCGACCTCGAGGCCAAACGGGGCAAAGCGCTCAAAGAACGTCTCATAGTGCTGCTGGGCCAGAATGGTCGTGGGGCAGAGCACCATGACCTGGCGGCCGGAGTCCACGCACTTAAACGCCGCGCGCAGGGCAACCTCGGTCTTGCCAAAGCCCACGTCGCCGCACAGCAGGCGGTCCATGGGCTTGGGCGCTTCCATGTCGGCCTTGATGTCGGCGATGGCCTCCAGCTGGTCGCGCGTCTCGTCGTAAGGAAAGCTCTCCTCCATCTCGATCTGCTCGGGCGTGTCAGGCGGGCAGGCGATACCCGCGATTGATGAGCGGCGCGTATACAGGTCGACCAGGTCAAACGCCAGCTTTTTGGCATTCTTGCGCGCCTTGTTGGTGGCGCGCGTCCAGTCGGCTGTGTTGAGCCTGGTCAGGCGCGGTTTGTCGCCGTCGGGGCCAACATAGCGCGTGATACGGTCGACCTGCTCGAGCGGCACGTAGAGCTTGTCGCCGTCGGCATATTCCAGCAAAAAGTAGTCGCGCTCTTTGCCGCCCACTTCCTGACGCGCAATCTCGCTAAAGAGTGCGATGCCGTGAGTGGCGTGCACCACGTAGTCGCCCGGCTTAAACGGGAAGGTGATCTGCGTAATGTCCACCTTGCGGCGGCTGCGCGCGCGGTTGGCATCCATACGGGCGTTGAGGTCGGCGATCGAGAACACGGCCAGGTTGGCATCGGGCACCACCACGCCCTGCGGCAGGGCGGCATCGACAAAGGTCACGCGCCCGCGCGAGATGGTGGGCACGGCGGCACCGGCGGCAGCCTGGGCCGCGCCCGCCTCGAGCGAGCGGGCGTTGAGTGCGTCGGCCTTACGCTCGCGAATGGAAGCGTGGGCCTCCTGGCGTGCGGCACGGTCGGCGGAATCCGCCGCTGCCACGCGCACGCGGTCGCCGATAGCGCCGGCATTTTCGGGCGCCGCGGTCAGCGATTCCTCAAAGGTAATGCCCTCGTCGCCAAAGGTGAGCTCCATCGACTCACGCGCGCCGCGGTCGGGAATGGCAAACACGCAGGCATAGCGCTTGCCCACGACCTCCTGGATGCGCGTCATAAAACGGTTGTCCGAGCCTGCGATGGCAGGCTGCTCAATCTTGAGCTCGGCCGTCACCGCGCCGCCGGCACGAATGAGGCTTACGTAGTTCAGGCGCTGCTGGGCACCAAAATCGAGCTGTTGAGCGCGCACGTACAGACCGTCCAGGCGGTCAATCCCCGCCTCGCCGGCACGGGCCTCGATATCCTCGTAGGCACGCAGGCAGTCGTCGAACAGCGAGCGCGGCTCGGACAAAACCACAAGCGCCTTGCCACTCACGTGTGCCAACGGGCTCACGGTCTGGCCGTACATCACCGGCAAAAAGCGGTCGAGCTCGGGCGTGACGATGCGCGCATCCACCATCTCGAGCAGCGCCGCCAGCTTGCTATCGTCCTGGCTGGCGCGGTAGAGCGCCACGTGCATGTTGTGGACCGCCTCATCGGTAAGCGCCAGCTCACGGCAGGGGAAGATCTCGATACTGTCCTCGTTGCCGATGGTTTGGCCCGTGGAGCTCACCATGCGGCGGATGCGGTCAATCTCGTCGCCAAAGAACTCGATGCGTACGGGCGCCTTTTCCTGTGCGGGGAACACCTCGACGGTGTCACCGTGCACGCGGAACAGACCGGGCGCGTCGGCGGCGCCGGCATTGGTGTAGCCCATGCCCACCAGGCGCTGCGGCACCTCGTCAAAAGGAATCTCCTCGCCCACCGCAAAAGTGGTGGACTCCCAATAGCGACTCTCGACCGGCGGCACGCAGCGCAGCAGCGCACGGGCCGAGGCGACCATAATGCAGTTGTCGCCGCGCACGATGCGTCCCAGGGCCTCGCAGCGCTGCGCCACCACGGCGTCGTCGGGCGCCTGCTCGCGCCACGGATAGTCCTTGCGCTCGGGGAAACGGCACACATGTGCTAGGCCCACGTAGGCGGCAAGGCTGCGCGCGGCGCGATCGGCCGCGTCCTCGCCGCTCACAATGTAGACCGTCGGTCGCGGACGGCGCGCAAACTGGGCGGCCGCCATAAGCGTACGGCCCGACTGCGACACGGCCAGCGTCACGTCCTCGCCGGCATCGAGTCCGGCCTCGACGGTCTGCAAGGCCTCGGCAGTGTAGAGCTGCGCGGCTATACGGTGAATGAGCATGCTGTTCCTCCGGCATTGCAACGCCAAAAGCCCGCCGGGGCAAGCTCGGCGGGTATGCGGCGGATTTCATTGCCTGTCATGGTAGCGCATGAGATGGACACGCCAGCGCACGCCAAACAGCTACCCCAAAACGCGCACGCTGGGGCAAAGGTCTGCCAGCGGGCACTCGTCGCACTTAGGTTTACGGGCATCGCAGATCTCGCGGCCAAATGTGATCCACTGGTGGTTGACCGACTCCCAATACTCGTGCGGCAAAATCTTGAGCAGATCTTGCTCGGTCTTGAGCGGCTCCTTGGCATGCGTCTTGGGGCTCAGCATCAGGCGGTGCGCGATGCGGTTGACGTGCGTATCGACCGCGATGCCCTCGACAATGCCAAACCCCACGTTGAGCACGATGTTCGCCGTTTTGCGGCCAACACCCGGCAGCTTGACGAGCTCCTTCATGTCGGCCGGCACCTCGCCACCGTAATCGGCAACGATCATCTGCGCGGCCTCCACGGCGTGCTTGGCCTTGCTCTTATAAAAGCCGAGCGACTTAATGGTATCGGCCACATCGGCCACGCTCGCCCCCGCCATGGCCTCGGGCGTGGGCCACTGGGCAAACAGCTTCGGCGTCACCTTGTTGACCTGCGCGTCGGTCGTCTGCGCCGAGAGCAGCACCGCGATGAGCAGCCTAAAGGGATTCTCGTGGTCCAAAAAGCACTCGACCGGGCCATAGCGACGGTTGAGGCGCTCGCACACCTCAACGGCGCGCTCGCGTTTGGCGGCATTGGTCTCGCGTGGCATAACGACTCCTCGGCTCAGCGGCATAACAAACCTATGGGCACGATTGTCCCACGTATGGGGTCTTTACGCCTCCAAAAATGCGCCGGTCTGGCGGCCCCACAGGCTCGCATACTCGCCGCCCGCCTCGACAAGCTGCGCATGCGTACCGTCCTCGACAATCTCGCCGTCCGCCAGCACCACGATGCGATCGAGCGCCGCCACGGTGGACAGGCGATGCGCCACCACAATGGAGGTGCGACCGCGCATCAGGTTCTCGAGCGCCCCCTGCACCAGCGCCTCGGACTCGCTGTCGAGGGCAGACGTCGCCTCGTCGAGCACCAGGATTGGCGCATCGGTGAGAATCGCACGGGCGATGGCCACGCGCTGGCGTTGGCCGCCCGAAAGCTTGACGCCGCGCTCGCCCACCATGGTGTCAAAGCCACGGGGCAGACGGTCGATAAACTCCAGAGCATTTGCCAGGCGCGCGGCCTCGCGGATCTGCTCGTCGGTGGCGTCGGGGCGTCCGTAGGCGATATTCTCGCGAATGGAGCGATGGAACAGCAGCGCCTCCTGCGGCACGTAGGCAACCTGGCGGCGCAGGCTCTGCTGCGTGCAGCGCGAGACGTCCTGGCCGTCCACGAGCACGCGGCCGCCCTGTACATCGTCCAGGCGCAACAACAACTTGGTGAGCGTCGTCTTGCCCGAGCCCGATTTGCCTACCAGGCCCACGCGCTGGCCCGCCGCCACATGGAGCGTCAGGTCGTCGAACACGCTCTCGCCCGCCGCGGCGTCACGGTATGCAAAGCTCAAGTGCTCAAAATCAATCGCGCCCTCGCCCACCTTGAGCTCGGGGGCGTTCTCGTCGTCTGCCACCAGACGCGGCTCGTCCAGTACGCGCGTCATTTCGGCCGCATCGCCCAGTGCGCGGTTAATGCGCTGCATCATGGAGCTTACGTAGTTCAGACGCATGGTGAGGTTGTACGTATAGGTAAAGATCATGACGAGCGCGCCGGCAGAGATGCCAAACCACGCGTTGCCGCCCGCGACGAACACGCTCACCACGGCCATGGTAATGACGATAAGGCCCGAGGTCGTAAAGTTGCGCTGCATCATGGCGTGCATCGAAACCGTTTCGGCATCGCGCGCGGCGCGGTCGGCGGTATCGAACAGGTCGCGCTCAAAGTCCTCGCGCCCACAGGTCTTGACGGCCAGGATGTTCGTGACCGCGTCGGACAGCACGCCCGACAGCTTGTTCTGAGCGGCGGACGTCGCGGCCGAAAGCGGCATGATGCGCTTGTACATAAGCCAGACAAACGCGATGTAGACGACCATAATGCCTACCAGGATCACGGTAAATGTCGGCACCACCGGAGCGAGCGCCGCTACCGTGCAGACAACCGAGGTGATGGTGGGAATAAGCGAATACACTGTTACGTCCACCAGACCCGTGTAGCCGCTCATAAAACGGCTCGTTTGGCTCACAAGCGATCCGCCAAAGCGGCTGGTGTGAAATGTCATGGATTGATTGGAGAGCGTGTCGAAGCACAGGCGCGCCAAGTGGTAGTTACCCGCAATCTCGAGCTTGTAGACGGTGTAGTCCTGCAGCTTGGAGAGGATCTGGCCCGCTAGGTTAACGAGCACGAGCGCCAGAATGTAGGGGCCAAAGACCTCGAATACTTGATCGCCCGCCACGGAACCCGCTTGGACGCGGTCGACGATGAGGGCCATCACGTAGGTGTTGGCAAACGTGAGCAAAAAGATATAGCCCGCCGACGAGAACACCGAGAGAAAGACAATCAGCGGCTGTGTGCGCGTGACATCCCAAAAACGCTGCAGCGTGCGGCGCACGGTGGAACGTTTGAGCGGAGTGGTGCTTCTCTGAGACATGGGCTTCCTTTCGCGTCTGATAGGGCGAAACGCCATTGTTGCACACTAAAGCGCACTCCAGGCAAGCACGATGCGAAAAGCGCCCGCGCCCCGCGCTTGCGCAGGCGCCCCGCCGTCAGATGCAGCTAGTCTTCGTCTTTTTGGTCTGCGAGCAAGCCTGCGGACTCCAAGCCCAAAATCTCGTCGGCCTCCCGCGCGTCTTCCAGCGCGTCGATATCCTTGAGCTTGCGCTCCATAACGTTGGTGCGCGTGGTGATGATGCCCTCGACCGTTTTACCCGCGGTCTCGATCTGCTGCTGGGCACGACGCAGCGCCGCCTGATAGCGCGGCAGCTCGGCCTTGACGGCAGAGAGCACACGCAGCACGTCGTCGGTGCGCTTTTGCAGCCTAAACGTCTGGTAGCTCATCTGCAGGCTGTTGAGGATGGCCGCCATGGTGCTGGGGCCGGCAACGTTGACGTGATAGTCGCGGCCCAGGGTCTCGATAAGCCCGGGGCGGCTGACGACCTCGGCGTACAGGCCCTCAAACGGCACGAACATGATGCCAAAATTTGTCGTCGCGGGCACGCTCAGGTACTTTTCGCAGATGTCCTTTGCCTCGCGTTTCACCATCGCATCGAGCGTCTTGCGCGCGGTGGTCACAGCCTCAGCATCGCCCGACTCTTGCGCGTCGAGCAGATGCTCGTACGCGTCGCCCGGGAATTTGGAGTCGATCGGCAGCAGCACGGGATCGCCCTCGTCCACCGGCAGCTTGACGGCAAACTCAACGCGCTCCGAGGCGCCGGGCTTGGTAGCGACGTTTTCCAGATACTGGTCGGGCGTAAGGATGTCCGCCAGGATTGCACCCAGCTGCACCTCGCCCAAAATGCCACGCGCTTTTACATTGCCCAGTACGCGCTTAAGGTCGCCCACGCCGGTGGCAATTGACTGCATGTCGCCCAAACCCTTGTACACAGCCTCGAGCTGGTCGCTCACCTGCTTAAACGATGCCGACAGGCGATCGTTGAGCGTACGGGAGAGTTTCTCGTCCACCGTCGCGCGCATCTGATCGAGCTGCACGTTGTTGTCCTTGCGTATGGCGCCCAGCTGGGCATCGACCGTCTCGCGCACCTTGTCCAGGCGGTGCTCGATGCCCTCGCGGTTGGCGCCAAGCTGTTGGGCTGTCTCGCGGCGCAGGTCATCCATACGGTCGCCGGCCTGCGAGAACTCACGCGCGATGGTCAGGTAGCGCTGCTGCTCTACGGCCGCATCGGTCGTCTGCTGCTGCGCGATGGCATTTGCCGTGCGGCGGGTTTCGGCCAAAGCGACGTTCAGGGTGTCGAGCGCATTGTTGGCCTGCTCGAGCGCAGCCAGCATCTCTGCCCCGCTATCGCCGCGCTCCTGCAGCTCGACGCGAAGGCCCTTGAGCTGCAGGGCACAAGCCACAGCAACCCCCACCGCCACCAAGGCGGTCACAACAAGCACGATATCAATAGCAGACATAGACTCCGCCCAACAAACTCAATCGATCATCAATCAAAACCGCGATCAATCTTACCCCGCCACACGCACCGGGCGCCCGGCCCCTTCTTTGGCGCCGCTCCCCTCCGCATATTCCATAATGCGGCGCGCCGTTTCCCTGCTCACTTTTGAGTCATCACCGGCTAAGTATGCGTAAACGTTTCCCTTATTCAGATTCAAATCGCGGCAGAGACCGTAGCGCGTTACGCCCGATTCCCCTAGCGCCCCCAATGTTCTTTTTCGCATCAGGGCGTTGATCCTTCTGTCCGCCACTGGCTTTTCCTTCACCGCTCTATACGCACGCCAAACGTTGGCATAACGATTAGGGAGCTCAATTTTGGTGCATAGAGACGCCATGCTACCCGCTTGACCGTACAAGGACAAAACGCCTCGGTAACTTTCTTCCATCCACGAGCCCTCGGATAAACCCAGAACGTATTCAGCTTTTCCTTGCACCAAAGCAAGCAAAAACAGAGGCTCCGCCACGCGCGGCGCAACCGTCATCGCCTGCTCAACCAGTTTTCTAAAACTCAGCGACTGTTGTCCGGATAGCTCTCGGCAATAGCCTTTTAAGAATCCCTCAAAGGTCAGATTCAACCGAGCACCTCCTTTTTGTATTGCCTGTATGCGCAGACCATCTCTTGATAACTCCGCTCCGAAGGCGACGACGCCAGCGCCTCCCCCTCGTCGAATATAAGCCGTTCGAGCAGTCCCCAATCAAGTCGGTCGACGAATGCCTGACTATGAAGATCGACGATGTCGTTCGGACGGTAGGCATAGAGCTTCATTACCGCCAGATCCTCCAAGGATGGCGTAAAGTACCTGATAAAACGCGCCCCAATATCTAAGGGAATCATACGATCTTCGTAATTGAATGGCATCTGATCGCAATATGCCACCGCCATACCATTCACCTCGGGGTATCGAGCTATGATCTCGCGGAGGCACCTGTCTGCCTCAAACACATCAATGTCATGTGTAACCGACCGATTCGTCACATCGTTTAGCATGAAGGCGCTTCCTCCCACCAATACAACGCTCGGCCTATCGTCTCTTGGACCTATTTCCAGCTCCGCCTCTTCGTCAATGCCCAAAAGAGTCTGCTCTAAATCCTGCTTATACATAGCAAATCCTATTATTATTCATCTTCAATAATACTATTCAGTCGCACGACAGGACCCACAGGATGCAAGAATTTTACTCGTGGCGATAATCCCTACTCCCTAGAAGTCCTAATGTGACAAACGCTAACTCTCCCAGCCGGCGCGGATGGTTGTTACGACATCGCCTAGACGCTGGCCGAGAACTGCCAAGTGCTCAAGCACCTCGCTGGGCGAGGCGCCGTTGAGAATGCACGTGAGGGCATATGAGGCCAAGAAGATTGCCGCGAGCCCCAACGGAATCAGCACGATCATCGCCAGCGTACGCAGGCGCTGGGCCCAGCGACGGCGACGCGCACGACGCTTGTCGAACGCAAGCTCCTGCGCATATGAATCTTGCTGTACGGAATAGGCTCCTGGGTCCACCTCATCCGCAGACGATACCGCGGGCGCGGCGTTTTGCACAGGAGGCTGGACGGCCGCCCCTTGCATTTGCATCTCCATAAGCCGTTGCTGCTGGCGCAACATGCGCTCGGCTTGTTGCCGCGGGGTCTCAAGAAACAGATCCATGTTGGCCTCCTCAATCTGAGCATTCGACGCTTACGCCCAGCATCCCGCACCATCGCGGCCGCGGCAACGAAATCCGCGGCAATAGCCGCAAAGATTCTATAGTCAGAAAGCTGTCGAAAACCTCAACAACTCCCCTACCAGCACTTTCTCTGAGCTTTTTTTATCGAATGATCTTTTGCCCTTCCACCAACCCGCCAACTAACCAAAACCTGACCAAAAGCTTGACGGAAATTGTGAAGACAGAGACCCCACACAAAAACGTGCCGCCCCAAAAGGGGCGGCACACAAACTTCTAATCAGCTTTTCAGTAACGAGCACGCGACGACCCGAAGCGGGCCGGGAGGGCCGGACTACCTTCCCTCAACGCGACCCTGCGAAGCCGTGAGCGAGGAGGGAAGGTAGTCCGGCCCTCCCGGCCCAGCTCACGCTAGCGCCACGCGCTAGTAGTTCACCACCTGCTCCTCAAAGTACGCCTTCGGGTGGTTGCACACCGGGCACACCTCGGGCGCCTCGGCACCAACATGCAGGTGCCCGCAGTTCAAGCACTTCCACACCTTTACGCCCTCGCGCTCAAACACCTCGCCCGACTCAATGCGCTCGACGAGCTTGTTGTAGCGCTCCTCGTGAGCCTTCTCGACAGCGGCGACACCACGGAACTTCTCGGCGATCTCGGCAAAGCCCTCCTCCTCGGCGGTCTTGGCAAACTCGTCATACATCGTGGTCCACTCGTAGTTCTCGCCCGCGGCGGCGTCGCGCAGGTTGTCCAGAGTGCCCGGAACGGCGCCGTCGTGCAGATACTTAAACCACAGCTTGGCGTGCTCGGACTCGTTGCCCGCCGTCTCGGCAAAGATATTCGAGATCTGAACGTAGCCGTCCTTTTTGGCCTTGGATGCATAGTAGCGATACTTGGTGTGTGCCTGGGACTCACCGGCAAAAGCAGTCTCGAGGTTCTTCTTGGTCTGAGAGTTCTCAAAATCCATAGGTGTACTTCCCTTCAACGCATGCCGCCCATAGGCTTTGAGCGGCCCTGTCTTTAGGATGCCCTCAAGCCGAGAATTTAAACCTTACAATCCCGTTCTTCAGATTTGAGCGGGCTACACGCTCAACCAACGATCGCCCTCGGAGCGGCAAAAGCCCTCGCGCTCCAGATCGGCAAGAATACTTGCGACCAGCTCGCGCTCGACCGGCTCACGGCCGGCTGCCGTCTCCATCTCGTTAACGCCTGCAACAGCTTCATCAAGCGTAATACCTGCCGGCTGCCCATCGCGCGCTGCCAGCAGCATGCGCACAATGTGGGCGCGCTTTTGGCGGCGCGAGCCCTCAAACTTGGACTGACGACTATAGCCCGCCGACCGCCTGGACGGATTGGGCAGCGTCTTTTTAAGATACGCGCCGTAATCCAGCAACGCGTAATACCACGCGCGCGGCGTGTCGGCATCGTCTTGAGGCGCGGCAAAGGGCGCAATCTCATCCGCCGCCGCACCGGGGGCCGCCGGACAGGCAGCTTGAATCAGCGGCACCAGCTCGCGATCGGGAACGGCCGGCACATCGGGAAAGAAATGATGCAAAAAGACCGTGCGCACGTTGGTCTCCAGATACACGCCCGGAAGATCGAATGCAAACGAACGGATGCCCTGCGCCGTCGCCGGGCCAATGCCGGGCAGCGCGACCAGATCGTGCGTCTCACGCGGAAACTCCCCATCCCAGTCCTCCACAACGCACTGTGCAGCCCTGTGAAGCGCCAGGGCGCGGCGATTGTAGCCCATCCCCTGCCACGCATCCAAGACATCGGAAGGGGCGGCCTGAGCAAGCGCCCGGACAGTCGGAAAGCGATCGAGCCACGCCGGCATGCGCGTCTCCACGCGCGGCACCTGCGTCTGCTGCAGCATGACCTCGGAAAGCCAGATGATATACGGGTCGCGCGTGCGGCGCCACGGAAGGTCGCGATAACGCAGGACCCCTTCCGAACGAATCATCGAACGAAAGGGGTCCTGAATCATGACAATGCTCCTTATGCGGCGCTATTCCTCCCGGCAAGCATACGCGCAAGCGGCGTACTCGGGAAACGCATCGCGGTCGGCGAACTTGGGATCGACAGCCGGAAACTGGCGATGGGCGACGATATCGCCGAGCGAAACGGAATCGAGATAGTCGCGCATCAGCGCCTGGGCTCCGGCCCACAGGGGATGATAGCAGCACGTGCCCATGCGCGCACAGTCGCCATCGGGCGCGGTGCAATCGTTCATAACCATGGGGCCCTGAACGGCCTCTACGACCTGACGGATCGTGACATCGTCGGGGCTCACCTTAAGGCGCATGCCGCCATGAACACCACGCAGGCTCTCCACAATGCCGGCCTGAACCAAGCCGTGCTGAATCGAACGGGCAAACGAATACGGAACATTGACCTCTTCGGCAGCAGTGCGAACAGAAAGCAACCGCTCCGGCTCCTCGGCAAGCATCGCAAGCATGCGAAGGGCATAATCAGTCTTCCTCGATATGTCCATGTTTCCCCTTTCAAGGAATACGAACAGCTCGAACGAGCTCCGGGACCGAGCTTGTGTCGAGACGCCAAATGACCGCCCGAACAACCAAATTATAAAATGGGTGTTCACTGAATGCCGCACTTGAAGACTAGCTGAATCAGGTACGGCCTAAAGTGCAATTTAGTATAACCGAACCCCCTGCTTCATTGAACAGATGTTGCGCAACAAACCCCCTGTTTGAACACATATATCAGTAGAGGCTGGCTCGCTCGTTGCAAATGCGGTGATTTGGATAAAGAGGCATATAAGATCGAGGGCCTATTAAACGCAAAAAGCCACGTCCGAAGACGTGGCTTTAATTGCGTTGGCGGGAAGTACGGGGCTCGAACCCGCGACCTCCGACGTGACAGGCCGGCGCTCTAACCAAACTGAGCTAACTCCCCAGGCAGTCGTTCGCGTTTGTTTCCGCTCGCGTGCGCTGCGGGGATTAGTATACACAGAAGTCTGTCCGTCGCGCAACAACTTTTTTGAAAAAGTTTTCGGTCCCTCCGGGAGGGTCTCCGGGGCCGGCTGGCGCGGGTTGAGTTTGCTGCTCTACAGTCCTGCGCAAGACGGAAAGCACATTAAGTGCTTTCCTTTGCGTGCGGAACTCGCGACAAACTCAACCCGCGCC
>JAXJCX010000079.1:0-8393 GCA_036302225.1 Collinsella sp.
CCCCCTATGCGCCATGCGGCCCCCAGGGCACGTGTAGAGTGAGACCCAGGACACCGTAACGGTGGGCGCCGCCCACCGGTCAGCGGCCAGAGCATGGGGGGCACGCCCGGTCCCGTTCCGAACCCGGAAGCTAAGCCCCATTGCGCCGAGAGTACTGCGGGGTCAGCCCGTGGGAGGCCAGGGCGCCGCTGACCGGTGGACGGCACCGAGCCGTACGCTTGAACTGAGAAGGGGGAGGCCTCGCGGCCTCCTCCTTTTTTGCGTTATATACACGTTGTACTTTGGGACCTAGTTCCCCCGTATGCGCTCTTACTGTTTGGCTGTATTTTGAGTCCTTCTTTTGTATTTGCGCGATAATAACTCCCATTGGCGTTAGGGAGGACTTGATGTTTACCGTTTTTGTCTTGGGCAATATTGCTTCGGGTAAGTCGACTGCCTGCCGCTATCTCGAATCTCATGGCGCCATGCTTATCGATCTGGATGAGCTTGCCAAATCGCTGTATGTGCCAGGCTCCGATATCGTCAATGCCCTCGCGGATGAATTCGGTTGGGACATTTTGGATGAGGATGGCGGCATTCGCCGCAACATCCTCGCTTCTCGAGCTTTTGCTTCTCCTGATTCGGTCGCACGGCTCAATGGCATTGTGCATCCCGTTCTCATTGAACAGCTTTCGCTTAGGATTCTCGATCCGGTTTGTTGTACGGTTTCGTCTCCCCGTTATCCCTTTGCGGTGGTCGAGGTTTCTGCTCCGACTGGTTTTGAGGATGCATTTGGCTTGGCTGATGAAATTTTGGTCATCAGCGCCCCTTTGTCAGTTCGTCGCGAGCGCGCTATTCAACGTGGCATGGAGCCATCTGATTTCGATGCCCGTTCTGCTTGTCAGCCCGATGAGTCTGCGCTGTGCAATCTCGCTACTACGG
The DNA here is from genome assembly GCA_036302225.1 of Collinsella sp. Taxonomy (GTDB): domain Bacteria; phylum Actinomycetota; class Coriobacteriia; order Coriobacteriales; family Coriobacteriaceae; genus Collinsella. The sequence continues at coordinate 922 of JAXJCX010000079.1, forward strand.
TGATTGATAATGCCGCAGGCGATAATTCGCTCTTTGAGCAGCTTGACTCATGGCTTGCATGCCACGGGTTTATAGATACTCCGGATAAGGAGGAGGCCGATGCCTAAGGCACGTTTCTTTACGTGGTATCGCGTGGCGCCACTTGCCGTTGTGTTCGTCTTCGGCCTTATTTCGCTCGTCTACTCGTGTGCCCCTGCCGCTTTCTTTAAGCCGCTGTATCCGATTGACTACGAGGCGTACGTAAAGCAATCGAGCATTTCGCACAATCTTGATCCGTATCTGGTGTGTGCCGTCATAAAGTCGGAATCGAATTGGGATCCCGAGGCCGAGTCGAATCAAGGCGCACAGGGCTTGATGCAGCTGATGCCCGAGACTGCCCAGGATATGATTGCCAAGGGTCTTGTCGATGGTAGCGAGTATTCAGCCGACAGCCTTAACGATCCCGCTACGAACATCGAGTTTGGCTGTGCGTATCTTTCGTATCTTCTAACGTATTTTAACGGGTCGACTGACAGTGCCATTGCCGCCTATAACGCCGGCATGGGCAATGTCGACGGATGGGCGCAGCAGAGCACGTCGCTTCATAATGCAATCACCTTTCCCGAGACGCAGGCGTATCTGATTCGTGTCAATAATGCCTGGGTTCGCTACAAGACCCTCTATCCCGATCGGTTCGTATAGGACTATGCCTGCCGCCTGCGTATACTGCAGATATATGAGTTAGGAGTATCCATGGCGGAATTTGAAGTAGAACGCGTTGGTGGTGAACTTAAGCGCTTTGGCGTTGAGGGCGCTGAGGTGCCGTTTGAAGTCGTTTCCCCCTATGAGCCTGCCGGTTCCCAGCCCAAGGCCATTGAGTCACTTGTGCGGGGCGTGAGGGACGGAGACCGCTATCAGGTTTTGCTGGGTGTGACTGGTTCGGGTAAGACTTTTACGATGGCCAAAACCATTGAGGCCTTGGGTAAGCCGACCCTTGTCATGGCTCCGAATAAAACGCTCGCCGCTCAGCTTGCGAGCGAGCTCAAAGAGTTCTTTCCCAATAACGCTGTGGTCTACTTCGTCTCGTACTACGACTACTATCAGCCCGAGGCGTATGTGCCGCAAAGCGATACATATATCGAGAAAGACTCCTCGATTAACGAAGAGGTCGAGATGCTGCGCCATCAGGCGACCGCGTCACTGCTCTCTCGACGTGATGTGATCGTTGTCGCATCGGTCTCGTGTATCTATGGCATTGGCTCTCCTGAGGACTATGCGGGTCTGGCTCCAAACGTCGACAAGAAGGTGCCGCTCGAGCGCGATGACTTTATCCATGCGCTTATCGACATTCAATATGATCGCAATGACTATGACCTGGCGCGTGGCACGTTCCGCGTGCGCGGCGATGTTGTCGACGTGTATCCGCCTTATGCCGAGCATCCGTTGCGGTTTGAGTTCTTTGGCGACGAGGTCGAGCTGATTGCCGAGATCGATGAGGTCACCGGTGAGATGCTTCGTGAGTACGAGGCCATCCCCGTATGGCCGGCATCACACTACGTGACCGAGAAGCCGAAGGTCAAGGCCGCTCTGAAATCGATCAGCGAAGAGTGCGAGAAGCGCGTGGCGGAGCTCAAGGCGACCGACAAGTTGCTCGAGGCGCAGCGTCTGCAGCAGCGCACCGATTATGATCTTGAGATGCTCGAGACGATGGGCTTTTGCAACGGCATCGAGAACTACTCGCGTCATCTGGACGGTCGCAAGCCGGGTGAGCCGCCGTTTACCCTAATCGATTACTTTCCCAAGGATATGCTCTGCATCATCGATGAGAGCCATGTGACGGTGCCGCAGATTCGCGGCATGCACGAAGGTGACCGCTCGCGTAAGGTGACGCTGGTGGAACACGGTTTTCGCCTGCCCTCGGCGCTCGATAACCGCCCGCTTCGTTTCGATGAGTTTGAGGCAAGGATACCCCAGTTTATCTATGTTTCGGCCACGCCGGGCGACTACGAGCTGCGGGTGAGCCAAAACGATGTGGAGCAGATTATTCGTCCGACTGGCCTGCTCGACCCCAAGATTGACGTGCGTCCAGTTCGCGGCCAGATTGACGATCTTGAGGACGAGATTCGCGAGCGCGTTGCCCGCAAGGAGCGCGTGCTGGTGACCACGTTGACCAAGCGCATGGCCGAGGACCTGACCGACCATCTGCTCGACGCGGGCATTAAGGTCAATTACATGCACTCTGATACGGCGACAATGGACCGTGTCGAGATCCTGCGAACGCTGCGCGAGGGCAAGATCGATGTTCTCGTTGGCATCAATCTGCTTCGCGAGGGCTTGGATCTCCCCGAGGTCTCACTGGTGGCAATTCTCGATGCCGATAAGGAAGGCTTCTTGCGCAACCGCCGTTCGCTGATTCAGACGATTGGCCGTGCGGCCCGTAACGCCGATGGTGAAGTCATCATGTATGCGGACGTTGTGACCGATTCGATGAAAGAGGCCATCGAGGAGACGCAGCGCCGTCGCGAGATTCAGATGGCATATAACGAAGAGCATGGCATTGTGCCCAAGACAGTGCGCAAGGCCATCAACGACATCTCAAGTTTTATTGCCGAGGCCGAAAAAACCGTGGGTTCCAAGGGGCGCTCGAAGGGCGACTCTCTTGGCCATGGCGCATTCTATACGCCCGATGAGTCGGGCGAGGGCGGTGTGCCGGAAACGGTGGCGCCCGAGCAGACACTTGCGGAGCAGTTGGAAGAACTGCCGCATGACGAGCTTGTGCGGATCGTCGAAACCATGGAAGAGGATATGCGTAACGCTTCTGCCGCTATGGACTTTGAGGAGGCGGCGCGCCTGCGCGATGCCGTCGTTCAGATTCGGGCGATGCTCGAGGGTGCGTCTGAGGACGAGACGATCGAGCGCTTACGTTCGCAGGCCCGCAAGGGTTCCACGTTCGCATCGGGCAGAAAACGCCAGGGTGCACGGTTTAAGAAATAGCGAACAGGCCCCGAGTTCCCTGTGGAGCTCGGGGCCTGTGTCTTTTGCGTGCTGGAATTCGTGCGCTAGAGGTCTGCGATCAGGGCTTCGGCACAACGGATGCCGTCGGTGGCCGCGCTCATGATGCCGCCGGCATATCCAGCTCCCTCACCACAAGGGTAGAGGCCCGGGGTCGACACGGCATGGCACGTTCGGTCTCGGGTAACAGTGACCGGTGAGCTCGAACGAGTCTCCACGCCGGTAAGAACGGCATCGGGACGGTCGTAGCCTCGTAGCTTTTTTCCGAGTAGGGGAAGTCCCAGGCGGAGCGACTCGACGATATGCTGCGGTAGGGCTTCGTCAATTGCCGTCCAGGTCACACCGAGCGGATAGGTGGGCTTTACCTTTCCGGGCGCCTTGCTGGCGCGTCCTGCGAGGAAATCTCCGACGAGTTGTGCCGGTGCGTTCCAGTTGGAACCGCCCAGGCGATAGGCGGCCGCCTCGCAGGCACGCTGGAGCTCGATGCCGGCGAGCGGGTCATCGTTGGGAAGGTCCTCAGGCGTGACGTTAACGAGCAGGGCGGCATTTGCGTTGCGTCCGTCGCGGGCATTGAGACTAGCCCCGTTGACGCACAGATGGCACGGTTCTGAAGAGGCGGCAACAACCTGTCCGCCGGGGCACATGCAAAACGAGAACACGCTGCGGCCGTTGGGAAGATGGGCAACAAGTTTGTAGGGGGCCGCCCCGAGCGCTGGATGTCCCGCCGAGGCTCCATATTGGGCTCTGTCGATGTCGCGTTGCGGATGCTCGATGCGAACGCCCATGGCAAAGGTCTTTTGTGCGAGGGCCACGTTGTGGTCCTTAAGGAGCTCAAAAATATCGCGAGCAGAATGCCCGCAGGCGAGGATGAGGTGCATTGTCTCGATTGGCTCGTAAGCGGCGTCTTGGGACGATTGGACATCAATACCGGTGATGGCGCCAGACGCGTCGATGCGAATGTCGACGAGCTTCGTTCGATAACGGACGACACCTCCGAGCTGCTCGATGCGCTGGGATATAGCGGTGACAACCTTGGGAAGGATGTCGGAGCCAATGTGCGGCTTGGCATCCCACAGAATATCGCGGGGCGCACCCGCCTCGACGAAGGTTTCGAGGATAAGGCGATGGGCGGGATTTTTTGTTCCCGTATTGAGCTTGCCGTCCGAGAAGGTCCCCGCGCCGCCTAGACCAAACTGGATATTGCTCTCGGGGTCGAGGATGCGCTCCTTTAGAAAGAGGTCGATCGCCTGCGAGCGGCGAAATGCCGGGTCGCCGCGCTCGATGAGCAAGGGCTTCAGACCCGCTTCGGCAAGGGTGAGTGCAGCGAAAAGGCCGGCGCATCCGGCGCCGACAACTACAGGGCGTTCTTGAGGTGCGTCGGAGACGGGGGAGGGGAATGAAGGCTCATCGTCTTCTATCGCGCGTACGCGCGAGCGGTCACGCTCGGCAACGCTGTTGACCGCTTCTCGCTCGAGGTGGGGGCTAGTCAACTCAACACGAAAGCTCAGGATAAAATGGACGTCTCGTTTTTTGCGAGCGTCGATTGACTTGCGGTGGAGTTCGATGGACTTGATCTCGGAGTCCTTACAACGTAGGATGCGCTTGGCGACTCGCTTGCCAACAATGAGGCAGGCATTTTCATCGCCGGCTTCATCGAGCGACGCGTTGACTTGGGTGATTTCGATCATCGAGGTCTCCTTAGAGGCAAGAAAGAGGCCGTCCGGTATCCCAGACGGCCCGAATGCGTTTTTGATTATAGACTGCGCGGCTACAGGCTGCTTGCGGCGCGAATGCCCGAGAGCCAGGCCCACGCAAGGTTAAAGCCTCCGCAATCGGCGTCGATGTCGAGCGCTTCGCCGCAGACGTAAAGCGGGGCGTCGACAGCGCTGCGCGCGCGTAGACTGGGTGTTGAGATGCTCTCGACAGATACGCCACCACGCGTGACCTGCGCCGAGCGCTCCTCGGCTGTTCCCTCGACGAGCAACTTAAAGTGCTTGAGGATCGAGACCAGGTGGATGACATCGTTGGAGCCTGGATGGCACTGCTCGAACGCCGTGCAGACGACGCGGGAGAGTTGCGGGGCGAGCATGCCGTCGAGCCAACGGGGATCGCGGGGCGAAAAGCCGCCGAGCAGCTCAACGCGCCGGTTGAGCATATCGAGCAGCTCGTCTTTGGAGAGGTCGGGGAAAACGTCGAGCAGGATCGTATCGCCGCGCTGGATACGACGGGAGAGGTTGAAGACAGCGACGCCCGAGATGCCGAAGGCTCGAAACAGTACTTCACCGTCTTCGTGCCAGAGCTCACTATGGTTACGGGTGAGCGTCAAGCGGGCGCGGACGCGCAGACCATCCAACGTCTTGAGTGCCGCCCGATCGCCAACGACCGTTGCCGATACGGGGCAGAGGATGGGGCGCAGCGAGGTGAGGGGGAGGCCAAACGTATCGGCGATACCGGTGGGGTTGCCGCCCGTGGCGATAATTACGGCATGTGCTTGCAGGGCCTCGTTCTTGCGAGGGACATCGGCGAGCGCTTTCCGAAGCGAGCGGAGCTCCGATTTTCGGTCGTCGTGCTTTTTTGCCTTGAGCACCCGCGCTGGACGGTCTATTTGGAGTGTCCAGCCTTCGGAAGCTTTGTGCGCCGAGGCAACGTTGGCTCCGCAGATTAAGGTAATACCTAGGCGGTCGCAAACGTTGAGAAGCGCGTCGCGCACCGATTCTGCGCGAAGGGAGCGCGGGTATAGCCGGCCTTCCTCGGAGGTTGTCATGATGCCCAGCGAGGAGAAGAAACCCATAAGCTCTTGTTCGGGTTGGGGGCCCATGACAGATTCGACGAATGCGGGGTGGTTATACCGCTGAGGATCAATCGATTCGTTGGAGAGGTTGCAGCGGCCGTTACCGGTCGCAAGGAGCTTTAGGCCGCAGGCGACATCGCGCTCAACGATGCAGACGCTTTTGCCAGCACGTGCGGCCGTAATGGCGGCGGCGAGGCCTGAAGCCCCGCCGCCGATTACCAGGACGTCATAGAAGGCGCTCGTGTTCACTTAGGCCTCGTCGGTCTCGTGCGGGGTAATAGCCTCGACGGCAGAGACTGCCTTGGGCAACATGCCATCGGGCAGCGCGGTCTCAACCTCGCCCTTATCGCAGGCCTCGGCGAGTGCCGGATTAATGGGAAGCGTGCCCAAGATGTCGAGGTTATAGCGCTCTGCGACCTCGGGGAGCTTGCTTTTGCCAAAGACCTCGATCTTCTTGCCGCAGTCGGGGCACTCGATATAGCTCATGTTCTCGACGATGCCCAGAATGGGGACGTTCATCTTCTCGGCCATGTTGACCGCCTTGGCGACGATCATCGAGACCAGGTCCTGCGGGCTCGTGACGATGACGATGCCGTCGACGGGCAGCGACTGGAAGACGGTGAGCGCGACGTCGCCTGTTCCCGGAGGCATGTCGACCAGCAGGTAGTCGATGGGGCCCCACGAGGTCTCGCTCCAGAACTGCCTAATGGCGCCTGCGATGACCGGACCGCGCCAAAGGACGGGGTCGGTCTCGTTTTGGAGCAGAAGGTTGGAGCTCATGACCTTGACGCCGTGCTCGGAGATTTCGGGCAGCATGAGGTTGCCAAGGGCATGGACGTGGCGTCCGCTCATGCCGAACATCTTGGGGATAGAGGGACCGGTGATGTCGGCATCGAGGACGCCGACCTTGTGGCCGTGACGGGCAAGCTCGGTGGCGATGGCACCGGTGACAAACGACTTGCCGACACCGCCCTTGCCGGAAAGCACGGCGATGACGCGTTTGACCTCGGACAGCGTGTTCTCCTCAAATTGCGACGGCGACGTTTGTCCGCCGGCGGCCTGTGCGTGCTCGCAACCCATGTATGACTCCTTTGTATATGTTGGGGCCGGAGCCCCGTGATGTGACACGAGCGTCATTGTACCCTCGTTTGCGAGCGGGAGTCATTTGCGATGCATTTGGGCCGAGCGTGCTTGCAATACGATGGGCCCAAGCGAATGGGCGGGCTTACTGAACTTTGCTGGCGAACTCGAGGTATTGCATGCGCTGCAGCTTGTCGATCGTCGAGGTGTATGGGCTGTCTTCAGATTCCAAGTTGTAGCGCAGCCCGTCGGCACCGAGATAGCCGGCGACATTGATGGTGGGCACATCTGACCTTGTTGCAAGCAGGGCCTTTTGATAGTCGGTGAGCGGGGCGCCGATCTTATTAAGGGTAATGGCTGCAATCTCGTTTGCCCCGACGGTGTCGTAGACGTTGAGCTCGGTATTGCCGGCGATTTCATAGTTAGCCCAGACGAAATAGGTTGACTGATAGACACGGAAAGCGTGGCTTGCCGTATCTTCCTGAGGGTACAGCTCGTCGTTGAGAGTCGTTGCGGCGCTCGGCTGATGGTCGCCAAAAAAGACAAGAACAACCGGTCTGCCGATATTGCGGAGCTCGTTGATAAAGTACTCGAGGTCCCGGTCGGATGC
>JAXJCX010000080.1:0-3590 GCA_036302225.1 Collinsella sp.
CACGGCCTCCCAATCCTGCAGGACCTCGGAAAGCTCCTTCATTACAGCTCGCCTCCCTTCCCGGCAAAATCGGGCGCGACGGAAAGCGCGGGCGCACCCGTGGCGGCATCGGCAAAGCCGCGCTCCAGGGCGCGGGCAAACATGAGCAGCTGACGGTCCTTAAAGGCAGGTCCCACCAGCTGGGCAGAAACGGGCAGCTTGCTGTCCTCGCCCAGGCCCAGCGGCACCGAGATGCCACCGTTACCGCAAATATTGAGCGAAATGGTGTACAGGTCGGAGAGATACATCTGCGTGGGGTCGCTGATCTCGCCAAACTTAAAGGCCGTGCGCGGCGAGGCGGGCATGAGAATGGTGTCCACCTTGGCATATGCGGCGTCGTAGTCCCGCGTGATGAGCGTGCGAGCCTTTTGCGCGGCGTAGTAGTACTTGTCGTACACGCCCGAGCTCAGCAGGTAGGCGCCGAGCATCTGACGACGCTTGGCCTCGGCGCCAAAGCCGTGGGCGCGCGACAGCGAGCTCTGATCGGACAGGTTGGCGCAGCCCTCCTCCTGATAGCCGTAGCGAATGCCGTCGAAGCGGGCCAGGTTGGAGAACGCCTCAGCCGGGCCGATGACATAGTAGGCGGCGATGGCGGCGTCCAGGTGCGGCAGGTCAACCTCGACCAGCTCGGCGCCCTGGTTCTGCAGCTCCTGGGCGGCGCGCTGAACAGCGCCCTTGACCTCGGGCGTCAGACCCTCGGCCTCCATAAACGCGGGGATGATGCCCACGCGCTTGCCCTCGATGCTGTCGTTAAGATGCTCGGTAAAGTCGACGGCGCAATCCTGGCTGGTGCAGTCGTACGGATCGTGCCCCGCGCCGGTAAGCGCGTTCATGGCCAGCGCGACATCCTCGACCGTGCGGCCAAAAGGACCCACCTGGTCGAGCGACGAGCCAAAGGCAACCACGCCGTAACGGCTCACGGCGCCATACGTGGGCTTAAAGCCCACCACGCCGCACAGCGACGCCGGCTGGCGAATGGAGCCACCGGTATCCGAGCCCAGCGAGAGCGCAACCTCGCCCGCAGCGACGGCGGCAGCGGAGCCGCCCGAGGAGCCGCCGGGCACGCGCTCGGTATCCCAGGGGTTGTTGGTGCGATGGAACGCCGAGCTCTCGGTGGAGCTGCCAAAGGCAAACTCGTCCATGTTGGCCTTGCCCATGGGCAGGCAGCCGGCATCGAGCATGCGCTGGACGCAGGTGGCGGTGTAGACGCTCTGGTAGTCCTCGAGCATGCGGGAAGCGCAGGTGGTGTGCGTGCCCACGAGGTTCATGTTGTCCTTGATGGCCAGCGGCACGCCCGCGAGCGGGGGCAGCGGCTTGCCTGCAGCACGGTCGGCATCCACGTGCGCAGCGGCCTCGAGCGCAAGCTCGGGCGCCACCTGCAGGAATGCCTGGACCCCGCCCTCGCGCGCCTCGATGGCGGCAAGGGAGGCCTGGGCCACCTCGGTAGCGGTAAAGTCGCCGGCGGCAACGCCCGCGGCGATCTGGGCGGCGGTAAGGGAATCGAAGCTCTGCGCCATTACTCGCTCTCCCCCTCTCCCAAAATGGACGGCACGCGGAAGTAGCGGTCGCGCGCGCTGCCGGCGTTCTCGAGCGCGACGTCGAGCGGCAGGTCGCGCTCGGGCTCGCGCAGGTCATCGCCCATCACGTTGGACAGGCTTCCGATGGGATGGAACGTGGGCTCCACGTCGGGCAAGTCATATTGCAAGACGGGCTCGAGCATCTGGACGGCGTCGTTCATGTAGGACGTCATCTGGGTGAGCTCGTCATCGGTCAGTGCGATCTTTGCGTACTCGGCGATGCCGCGCACGTCTTTCTCGCTGAGTGCCATAGGCGCTCCCTTCCGCATAACAGATAAACCGCTCTAGTATACAAGGCAACGCCGGCTTGGAGCAGGCGCTTTACCCAAATGCAGCGAAAACGTAACGAGGGCGGCGAACGCGGTCCGGCAGCCCTGCGGCGAAAACCGTCTCGCCCACAACGAAAACCATCACAACATTCGACGCTTTTCGTCAAAATCGCAATAATCATCGAATGTTGTGATGGTTTGGAAGTCTCGACCACCACAAAGGCGCCTGTCCCCATTGTGGTGGTTCTGGAGAATGTCTTATGCCGGGGCCTTGGCCTTGCGGCGCTTGCGGACCGCATGGATCACGATGTCCAGCAGCAACAGCACAATGGCTACGACCACGATGAGCACAGCAAACTCGCGCTTGCCCCAGTGGCGGCCGGGCAGCGACTTTTGCTTGTCGACGTCCTTCTTGTTGTACTTGGTGCGCACGCAATGCACCAGCAGGCGATGGTCGTTCACGCCGTAGGGCGTGCAGGTGACGAGCGTCACCTTGTCGGCGCCGGACTCGATGGTCAGCGACTCCATCTCCTCGGGTAGCACCACCTCGGAGTCCACCATCTTGTAAGCGAGCGTCTTGTTCATGGTGTGCAGCAGCACCAGGTCGCCGGGCTCCAGCGAGTGGATGTCGTCGAACATGCTCAGGTTGCGCATACCCGAATGCGCGGTGAGCACGCAATGCGTCGAGGTGCCGCCCACCGGCAGGCTCGTGCCCTCCAGGTGGCCGACGCCCGCCATGAGGACCTCCTCGCTCGTGCCGTGGTAGATAGGCATGCTCACGTCGATGGAGGGGATCTCGACCCAGCTCATCATGGGGTCGCGGTCAAAGATGAGCTGCTGAGCGTAGGGCTCGATCTGGTCGGCGGGGAGCTCGGTGGCCTCGCCCGCCAGCTGCTCGTTAAAGGAGCGCGCCTGGAGCAGGATGCGCTCGCGCTCCTCGGCAGACAGCGCGTCCACGGTGCTGGACACCGTGCTGATCTGGTTAAACACGCCCGAGGCTTCGAGCCGGTCCAAGATCCACGGCCAGGTCATAAGGCCCACGCCGATAAGGATGATGACGATGGTGATGAGCCGGTCGGCCCAGCGCGGCAGTCGCTTGCGGCGGCGCTTGGGCTTTGGTTGAGGTTTGGGCTGAGGGCTTGATCCGCCGTTGTCCGCGGCGTTATTGCTCTTCATATGTTTGGCGCCCTGCACCATCGCCGGTCACTCCTCTACAGCTCAGGTTGTCTAAACAAATAATAGCCGATTAGCGAGCTTCCACGCCGGACAACGCAGCCTGGCAGCATTGCGCAGTGCGAGTATGGGCCCGCATTTGAGTTTTCAAAATGTCCCGAATCGGCTGAGCGATTCGGGATACAATGTCAATAGAAAACGACGCACCCCGCGTAAGTGTACAAGAGCGCGGGCGGCCTAGTTTTCAGCTTTTGTTAAATGCCCGGGATCCGACCCCCGGGCATTCTTATTTGCGCTTTCGGCGCAAATGCCGTCCACCGTCCGCACCGCGCGTGCGCCTACGGACCTTAAACCGAACCTCATACGAGTCAAGAAACGCGATGACGAACGAGCCCACCGCCGCGAGGGCGGCGAGCGCGTTAAGGAATTTCAGCATATGGTGACCTCCGATCGAGTCGTCGGCCGCCCGCGCACGGGATGCGTCGCAAGGGTATTTTACTGCGAGTGTATGCACCCACGCCTGGTAAACGCA
>JAXJCX010000081.1:0-14299 GCA_036302225.1 Collinsella sp.
CCAGGCAGAGCTTGGTGCGCGCGGGGGAGAGCGCGGCGGCGGTTGGCTTACTTTTAGGCGTGGTTGCGGCGGTCAAGGTTGTCACTCCAATGTCGCATGAATAAGCGGGATTCAATCCCTGCAACTCTAACAGAATGTGACGAAGGGGCAGTCCCTTTGTCACATGGAAAGCTTGCCTGTATAGTCGCAATACAGGTGAAGATGGTCTCAGGTACATTGCGGGCGACAGGAGATCCCATGGGTATGCACACGACAAAGGTTGCAGTGGGCGAGGGCAAGTTTGCGCTCGAGGCCCAGCTGACGGTGACGCCGCGAGGCATGGCGGTGTACGCCTGCTCGCCGGAGTTTGCGCACCTGGGCGCCACGGCGCAGGCCATTCCGCGCCCCGAGCCCGGCCGTACGGCAACGGTGAGCATCCTGGCCGTTCCGTGCCATCGAGACGAGATCCCGGCGCACGATATCGCGGCGGCGCTGGCCACGCGCTTTGGCGTGCCGGTAGTTGCAAGCACGGGTTTTCATGTTGAACAAGCGAGCGGTGACGACCTGCAGCGCGTGCTCGACACCACCAAGGAGCTCATCGCCGCGCTCGAGGAAGCCGCAGCCCGCATTCTGCGCGCCGGCTGGGATGAGGGCGGTGCGGGCGCCGAGGTCGTGGCGGTCGATGCTGCGACCGGCGAGGCGCTTGGCCCCGTCGACCGCATCGAGGCCCATGCTGGTGAGGGCATCCTGCATCAGGCATTTCTGACGCTTTTGGTCGAGGGCCGGGGCGAAGACGCGCGCCTGCTGCTCTGTCGCCGCAGTCCGCTCAAGCGCCTGTGGGGCGGGGTGCTGGCCGATAGCTGCGCCGGCCATCCGCTCCCCGGGGAAGACGTCGCGGCCGCCACGGCGCGCCGCATCAACGAAGAGCTCGGCATTACGCGCGAGCCCGATCAGCTCAAGCACCTCGGACACGTGGTGTACCGCGAGGACCACGGCGACGGTCGCTGCGAGTGCGAATGGTGCGAGGTCTACCTTGCCCATGTTGAGCCGGGCGAGCTGCATATCAACCAAGAGGAGATCTCGGAAGTGCGTCGCGTGGCTCCGTCCGAGCTCAAAGGCTACCTGCAGGGTCACCCCGAGCAGCTGGCCCCCTGGCTCCGCGAGGCCCTCGGCGACCCATTCATCCGCACGGCCCTCGCTATGTAAAAAAGACAGTCCCTTTGCCACATCCAAACCGTCACAACATTCGGCGAAAATCTCGAAAACGAGGAAAAGCGTCGAATGTTGTGACGGTTTTTGTCTAGGGAATCGCTTCTCATCCAAAAAATCCGCTTGACTGTATTGCCGCAACACAGCGCAACGTAAGGGGTGTCCGATAACGGGCGCCCCTTTTTAAGCGGCAACATGGCTGCGAATTCGGAGCGCCCCCAACAAGAAAGGTGGGGAGATGGAAGCGGAAAAGAAGGCGTTTAAGATCACCAAGCGCGAAATTGGCTTTGTGCTGGGTATCGTTGTCTTTTTGCTGGTGAAGTTTCTTCCTTTGGCGGAGCTGAGCTCGACGGTCGAGCTCACGGTCGGCGGTCAGACCTGTCTGGCACTGACGCTCGCCACGGTGGTGTTCTGGGCATGCGGCGTGGCACAGCCGGGCTTTGTGGGCCTGCTCTACTGCGCACTGCTCGTCCTGTTCAAGGTGTGCGTGGACGACACGGGCGCCGCGAGCATCTCGGCGACGGTCGCCTCCACGTTTAGCTCGTGGACCAAGGCCACCATGTGGCTCGTCATCGGCGCCTACCTCATCGCCAGCGCGGTCAAGGAGTCGGGCCTGGGCGAGCGCATCGCCTACGCGTTCATGCTCAAGTTCGTGCGCGACGCCAAGTCGCTCATCATCTCGATCTTCGCGCTCACCTTTGTGCTGTCGCTGCTGATCCCGCATCCGTTCCCCCGCGCCTTCCTCATCCTCGCCGTCGTCTCGGTCATCGCCGAGTCCGCCGGCTACGGTGACGACGACAAGGGCAAGCTCGGCTTCCTCGTGTTTGCCGCTGCCGCCCCGGGTTCCATGTTCTTCCTGACGGGCGACTCCACGCTTAACCCGCTCGTTGCGCAGTACAGTGCCGAGGCCGGCGGCATGAGCCCGTCCTTCGTCGACTGGTTCCTGTACATGAGCGTGCCTATGCTGGTTGCGCTGCTGTGCACCCTGTTCCTGGGCCTTTTCCTCTTTAAGCCCAGCAAGGAGCTCGTCTACGATCGCGAGCAGATCGTGGCCAAGCAGGCCGCGCTCGGCAAGCTCTCCGTCAAGGAGATCCGCACCATCGTGTGGCTTGTCATCGCCATCGCGCTGTGGCTCACCGTCTCGGGCGACTATATCGGCTGGGTCACCCTGGCCATTGGCGTTGCTCTCGCCATGCCCATCATCGGCGAAGTCCTCACTCCCGCCAGCTGGAACGCTGTCGACATCAAGTCCCTCATGTTCCTGACGGCCGCCATGGCCGTGGGCTCCGTGGGCGGTGCCACCGGCATGAACGCCTGGATCGCCGACGTCGTGCTCCCCAGCTCCGTGCCTGAGAACATCTTCCTGTTCGCCCTGCTCGTCGCCGCGCTTTCCATGATCATCCACATGTTCATGGGCTCGGTCATGGCCGTGCTCGGCGTGTGCGTGCCGGCATTTATCAGCTTTGCCGCCGGCTCCAGCGTGAGCCCACTCGCCGTGGCGCTCATCGTCTTCACGTCCATCAACATCCACTACATCCTGCCGTTCCATAACCTGCCGATCCTTATCGGCGAAGGCAAGGACGCCGGCGGCTACACCTCCAAAGAGGCTATGCGCATGGGCATCCCCCTCACCGCGGTCGTCTTTGTCGTCGTGCTGGTCGAGGCCGCCTGGTTCCACCTCTTTGGCCTGATGTAAGCGGTCGAGCGCCCCGGCTGTAAGCAGCCAAGCGCTTGAACTTCGAGTGGTCGAGCGCTCCATTTGTGAGCGCCGCGGCCCCATTACGTTACCCCGTCCGGCGGCACCCCGTCGCCGGACACTCTCCCGAAAGGAGTACGCCATGTCCACTACCGATGCTTCCCAGATCCACGACCTGCGTTCCGCGCTCGACTTTTTGCGTGAGATGCCGGGCCAGCTGCTCGAGACCGACACCCAGGTCGATCCCGATGCCGAGGTCTCGGGCGTCTACCGTCACGTCGGTGCTGGCGGCACCGTCATGCGCCCGACCAAAGAGGGTCCGGCGATGGTCTTCAACAACGTCAAGGGCTTTGACGACGCCAAGGTCTGCATCGGTATGCTTGCCAGCCGCAAGCGCGTTGCCGCCCTGCTCGACCTGGACGAGGAGCACCTGGGCCTCGAGATCGGCAAGCGCTTCGAGAACCTGATCGCCCCCGAGCAGATCGCCGAGGGCAAGCACGTCGACTGCCAGGAGGTCGTGTACAAGGCGACCGACGAGGGCTTTGACCTGCGCAAGATCGTTCCCGCTCCCACCAACACGCCCGTTGACGGCGGCCCCTACATCACCATGGGCCTCGCCTATGGCACGAGCCCCGATGGCACCCAGTCCGACGTAACCATCCACCGCTTCTCCTGCGTCGACAAGGACAAGCTCGCCATGTGGATCACCCCGGGCAGCCGTCACCTGGGTGCGTTCTTTGACGAGTACTGCCAGCGCGGCGAGGATATGCCCATCTCCATCTCCATCGGCCTGGACCCCGCCGTGTACATGTGCTGCGGCTTCGAGGCTCCCACCACGCCGCTCGGCTTCAACGAGCTGCAGATCGCCGGCGCCCTGCGCGGCCGCGCCGTCGAGCTTGCCGACTGCGTCACCGTTCCGCAGAAGTGCATTGCCAATGCCGAGTACGTGCTCGAGGGCTACCTCATGCACGACGAGACCATCAACGAGGATGTCAACGGCCACGGCTACGCCATGCCCGAGTTCCCCGGCTACACCGGTGGCGCCAAGGTCTGCCCGGTGATCAAGATCACCGCCGTCACCACGCGCGTCAACCCCATTATGGAGAGCTGCATCGGCCCTTCGCACGAGCACGTGTCCATGGCCGGTATCCCCACCGAGGCCTCCATCTACAAGATGGTCGAGACCGCTATCCCGGGCCGCCTGCTCAACGTTCACGCCGCTCCCTGCGGTGGCGGCAAGTTCGTTGCCATCATGCAGTTCAAGAAGTCGAGCAAAAATGACGAGGGCCGTCAGCGCAACGCCGCCATGCTCACCTTCTCGGCGTTCTCCGAGCTCAAGCACGTCATCCTTGTCGACGAGGATGTCGACATCTTCGATATGAGCGACGTGATGTGGGCCATGACCACGCGCTTCCAGGCCGACGTGGACCTCATCACCATCCCCGGTTGCCACTGCCACGTGCTCGATCCGTCCAACGACCCCGCGTTCGATCCTTCGATCCGCGAGCACGGTATCGCCTGCAAGGCCATCTTCGACTGCACGGTTCCGTTTAACCTCAAGAAGAACTTCATCCGCTCGCAGTTCATGGAGATCGACAAGGACAAGTGGGCCGCCGAGCTCGCCTTCTAGTAAGTAGCCCTACCAAGTAGTTAAGGAGTTGTCATGCCTGAGTCTTCTGTTCGTCCCCGTCGCATTGTCGTTGGCGTGTCTGGCGCCAGCGGTGCGGCACTGGGCCTTGAATGCCTCAAATGCCTGCGCCAGGCCGGCGCTGAGTCGGCGCTTGTCGTCACGCGCGGGGGCGAGATCACCATCGAGCAGGAGGTCGGCATGACGCTCGACGAGTTTGCGTGCTATGCCGATGTGGTCTACGACAACAAGAACATTGGCGCTGCCATCGCAAGCGGCACCTATCCGGTCGACGGCATGATCGTGGCTCCCTGCTCCATGAAGACGCTCGCCGGCATCGCGAGCGGCTACAGCGAAAACCTGTTGCTGCGTGCGACCGATGTGCAGATGAAAGAGCAGCGCCGCCTGGTGCTTATGGTGCGCGAGACGCCCTTCAGTGCAATCCATGTCGACAACATGGCACGCCTGGCGCGCGTGCCGGGCGTCATGCTCATGCCGCCCATGCTCACGTTTTACAACGGCCCTGCCACGCTCGATGAGGCGGTGCATCACATCGCCGCCAAGGCACTCGAGGCCGTCGGCGTGTCGTGCGCCAACTATAAGCGCTGGTCATAGGCATCTTTAGGGTAGGATACGAGTAGTGTTTGAGCCCGCTGCCCCTGTGGGCGGCGGGCTTTTCGTGTCAAAGGGTGTGTCGGGAGGACCTATGCAGACGGGTATGTATGCGATTAGCGAGATGGCGAGCTTGTTTAACGTTTCGCGCCAAACGCTCATCTACTACGACAAGATCGGTCTGTTTAAACCCGCCGTGGTTAACGAAAAAGGCTACCGTTTCTATTCGCCCACGCAGATCCCGCTCATGCGTCTGATCTGCATGCTGCGCGACTTGGGACTGGAACTCGATGAGATCGATCGCCTGACCTCGACGTTCGACATTGGAGAGATGACCGATCACCTGCGCTCGCGGGTGCAGGCGCTCGACGAGCAGATTGCCGGGCTCAAAGCCGAGCGCGCGAGCGTGCAGGAGCGGCTGAGTTTTTACGACGAGGCGGTCTATTGGCGCGAGCGCGAGGGCAAACCGGAGCTCAAGCAATTCGAGCGCCGCTACGTGGTCTTTGAGGAGTTCCCGAGCGATATCGAGCGTGGCCGCTCGATGCTGCACCCCACGCTCATGCGGGCGATTCTGCGCATGCGTGCGCTCACGGGCACACGCCCCATGCGCGGTTGGGGCGCCATGCTGCGTCGCGAGGCGCTGCATTCCGACGACCCCATCGCCGGTGCCGGTTCCTTTGCCGTGTTGCCGCGTGGTGCCGAGGAAATACTGCCGAGCGATCCTGCCGAGCTGGCGGAGATTGGCGTCGAGGTGCTGCCCGAGGGCACGTACCTGTGCATGAGTCGCTGGGGCATGCCGTACGAGCCCGAGGGTATCCGCGCCATCGTGGCCTGCATGGACAGGCACGCGCTCCAGCCCATCGGCAATGCTTTCGATTTTTGCTACCTGGACACCACGAGCTACGACGAGTCTCACCAAGAGGACTTCTGCTGTATCCAAATCCCCGTCGCCCTCAAATAACTTGCGGTGAAATAGTCCCTAAATAGCTCGAGCGGGCGTGCAAACAGGAACTATTCCACCGCAACTTCGATGCGACAAAGGAGCAGTCCCTTTATCGCATTCCGTGCGAGCTCCAGCGCCATCTGCGGGTATAAGGCTAACAAGTGTTTATTTGCGAGGCCTAAGGGGCGCCCCGTATGGATATCGATAACTTTGAATGGTGGTATAGCGAGGGCGAGGCTCCGGACGAGGAGTGGGACGAGCCCGCGTCGCGTGACGTGTCGAGCGACGAGGACGAGACCGGCAACGATGCCGTCGAGACGGATACCACTTCCGACCTCGCCGAGCCCCTGACCTTTGAACAGGCCTGGGCCCAGGCCGAGGCCGACGAGGCTAAGGCCGATGCCACGGCCACGCTCGATGAGCCGCCGGACATGTCCATTTCGCCGGCAAAGACCCCGCAACCGCGCCACACCATCGACCCCGGCAGTACGGCATCTTTCAGCATTCTCGACGTGCCCGCGCAAGGCGCCCAGGCGCCAGCGCCCACGCATCGCCCCGACCTGGCTCGTGAGGAAGACGCGGGCCGCCGTTCTCCGCTCGGCCCCATCCTCATCGCCTTCATGGCTGGCGTTATCGCCTGCTCGGCAATCGGCAGCATCTGGGGTCATGTCGAGCAGCAGCGCCAAGACGCCGCCAAGGTCGAGATGTCCGTCGAGCAATCGCTTAGCCGCACGCGCTCGGTGCATGTGTCGGTCGAGGTTAAGGACGGCGCGACGTGGGATACCGCGCGCGGCGACAGCCAAATGCTCGTCCATATCGTGGGCCGCACGCTCAAGGGACAAGCAATCGACGAGTACCAATACGTCAATTCCGAAGGTGACGGCATCGAACTCAAGCCCGGCGACTACGAGCTCACGGTGGATGAGCCGCCCGTCGCCACCGACGGCACGCGTTACCGCGCCTCAAAGCGCATGGTTCCGGTGAGTTTTAATTCACAGGCGCCCGACACGGTCGATAGCACGCCGCAGGGCGGGTTTGACCTCTACGCTATTGCTCAATAACTGCGCCTGCCGCTCAGCCCCGCCGCCAAGAGTGGGACAATAACCCTCGACACTGTTGTTTACTTTTGGAGGAAGTAGTATGTCCACCGTCACTACCATCAAGCGCGGCGGCCTCACCGCAGCCATCGATTCCATGGGCGCCCAGCTTACGAGCCTTGCCCTCAACGGCAACGAGTATCTGTGGCAGGGCGACCCGGCCTTTTGGGGCAAGCACGCGCCTATCCTGTTCCCCATCGTGGGATCGCTGCGCAACAACACGGCGACGTCTGCGGCCGGCACCTGCGAGATGACGCGCCACGGCATCGCGCGCATTGTCGAGCACAAGATCGTCGAGGTGTCGGAGGACGGTTCGTCCGTTACCTACGAGCTCACCGACACGCCCGAGTCGCTCAAGGCGTTCCCGTTCCACTTTAAGCTCAACATGACCTATGCCCTGACCGGCGACGCCACCCTCACGCAGACCTTTGCCGTCACTAACACCGGCGACGTGGACCTGCCGTTCTCGGTGGGCGGCCACCCCGCGTTTAACGTACCGGCTCCCGGTGCCGAGGACGAGGCGTTCGAGGATTACGAGCTGGCGTTTACCGAGGCTTGGACTAACGAGGCCCCCGTCATCACGCCCGACGGTCTTATGACGTTCGAGGGTAGCTACAAGGCTCCCGATAACTCGGACGTGCTGCCCATCACGCACCGCAGCTTCGATAACGACGCCATCATGTTCACCGATACCCCGGGCTCCACGCTCACGCTGCGCGGCCGCAAGTCGGGCCACGGCGTCAAGATCGACTTTGAGGGCTTTAAGTACATCGGCGTGTGGTCTGCCGCCAACGACGCTCCGTTTGTGGCGCTCGAGCCTTGGACCGGTCACACCACCATGTCCACCGAGGACGACGTCTTTGAGCACAAGGTCAACACCATCACCTTGGCCCCCGGCGCTACCGATAAACGCAGCTTTAGCGTCACCTTGCTCTAGAGGTTCCGCCGCTCGGTCGATGCTGCGTGCCGTCCAGAGCGATAATTTGTCATTCAAAAGGCAAGGCATAGACCTTCTGGTCATGCCTTGTCTTTTTCATGCCACTTGTTCGCTCTGGACGTCGCTCGCCGGCATTGCCAAAACATCGACGTCCCCAATGACTACCATGTGTCTATTAATTTTTCGAGCTTGTGCTGCACTGCTGGTCGCTGGCGTATATCCTGTTAAGTCGTCAGCATACGATTCAACAGGGAAGGCAGATTATGCATTCTCCCCATCAGCGCGACGCGCATCCACAGCCGGTGTGCAGCCGTCGCATCTTCTTGGGTAGCGCTCTCGCTGCGAGCGCTTCCGTCGTCGCCGGCGCGCTCGCCGGCTGTCAGCGTCCGTCCACGCTCAAGGTGGTTCAGCCCACGACGGGCGGCGGTCGCGACGACCTGTCCGATTCCGTGATCGGCAAGGACAAGATCCGCATTGGCATGGAGGCGGCCTACGCCCCGTACAACTGGCAGGTTTCCGAAGCCAGTGAGTACACTATCCCCATCGACAACGTGCAGGGCGCCTATGCCGATGGCTACGACGTGCAGATCGCCAAGATCGTCTGCAAGGCCCTCGGTGGCGAGCCCGTTGCCGTCAAGCAGAGCTTCTCGGGCCTCATCGATTCGCTCAACAACGGCCAGATCGACCTCATCATCGCCGGTATGAGCGCCACGCCCGAGCGCGAGGAGTCGGTCGGCTTCTCCGACCCGTACTTTATCGGTTACTTTGGCCTGTTCGTAAAAGAGGGTTCCCCCTACCAGAATGCGACCAAGCTCAGCGACTTTAGCGGTGCCACGGTACTCGGCCAAAAGGACACCATGCTCGACACCGTCATCGACGAGATTCCGGGCGTTGTCCACAAGAACCCGGTCGATTCGGTCCCCACGGTGTTTTCGAACCTGCTGCAGGGCACCTGCGACGCCGTGACCTACAACACTGAGAACGAGAAGGGCTATATGGCCCAAAACCCGGGTATCGTGCCGATTCAATTTGCCGAGGGCGAGGGCTTTAAGCAGGAGGTCACGGCAAACGTCGGCTGCCGCAAGGGCTCGGACAAGCTGCTTAAGCTCATCGACAAGGCACTCAAGGGCATTAGCCAAGAGGAGCGCGACCAAATGTGGGACGCGTGCCTCGACCGTCAGCCGGCATAGGGAGGCAGCATGAAAACCATCAATCGCCTGGCCTCCTTTATCAAGGCCGACCACCGTTATGTATACCTGGGCACGAGCGTTATCGCGGCGCTCGGCCTGGCGTTTAGCCAGCGCAACCCCACGCCGCTGAGCTTCTTGGCCCCCACGGGCGTGTTCCAAGATTGCCTTTGGGCGATCCTGTGGGCGTGGCTCGTCGTGTCGGCGGCGGCGCTGGTCACCAAGCTTATGCACTGGAGCGACTATCGCGAAAAGTCGCCGTTCGCATCCGAGCGTTTCCGTCGTGGAGCATGCCTGGGCAGCTACGTCGTGGTCGCCATCGCGGCGATCTTTTTCGTGGACCGCTGCGTCATGTCGTTTATCGACCTGGTGCAGGTGAGCATTGTCTCGGATTCCAACCCCAGCGACTTTTTGTCGAGCCTGGTCTACATGACCTACAAGAGCGGGGACTTCTTCATTCGCGGTATCGAGATCACCATCGCGCTTGCGACCTTCGGCACCGTCATCGCATTCTTCCTGGCGCTGCTCTTTGTGTTCTTGCGAATTCAGACCTTCGATCGCGTGGACAACGACCTGGTGCGCTTCTTTAAGAGTATCGGCCGCGGCTTTGCGACCATCTACTCCACCATCGTGCGCGGCACGCCCATGATGGTCCAGGGCCTGCTCATCTATTACGCGGGCTTCACCGTTTTGCGTGGCATGGGCTTCGAGACCGCCCAGGCCAACCAGATTTGGAGTACCTTCACCGCCGGCCTTGTCACCATCTCGCTCAACTCCACCGCCTACATGATGGAGGTCCTGCGCGGCGGCATCGAATCCATCGATCCCGGCCAGGCCGAGGCAGCGCGCTCGCTGGGCCTGTCGCAGTGGCAGACTATGCGCAAGGTCGTGTTCCCCCAGGGCATTAAAAACGCTATTCCGGCACTCACCAACGAGCTCATCATCAACATCAAGGATTCGTCGGTGCTCTCGGTCATCGGCGTGTTCGACCTTATGTACGCTACTACCACGGTCGCCGGCGTGTACTACCGCCAGATGGAGGTCTACTGCGTGGCGCTCGTGGTCTACCTGATCCTGACGCTCGTGGCGAGCCGCCTGCTCGAAGCCTTTGGCAAAAAACTCGGTGCCGAGGCTCCGGCCACGCTGCCCAGCTCCAACTAGGCTCAAGACGAGGAGAATCATCATGGCAGATACCGCTACTACCGGCGTTGCGGCCGCCGCACAGACCAATGAGCCGCTCATCCGCGTCGAGGGCCTGCGCAAGAGCTTCGGCTCGCTCGAGGTGCTCAAGGGCATCGACCTGTCCGTTAACCCCGGCGAGGTCGTCACTATTATTGGCGCCTCAGGCTCGGGCAAATCGACCTTTCTGCGCTGCCTCAACCTGCTCGAGACCCCGGACGCGGGCCACATCTGGTTCCACGGCCAGGACCTCACGGCCGAGCGCTGCAACATCAACAAGCTGCGCGAGGACATCGGCATGGTGTTCCAGGGCTTTAACCTGTTCAACAACATGGACGTGCTCGACAACTGCACGCTCGCGCCCGTCACGCTCAAAAAGATGAGCAAGGCCGAGGCCGAGAAGGTCGCGATGGAGCACCTGACCAGCGTGGGACTCGAGAAGTTCGCGCACGCCGCCGTGGGTCGCCTGTCCGGCGGCCAAAAGCAGCGCGTTGCCATCGCCCGCGCCCTGTGCATGAACCCGCAGATCATGCTGTTTGACGAGCCTACCTCCGCGCTCGATCCCGAGATCGTGGGCGAGGTGCTCGACGTTATGCGCAAACTCGCCGCCGACGGCATGACCATGGTCGTCGTTACCCACGAGATGGCCTTCGCGCGCACCGTGTCCGACCGTGTGGTCTTTATGGACCAGGGCGTGGTGCTCGAGGACGCCGCGCCGGCTGAGCTCTTTGGCAATCCTAGGCACCAGCGCACCCGCGAGTTCCTCTCGCGTTATCTCGAGGACAAATAACCGACCGCAAACGCTTGCGTTGCAGGGCCGCTCCCGTGGGGCGGCCTTTGTCGTCACAATCGAAAGGATGTCATGGCCGAGGTTTGGCGCTTCTTTGCGCATGAGGACGATTTTGCCGATTTGGATGAAACTGGCGCGTGCGAGCGCCTGGGGCGCGTGCTGTCGTTTCCGACCATCTCGAGCATGGATGCCGAGGCGATGGACTGGCAGCCGTTCGACGACCTGCGCGCCTATATGCAGCAGGCCTGGCCGCACGTATTTGCGGCGGGCGAGGTCGAGCTTATCGACCATTCGCTATTGGTGACACTTAGCGGTTCCGACCCTGCCCTCAAGCCCGTTATGCTCATGGGCCACATGGACGTGGTCCCCGTGGTGCCGGGTACCGAGGCCGACTGGACGCACGCCCCCTTTAGCGGGCACGTGGACGACACCTACATCTGGGGCCGTGGAGCGATCGACATGAAGGACCAGGTCGCAGGCATTCTCGAGGCTGTCGAGTATGCGCTGGCGCACGGTTGGCAGCACGAGCGCACGCTGTTCCTGGCCTTTGGCCAGGACGAGGAGACAACGCAGTACGGTGCAGGCGCCATCGGCCGCGCGCTCGAGGAGCGCGGTGTTGAGCTCGAGTTCCTGATCGACGAGGGCGACTACCGCATCGTTTCGGATGTCGAGTACAGCGCGGGCGAGGGTTGGCTCATGCACGCCGACCTCGCGGAGAAGGGCTATGCCGATATCGTGCTCAAGACGAAGAGTGAGGGTGGTCATTCTTCTAACCCCTACGGCGGCACGTCGCTCGAGGTGCTCAGCCGTGCCATCACCGCAATCTGCGATATCGAGTGGCCGACGCGCGTGACCGATTTACTTGCCGCCCAGCTCGTCGAGCTGGGGCTCTACACGGCGGATGAAATTGCCGCCAACGGGGGCGCCATTGTCCGCGATTGCCTCGCCAGCAAGAAGCTCTATCCGCTGGTGACGACCACCTGCGCACCCACGCAGATCGAGGGTGGCAGCACCGGCGCCAACGTAATGCCGCAGGATATGTGGGCCAACATCAACTTCCGCATGCTCGAGGGCACGAGCGTGGCCGACGTTGTGGCGCGCTGCCGTGAGGCGGTTGCCGGGGCGGACCTTGCCGGTCGTGTCGAAGTGGAGCTAGGCCCCGGCAGCTCCGAACCCTCGCCGTCCCCGCGCATCGGTGGCCCCGGCCTCGAGGCGGTTCGCTCCATCGCCGCCCGCTATTTCCGTGATCCAAAGGGGACGGAGGAAAATGGATCATTCGAGCCAGTGGCAATTGTGCCCTCGACCGTGATCGGTGCGACCGACGCTGCCAACTACCAGCACATTTGCCCTGAGTGCATTCGCTTCTCGGCCTTTGTGGTTGATGACGACGAGTGTGATCGCGGCGTCCACGGCACCAACGAGCGCATCACCCGCCGCGCCTACCTCCAGGGTATCCGCTTCCTCGTCGCTCTACTCCAAACGCTCTAGCCAAAAACAAGCTCTTGGTGCAATGGGGTCAGGTTTGTTTGCACCAATCATTCCGTGCGGGTTATATGCAGGTTTGCCTGCGCACGCTATCATGTATGGGTTAGACCGCAACTATGTACCCCATACACGAAGGGATGCGCATGTATCTGAAGATCGACATGTTCTAGCTGGGCTTACCCCCGCAGTGGCGCCATGCGCCCCATCATTCTGCCGATTTTCATCTTCACGCATATAAAGGAGTCCTGCCATGCGCGACAAGCTCGAAAAGATCATCAAGGCCTACGAGGAGCTCGAGAAGAAGCTGTCCGACCCGGCCGTCGCCTCCGACATCAAGGAGTTCACGCGTCTCAACAAGGAGTACGCGCACCAGTCCGACCTCATTGCTGCCTCGCGCGAGTACATCGGCGCGCTCGACGACATCGAGGCTGCCAAGGAAATGCTCCACGATACTACCGATGCCGATGAGAAGGAGATGCTCCAGATGGACATCTCCGAAAACGAGGCCAAGCTTCCCCAGCTCGAGGAAGATATCAAGTACATGCTCATCCCGAGCGACCCCAACGACGACAAGAACACCATCGTCGAGATCCGCTCCGCCGCCGGTGGCGACGAGGCGGCCATCTTCGCCGGCGACCTGTACAAGATGTACCAGCGCTTTTGCGAGTCGCGTGGCTGGAAGACCACCGTGCTCGATTCCAGCCCCAGCGAGGCCGGCGGCTTTAAGTCCATCGAGTTCAAGGTCGAGGGCGACCGCGTCTACTCCGTCATGAAGTTCGAGTCCGGCGTGCACCGTGTCCAGCGCGTTCCCAAGACCGAGTCTCAGGGCCGCATCCAGACCTCCACGGCAACCGTCGCAGTGCTTCCCGAGGCCGAGGAGATTGACGTCCAGATCAACCAGTCCGATCTGCGTATCGACACTTACTGCGCTTCGGGCCCTGGCGGTCAGTGCGTTAACACCACCTACTCCGCCGTGCGTATCACTCACCTGCCCACCAACACCGTGGTGCAGTCGCAGGAGCAGCGCTCCCAGATCCAGAACCGCGAGGTCTGCATGCAGATGCTGCGTGCCCGTCTGTACGAGATGGAACTCGAGAAGCAGCAGGCCGAGCTCGGCGCCGAGCGCCAGAGCCAGATCGGCCACGGCAACCGTTCCGAGAAGATCCGTACCTACAACCAGCCCCAGGACCGCGTGACCGACCACCGCATCGGTTTCAACTCCACCTACAACGGCGTCCTTCTGGGCGACCAGCTCGGCACCGTGATCGAGGCGCTCGCCGCCGCCGAGCGAGCCGAGAAGCTGGCACAGGCTGTTTAGGTTACGGCGTTTTACCAAACGCCGTAACTGCTCGACGCTGCAAACGCCCCTAAGCGGCAATCTGACGTTCAATCGTCGCTCGCGTACCAAAGTACGCTTCCCTCCTCTTTCACGTCACCTTGCTCGCTTAGGGGCGTTTTCGCTCATATGACCCAATCCGCTGTCAAGAGCCACAATGGCCCCGCCGACCGCTTGCAATCGGTCGGCGGGGCCTGCCGTTGAACCCGTCCCGGTCCGCCC
>JAXJCX010000082.1:0-14667 GCA_036302225.1 Collinsella sp.
CAGTCATATGTCGCTCCTTACATACACAGTTGCATACTCGCGAACTCGCACGCAAGGACCGAGGCCGACCGCGTCGCAACGTCGCACGCCCGGAGCGTAGAGCCGGACGGGACACGCGGGCAACACCAAAGCCCATGGCACATCGATTCGCATGCAGGAGATTGTACTCCCCGTACGCGTCTGATAAAACGCTTTTCTTTAACTAAGTAAAGTATTTTCATTTGCCCGAAGCATAAAGGCCCGCCACCGTAAACGGTGACGGGCCTCAACGACACGATTTGTGCGCCGGCTCGAGCTATGCGTTCTTTTTGCCCAGCTTAGCCTTAACCAAGCCGACCACGGTCGGGATGATCGACACGGCGACAATGCCGATAATCAGCAGCTCAAAGTGCTCCTGCACAAAGGGAATGCCGCCAAAGAAGTAGCCCAGCAGCGTAAAGACCGTCGACCAGGTAATGCCGCCCAGCACGTTAAAGACAACGAAGTTGCGCCAGTGCATGCCGCCCATGCCGGCGATAAAGGGCACAAAGGTGCGGATAAACGGAAAGAAGCGGCCCAGGAAGATGGCCAGGTGGCCCCACTTATCCAAGAAGTCCTCGGACTTTTTAATGCGCTCGGGCGTCATGGCCTTTACCTTGCCCGAGGCGATAATCTTTTTGCCAAAGAAGTGGCCGATCATAAAGTTGCACTGATCGCCCAGGATGGCTGCGGCCCATGCGGTGGCCAGAAGCGCCACGATGTTAAAGCCGCCGTTGTGGGCAAAGAAGCCCGAGGCAAACAGCAGCGAATCGCCGGGAAGGAACGGGAAGAACACCACGCCTGTCTCGATAAAGATGATCAAGAACACGCAGCCGTAGGCCATAAGCGGGCCGGCGGCGATCCAGCTGGCAATCGCGGTGCGCGGGTCTTTGAGCAGCTCAGCGATAAAATTAATGAAACCCATGAAGTAAAACCTCTCAGTTGTGGGCGCGGACACGTCCGAGTTGACCAGTATACGGTTGCAGCGCGAGTACGGGCCAAACCCCTCAAAAGTCTTACGTCATTACCAGCAAGTTTGCATAACTGACACCTGTTGCGCAATGCCGCCAAGATTGTTCTTCCTAATCCCTAGCGAATCGCTATACTTTATTGAATCGCATTGCCATAGCGCTAAGGGAGGGCGGCCGGTGAGCTTTATCAATACCATTCGCGAGGACATCAAGACCGTCCAGGCGCAGGACCCCGCCGCGCAAAACGGTCTGGTCATCTTCCTTTCCTATCCTGGCCTGCACGCCAAGTGGAACCACGTGCCCGAACACTGGCTCTGGGAGCACGGTCATCGCTCGCTCGCCCGTGTGCTATCTCAAATCACCCGCCACATCACCGGCGTCGAGATTCACCCTGCCGCGCAGATTGGCAAGCACTTCTTTATCGACCACGCCATGGGCGTCGTCATCGGCGAAACCACCATCGTGGGCGACAACTGCGTGCTCTACCAGGGCGTCACACTCGGCGGCACCGGCAACGAGACCGGCAAGCGCCACCCCACCCTGGGCAACAACGTCACCGTGGGCACGGGCGCCAAGGTGCTCGGCAACATTCGCATCGGCAACAACGTCAAAATCGGCGGCAACTCGGTTGTCGTCAAGGACGTGCCCGACAACTGCACCGTCGTGGGCGTGCCGGGACGCATCATCAAGCGCAACGGCTGCCGCGTGTTCGAGGAGAGCTTCGATGCCAAGCAGCACCGCGAGTATATGCCCGACGATGCCGCCGAGCAGTCCGCGCTCAACCGCCAGGGCATCACCGAGAATGCCCGCCGCGTCAAGGAACTCGAGCGAGAGGTGGCCGAGCTCAAGGCCCTCGTCGCCAAGCTCGTGGACGAGCGCTAGAGCCGGACGGCCACCGACAACATTGACGCCAACGCAAAGGCGCGCCAGAGGATTCACCCCCAGCGCGCCTTATTTGTGATGTGGCAAAGGGACTGTCCCTTTGTCACATTATGCGAACTGACTCAGATAGAGGTCGGCGTAAGCGCCCTCGGCCGCGAGCAGCTCCTTATGCGTGCCCTGCTCGATAATGTTGCCGTGGTCCATGACTAGAATCAGGTCGGCATCCACAATCGTCGACAGGCGATGCGCGATCACAAAGCTCGTGCGCCCATGCATGAGAGCGTCCATGGCGCGGCCGATGGCAAGCTCGGTGCGCGTGTCCACGCTTGAGGTCGCCTCGTCCAGGATGAGAATCGCCGGGTTGTTGAGCAGCACGCGCGCAATGGTCAGCAGCTGACGCTGGCCCTGGCTGATACTTTCGGCATCGTTGGCCACGCGCGTGTCGTAGCCCTGCGGCATGGTGCGCACAAAGAAGTCGACCTGCGCGGCGCGTGCGGCCGCCACGATCTCATCGCGCGTTGCCTCGGGGCAGCCGTAGGCGATATTCTCGGCAATCGTTCCGTCGAACAGCCAGGCATCCTGCAACACCATGCCAAACTGCTGGCGCAGCTCGCCACGATCCATGCGGCTCGTGTCCACGCCGTCGAGCGTAATGCGCCCGCCGTCAATCTCGTAGAAGCGCATGAGCAGATTGATGAGCGTGGTTTTGCCCGCGCCCGTGGTTCCCACCACGGCGATCTTCTGGCCCGGCTCGGCGGTAAACGACACGTCGCGCATAAGCGGCTTGTCGGGCGCGTAGCCAAAGCGTACATGCTCAAAAGCGACACGGCCCTCAACGCGACCCGGCAGCCTGGCGGCCTCGCCCGGCTGCGGATCCGCCTCCATCTCGGGTTCATCGAGCAGGTCGAACACGCGCTCCGCACTCGCCAGCGCGCTCTGCAGCGAGTTGAAGGTAAACGACAGCTGCGTCATGGGCTCAGATGCCTCGTAGATAAACTGGAAGAACGCCTGGAACACGCCGACGGTCATGTGGCCGGCAACCAGCATACTGCAGCCCACAATCGCAATCACGATCTGTGCCAGGCGGCCGATAAAGCGCACCGCGGGGCCGACGGCGTTAATCATGAAGTCGGCCTTGGCACTCACGCGTGCCAGCTCGCCCGAGGCCTGGTGTACCTCGGCAGAACTCTGACGCTCGCGGTTAAACGCGCGAATCACCAGACGGCCCGAGTAGCCTTCCTCAACCGCACTCGTAATCTTGGACACCCACTCCTGGCGCTCACCGGTCACGTCATGCGTGCGGCGCGAGACCACCTTGGTCACCAGCAGCGACAACGCCGTAAAGAACAAAAAGACGAGCGTGAGCGGCACGCTAAACACGAACATCACGCTCACGGCGCCCACCACGGTACCGATCGACACCAGAAGCTGCAGCAAGCCACGCTGCATGCTCTCGGACATCTTGTCCAGGTCGTTGGTCGCACGGCTGACGACCTCGCCGGGACGATGCGCGTCAAAGAAGGCAAGCGGCAGACGGTTGAGCTTTTGTGCGATGCGGTTGCGTAGGCGCAGGTTGAGGCGTTCGGCCACGCTCGACATCAAAAAGCTCTGGAGCGCGTAGAACGAGGCAGCGGCGGTCCAAATCATAAAGTAGATGAAGATGGTCCTGCCGCAGTTCTCCCAGGTGATGTTGAAGGTGGTGTCGTTGGCAAACGCCACCTGAATGTGGCTCCACAGCTCATCGATCACGCGAGCGCTATATGCCGGCGCAGCGGTGTTAAAGATGGCATAGAACACAATGCTCGCGAACACGATATAGAAGCGCCAATGGTCGCCGGCAGCCTCGCTCCACAGGCGGCGCACCGTCGCCCAGGTATCTCGAGGCGTCTCGCCCTCGTCTTCGTCGTCCACATCGCGCATGCGTTCCGCCTCGGCTCGGGCGCGCTCATCCTCCGCGCGCTCATTTTCCTCATAGAGCGCCTGGCGGCGAGCCTCGCGCGCGGCTGCAGCCTTGGCGGCCTCATCCAGCTCGGGTGCTACGGCAGCCTGGTCGACCGTTTTATCGGCAGCGTCCGCAGCGGCGGCAGCGACAAGGCCGCCCTGCTTCTTGAGCTGCTCGGTCATGCTACTCACCTCCCTTCATCTGCGATTCCGCGATAGCGCGGTATACCTCGCAGGTTTCCATAAGCTCGCCATGCGTGCCCAGGCCCACAACCTCGCCGTCCTTGAGCACGACGATCTGGTCGGCGTGCAAGATCGTCGAGATGCGCTGCGCGATGATGAGCACCGCAGCGTCACGCGTCTCGTCTTGCAACGCATGGCGCAGGGCGGCATCGGTCTTAAAGTCCAGGGCCGAAAAACTGTCATCGAAGATATATAGATCGGCATGCTTCATGAGCGCACGGGCGATAGCCAGACGCTGGCGCTGGCCGCCCGAAAAGTTCGTGCCGCCCTGCGCCACCGGGGTATCGAGCCCCTGCGGCTGATCGAGCACAAAGGTGCTCTGGGCAACCTGGAGTGCATGAAGCATGTCGGCCTCGGTCGCGTCTTCGTTGCCAAAGCGCAGGTTGCTTGCCACGGTGCCCGAGAACAGCCACGCCTTCTGCGGCACATAGGCAATACGCCCGCGAATTTCGCCTTGCGAAAGCTCGCGCAGGTCGACGCCGTCCAGGCGAATGGCGCCCTTGGTGGCGTCGTGGAAGCGCAGCAGGAGCTTGGCCACCGTCGACTTGCCCGAACCCGTCGAGCCGACGATCGCGGTCGTCTGACCGCGGCGACAGGTAAAGTTCAGATCGCGCAGTGTGTCCTCGTCGGCGTCGTCAAAACGAAACGACATATGGTCGAACACGGCCACCGCGTCGGCCCCATCTGCGGACTCAGGCGCCCCGTCGCCCAGCGTAGCCTTGCCGTCCACGATGCTCGGCTCGATTTCGAGCACCTGCTGCGCACGGTTGAGGCACGCCGCAGCGCGCGGAAGCGTCAGAATCACCATCTGCGCCATCATCACAAAGAACAGGATCAGGATCGCGTATTCCAACACGGCCGAGATGCTGCCGATTTGCATGGCATGGACGCCCACGCGGTTGCCGCCCACCCACAGCACCGCCACCTCGGCGATGTTCATCAAAAAGAAGCTGGAGCTGTCGAGACCCACAAACAGGTGGTTGACCTTGATGGCATTGGCCGCGTAATCGCTAAACACCTCGTCCAGGCGCTGCTCCTCGTGGCGCTCCTTGTTAAATGCGCGGATGACGCGCACGCCCACGATGTTCTCGCGCAGCACCACGTTCATGCGGTCGATAAAGCTCTGCAGGCGCATAAAGATCGGCGCGGCGTTGGCAACGGTAAAGACCGCCGCCACCAGCACGATCGCAACGACCACGCCCAGCAGCGTGCCCATGGCGGGATCGATAAACCAGGCAAAGATGATGCCCGCCACGGCCAAGAACGGCACCGGCAGCACCAACTGAATCGTCTGAAGGATAGCCTGCTGAATCACGTTGATGTCGTTGAGTGAGCGCGTGATCATCGAACCCGTGCCAAAGCGCTCAAAGTCGCTGGCCGCGAGTTCGAGCGACTTGTCGTACACGGCATTGCGGATATCGCAGGCCACGTTGGCGGCCAGGCGCGCCGAAAGATAGCAGCCCAGCACCGTGCCGCCGCTGGCCATGCCGGTCGCGATAAGCATGTACAGGCCGTTGCGTAAAATATAGTCGACATCGCCCGTGGTAATACCGGTGTTGACCATGTTCGCCAGCATCGTGGGAACCAACAGCGTACCGACGTTATCTATCAGCACCGCAAACAGCGTCACCGCAATCAGCCCGCGATACGGCCTCATAAACCTCATCAAGAGTCGCACGTTTCCCCCTCTTCTTGTTTTTCCACTTGGCTCTCGGCGGCCATCTGCTGTTTAAACGCCTCGCACTCTTCGTTAAGAACATGGGAGAACTTGCCGACCAGGCGCATAATCTCACGCTGTTCCCAAGACTCGAGCGCGCCAAAAGCACGCTGCTCGGCTTTAACCGCCGGCAACGCATAGTGCTCGGCGAACCGCCGGCCCTCATCGGTCAAACAAACGACCTTATTCTTACGACTGCCCTCGGCAAACTCCAACGTCGCAAGCCCTCGCGCCCTAAGCGTCTTGATCGCCGAGTTAATGGTCTGCTTGCTATAGAACCATTCGCCTGTCAGACGGCTCACGGCGATACTACCGCCCGCCGTGCTGGTGTCGACGAGCATCCAATAGGCGCAGTCCGAAAGACCGCAGGTGCGCGAGAACTCCGAATAGATATGGTCGAGTCCGTTGAGCATCCGGTCGAAATCGACCAGCGTAACCGCACTATTCATCTATCCCACCATTCGATTGTCCGAGTTTTGACCAATTTGTATTTCTAGATTAGTCCGAGTTTTGACTATCGTCAATAAGCTCGATATATATGGTCGGCTCTACATTGCATATCGATAGAAAAAGACCGCCGGCGCGGGGGCGGCGCCGGCGGTCACGCGAGAATAGCGATGTATTTGCCCGTTAGGCAGCGACGGCCTCGTAGACCGTTGCGCCCGCAAAGCTGTCGTGCAGGCTCTTGCCGCAGATCCAAGGCAGCTCGACGACCTCGCAGACCGTGTTGACCAGCTCGGAGCAATCAGTAAAGTGGCCCTTATCGTTGAGGGTCTCGCAATCCTGAACACGCCAATAGCCATCGGTGTGCGTGATGTAGTACTCGTGATCGTTGATCGACACGAAAGCGCGCGTCTTGGAACGCAGCAGCTTCAGAAATCCTTCGAAGTCAGTCTCGACGACATCTCCAGCCTGGAACATGATAGTTACCTCCTGGCCCAGCGCCACCACAGCGCATTGATAAACGTTGGTACCCCTTTAGTAAAACCTTTATCAACGGATATGCGCCCATGTTTTAGGCAAGTGGTAAAAAACCGCAGGGTAGACGGGATAAAACGTTTAACCATCTCATTAGCTTCTCACATTCTTGCCGCAGTTTTATGCAAGCCGACTTTTCCGATTGGTGGCTATTGCTGTTTGGGGCCCTCTGCACGATTACGGCTACGGCACGACGGGTAAGAACGGAGCATCTGCAACGTCATCGCTAGGAGAACCCATGGAGACCATCGAAGCGCTCATCCATCGCCGTAGCTGCCGCAACTACAGCGATCGCCCCGTCGAGGCAGAAAAGCTCGCACGCATTATCGAGGCAGGCCAGTACGCGCCGAGCGGCATGGGACGTCAGCCGGTCACGTTTGTCGCCGTTACCGATCCCGCGACCGTCGAGCGTCTCTCGCAGCTCAACGCCCAAGTTATGGGCAGCGATGGCGATCCCTTCTACGGGGCCAAGACTGTTGTGGTAGTGCTCGTCGACCGCAGCGTGCCCACGCACCTGGAAGACGGCTCGCTCGCCATGGGCAACCTGCTTAACGCAGCCTATGCGCTGGGCGTCGATTCGTGTTGGATCCACCGCGCGCACGAGGTCTTTGACTCACCCGAGGGACTGGAACTGCTGGCCAAGTGGGATCTGCCCGCCGACGGAAGCTTGCGCGGTGTGGGCAACTGCATTCTGGGCTACGCCGAGGACACCCTTCCCAAGGCCAAGCCTCGCCGCGACAACGTCGTTTACGTCAGGTGATTAGTTCCGCCGTTCTAACGAACGGCGGACCCGCTGAAAGGCCCCGTCCCATATTTGCTGCCCCACTCGCAACTTATCTTGCCGATGGAGTTGTTGCCGTTTCGCTCGTCTGACTCGCATCGGCGTCGTCGCTTTGCCCGCCTTCGTCCTTTTGAGCATCGGCAATGGTGGCAGCAGCTGCGACCATGCCACGCTGGGGCGCCACACCCGTCTGGTCTCGTGCGCCTTCAACAAGCTCCGTGCCAACATGCGCAAGTTCGGGCGATTTGAACATCGCGCCCAGACTCGCGCCGTCGCCGGCATATCCGAGCGCCCCGAGCGCGATGACAATCACCGCAACAACGACCGCGATCGGAACGTAGCGATGCCAGCCTGCGGGATTGAGGCCGCTACGGCGAGCAGCGCCACGGCTAATGTAGCCGAGCGTTCCATCGTGCTTGAGCTTTGAGCCCACCACGCGCCTTCGTCCCCACAACGAGGACTCGGCCTGCATGGCCAAGCGGGCGCTTGCCGAAGGATAGCCATATTTTGTGCGCTTGAACGAGCCGTCGAACCCCGAGGCGCTTTTGCCCCACGTCCGCGAAGTCGTACGTCGGCTGACCGGCGCCGCACTTCGTTTTGTTCGGTTCGGTTTTGAAGTCTCCGCCATACTCCCCCGCACGCCGTAACACAATCGAAACAGTACTGCTTTGGACTGTATCACACGCGCCGCACGTGGTCACGGCGCCTCGCTCAGCGGTCGTTGTCCTTCAGCAGGCGCCATAAAGTCGTGCGGCTTATACCGAGCACCTCTGCCGCACGTGTCCTGTTGCCGTGAAGGTGCTGCAGGACCAACCGTGCGACATCGCGCTCGGTATCGGCCAGGGGACGCAAGATGTACAAATCGCTTTCGAGCGCCGGGGCGCCAAAGGTCGCGGTCTTGATAACGTCCTCCTGGGCAAGCACCTCTTTCGCCACGGCACGCTCCACCGTTCCAGCCCCCACTAATATATAGAGTCGTTCAGAGACTTCACGCAGCTGCAGGTAATTGCGGGGCCAACGGTACGCATCGAGCGTCTCTGCCGCGGCGGCGGACAACATGGGGGCACCCGTCTTAAACATATCTGCCAGATACCCCAGATAGCGCGCAACCTTTTCCGACGCGCCGTTCTGCTCGGCAATCGCCGGCGCCACACTCACTGCACAGGCCAGACGCTCGGTTACAAAAGCAGCCTGATCGCTTTCGCCGCCGCCCGGCATATCGTTTGCCGTCAACACCACATGGCAACGAGTTGCGAGCGCCGTGTCGATCATTGCGGACACGAGCTCGCGCAGACGTTGGGGGCCAACAGCATGCCAGCCGCCCATGCAAAGTGTCAGCCCCGTTTGGAATAGCGGCGATTCGGAACTTTTGAGCAGATGGCGCCAGCCGCGATCCGTAAGCTCATCGAGTGCAACGGACACAAAGGGCTGATCGGCATAGGGTCCATCCAGGTACAGGCGTCTTGCAATCTGATCCTGCCCCGCGCCCAGCTCGCCCTCGAGCATAAGGGGCACCCCGCGCGCATAGCTCTCCCGTACGGGGGCAGCGACCGCCGCCGCGTCTTCGACGATGCCGTACGTGCTCGACGCGTAGCGAGCCTCGACTTCGTCGGCATTGAGCCACTCGATGCCCGCATGCGTGGCAGCGGCGCGCACCTCATGCGCCACGACCACCCAAAGCGCTCCGCGCTCCTTGGCCGTCGGGCGCACCGTCAAGCTCAACCGCACGCCCTCGTGGCCCATCACCAGGCGCGCCCCATCGCCCACGCGAGCGAGACGCTCGGAAACAAAAGCAGCGATATCCTGCTCGAGCGCCGCGTCACTCATAGTCGAGATCACAACGCCACCGCGCCCGTCGATTGCCAGCGCCGATGCTCCGGCTGCGGACAATGCCTCAATCAGAATCTGCAGCTTGGCATCGCTATCCATGATTTGCCCCTGTCCGCGACGACATGCAACCGCCGACGGTCGCACAACCGAATGTTTCAAAATTGAACGATATTACTCACCAAACACTATAGGGCAAAAGTCGCCGTCCTGCGAGTATATGAATTGCCCCGCATCGCCATCCTGGCGGGGCGATAAGAGCTCTTCGGGACCTATCAACCTGCGGACAAGCCATACCCGCAAGAGCTCCTATCGCTCCACCGCAGGTATGCGCTCGCCAGCACGCAACACGCAAATCAGCTACTTCTCTACCAGATTCCCAGCACGTGCTGCATTCCCAAACTCATGCACGCAATGCCAATCCAGCAGCAAAAGCCCAATGCGATAGGTTTGCCACCCTTTTTGACCAGCTCGACGATATCGGTATAAAACCAATAGCCGCCATGGCCATCACAATAAAGAACTTCGACAGCTCCTTGATGGGCGCCGTAAAGGACGCGGGAAGCTGAAGCACCGTGGTGATTACGCTCGCCAACACAAAGAACAGCACAAACATGGGAAACGCGCGTTTAAACGAGAACGTGCTTTTGGCGTCGCCTCCGGCCTTGCGTGCCAGATGCATCTGCCAGCATGCGAGAGCCAATGTAATGGGAATAATGGCCAGCGTCCTGGTGAGCTTAACCACTGTGGCGCTTTCGAGCACATTGGCGCCGGGATGCATGCTATCCCAGGCGCTCGCCGCAGCCGTTACCGACGAGGTGTCGTTGATGGCGGTGCCGGCAAACAGGCCAAAGCCCTCGTTGGTCAGCCCGAGCATGCCGCCGAGCGTCGGAAACACGAGCGCCGCGATAACGTTAAACAGGAAGATGACCGAAATGGCTTGGGCAATCTCGCGATCGTCGGCATCGATGACGGGCGCGGTCGCAGCGATGGCCGAACCGCCGCAAATCGACGAGCCCACACCCACAAGCGTCGCAATCTTGCCCGGCACGTTCATAACGCGGCAGAGCACGAAGGCGATGACAAGCGAGGTCGAGATCGTCGCCACGATAATCGGCAGCGACTGGGCGCCCTTGGACAGAATCTGGGAGAGGTTCATGCCAAAGCCAAGCAGGATAACCGCGTACTGCAAGACTTTTTTAGACGTATAGGTGACACCGGCGGCGAGCTGTTCGCGGCGATTCTTGGGAAAGACAAGCGCCAGAACCATGCCAAGGAGGATGGCAAATACCGGACCGCCGACCACCTCAATCTGTTTGCCGAGCAACGTCGCGGGGATGGCGATGATCAGGCAGAACAAGACACCCTTCCAGCGCTCGCGTACGATATTCGCCAGTTGCATATGGGATTCCTTCTTTCTATTTCACGTTTGCGACGGCTTATGATACGGCAATATTGAGCACAGCCTTGTGCAAATACAGACTAAGATGCCGCAATAGTTCTTGGGCAACAGCCGAATTACCCACCGCGGAGAGCTGATTCGCGGCATAATTAACAGCTGATATATGAGTGTGATAGAACGGCTGTGAGGCACTATGGAAGAATCGATGCACGTCGGCGAGCAGGAAACGAGCCTACAGGACCAGTCCTACCACACCATTCGACGCAAAATCGTCTACCTGGACTACAAGCCGGGCGAAAAGCTAGGCGTCAAGCAGCTTTGCGACGACCTGGATATGGGGCGCACCCCTGTGCGCGAGGCACTGGTGCGTCTGGCGCAAGAGGGCCTGGTGCGCACCGTGCCCCAAAGCGGCACCTATGTCTCGCCCATCAACCTCACCTTTGCCGAGAGCGCCTGCTACATTCGCGAACACCTGGAAAAACAGGTGATTGTGGAGTGCTGCGCCCGTGCCACCTCGGCAGGCATCGAGCAGCTCGACCGAGCCATCGCGCTGCAGGAAAAGGCCATGGCCGAAGAGGATCGCATCGGATTCTTTTTAAGCGACAACCTCATGCACCGCATGATCTTTAGCATCGCGTGCCGCAGCACCGTGTGGTCGTGGCTCGAGGCGACCAATGCCGACCTGGAGCGCTTCCGCTGGCTGCGCGCCGCCACGCAGACGCTCGACAATCAGGAGATTGTTAACGAGCACAAGCAGATTCGCCGCGCTATCGCCGGTCGCGACCCCATCGAAGCGAGCTTTTTGGTCAGCAAGCACCTGCACATGATGTTCCGCAACCAGACCGAGGTTCTGGACCAGTTCCCCGAGTACTTCGAGACCAGCAAGCTCCGCTAACCTGCCAAAAAGGGACAGGTTTATTTTGGCAGGTTTTATCCGAGCAAATGCAACAAGGCCCGGCTCCGCTGCAACGGAGCCGGGCCTTAGTTGTTAGGATGACGGAACTCGATTACTCGACAGTAACGCTTTTCGCCAGGTTTCGGGGCTGGTCGACGTCGCAGCCGCGCAGGATGGCGACCTCGCGGGCGAGCAGCTGCAGTGGAACGCTCGCCGTAATGGGGCTGAACACGTCGCGGACTGCCGGCACGCGGATGATGCAGTCGGCGATCTTGTTGATCTCCTCGTCGCCCTCGGTGGCAACGACGATGACCTTGGCGCCGCGCGCCTTGCACTCCATAAGGTTCGACACGGTCTTGTCGTAGGTGGCACTCTTGGTGGCCACGGCGATGACAGGGAAGCCCGGGTCGATCAGGGCAATAGGGCCGTGCTTCATCTCACCGGCGGCATATGCCTCGGCGTGCAGGTAGCTGACCTCTTTGAGCTTAAGCGCGCCCTCGTAGGAAATGGCGGCACCCATGCCACGGCCCACGAACAGTGCGGACTGCGCGTCCTTGCACAGCAGGGCAGCTTCATGAACGGCCTCGGTCTGGGTATCCAAAATCCACTGGATCTGCTCGGCCGTATCGGAAAGCTCGCGGAACAGCATGCGCGCCTGCTTGGTGGTCAAGCGGTACTTGACCTGCGCCAGCAGCAGGGCCAAAAGCGTAAGGCTCACGACCTGGCCGATGAAGCTCTTGGTTGAGGCGACCGCGATCTCCTTGTTGGCCTTAGTGTAGATGACGCCGTCGCTCTCACGCGCCACGGGGCTGCCCACCACGTTGGTGATGCCGAAGACCTTGGCGCCCTTGATGCGCGCGTCGCGGATGGCGGCGAGAGTGTCGGCCGTCTCGCCCGACTGGGACACGGCCACGACGAGCGTCGTCGGCGTGATGATGGGGTTGCGATAGCGGAACTCGCTGGCCGCCTCCACCTCGGTGGGGATGCGAGCCCAGCCCTCAATGAGATTCTTGGCAATGAGGCCAGCGTGATAGCTGGTGCCGCAAGCGATCACGTAGACGCGGTCGATGTCGTTGAGTTCCTCGAGCGAAAGGCCCAGCTCGTCGATGTCGAGCTCGCCGGCCGGTGTCATACGACCAACCAGCGTGTCGCGCACGACGCGCGGCTGCTCGTGAATCTCCTTGAGCATAAAGTCGGGATAACCGCCCTTTTCTGCCATATCCAGGTCCCAGTCGATGTGGGTGACCTTGGGCTCGATAACGTTGCCGGCCTCGTCGGTGTACTCGACGCCTGCGGGCGCGAGCTTGGCAAACTGACCGTCCTCGAGCACCACGACATCGCGGGTGGCGTCGATGAGCGCGATGACATCGGAAGCAACATAGGAGCCGGTCTCGCCCGCGCCGACCACGATCGGGGAATCCTTGCGGGCCACGGCGATCACGCCGGGCTCGTCAGCGCACACGGCGGCCAGGCCATAGGCACCGACCACGTGGGTGCAAGCCTCGCGCACGGAGGCCATCAGGTCGTGCGTCTCGGCATAAGCCTCTTCGATCAGATGCGCGAAGACCTCGGTATCGGTCTCGCTCTTAAAGTGGTGGCCGCGGCCCTCCAGCTCTTCGCGCAGCTCGGCGAAGTTCTCGATGATGCCGTTGTGGACGATGGCGATACGGCCGTCGCAGCTGGTGTGGGGGTGAGCGTTAACGACGGAGGGCTTGCCGTGGGTGGCCCAACGGGTGTGGCCGATACCGCAGGTAGCGTCGCTGTCAATGTTGGAAAGCTCGCTCTCCAAGCCCGCGACCTTGCCCACGCGGCGGATGACATCGAGGTGCGCCGCGGCGCCCTCGCCCACCTCGAGCGCGACGCCCGAGGAGTCATAGCCGCGATACTCCATACGCTTGAGGCCCGTGACCAGGATGTTCTTTGCAATATCAGAGCCGGTGTAGCCGACAATTCCGCACATAGGATAAATCCCTTCGTCCGCTTGACTGCAAAAC
The DNA here is from genome assembly GCA_036302225.1 of Collinsella sp. Classification (GTDB taxonomy): domain Bacteria; phylum Actinomycetota; class Coriobacteriia; order Coriobacteriales; family Coriobacteriaceae; genus Collinsella. Next base: position 13,650 of record JAXJCX010000082.1, read on the forward strand.
GTCCACGCACAGGGGGCGCTGAGACGCATAACGTTCGAGTATTGTACTCACGCAAACGCAAGCTGATATACCAGAAGTGGTATCTCAACTTAGATACCACTCGATGCACACACGTCCAGCCGGTTCAAACCACCACAAAGGTACCTGCCCCCTTCGTGGTGGTCGCGCCGGCAACGGCGTTTCCCCAGATAAACCTGCCACAATAAACCTGTCCCTTTTTGGTAGGTTTGGGATGCTACAATCTGGCTTGTACTTGAAACGCATCAAAGGGGCCGCTATGGCAAAGGTAAAAATCAGCGACGTCGCGCGCGAGGCCGGGGTTTCGTTGGGCACGGTCTCCAACGCGCTCAACCACCCCGAAAAGCTACGCCCCGAGACCCTCAAGCTCATCAACGAGACCATCAATCGCCTTGGCTACCTGCCCAACCAAAGCGCCCGTCAGCTCGCGGGCGGCGCCACCAAGTCCTTTGGCCTGGTGCTCCCCCGTCTCGACCACGGCTTTTCGCTCCAAATCGCCAGCGGCGCCCACAACGAGGCCCGCAAGCACGGCTACGACCTGCTCATCGCCAACGCCGATAATGACGATATTCTCGAGAACCATTACCTGCGCTACTTTATGGGCACCCAGATGTCCGGCGTCATGGTTCAGCCCATGGCGTCCCCCGACTGGCATCCGGCCATGACTAAAATGCCCGTGCCGATCGTCCATCTGGACATCCACTGTTCCGAGCCCGGCTACTACGTAGCGGCCGACAACGAGGCCCAAGGTCGCATCATTGCCGAGCTCGCCATCGCCCGCGGCGCACACCATATTGTCGTCGTCGGCCGAGCAGCATTTATGCAGCTCACCCTACGCGTGCTTGGCATTCACAAGGCCCTCGCCCTGCACCCCGATATCAAGATCGAAGTCATCGACGCCGGCGAATGGAATACCGCTGCCGACGGCTACGGCATCGGTGCCCAAATCGCCGAGCGCCCCGCGAACGAACGCCCCGATTTTGTCGTCGGCCTGACCGAC
>JAXJCX010000083.1:0-5759 GCA_036302225.1 Collinsella sp.
AAGGTGAGGGGGATCCAGCCCGAGGGGATGTAGGAATGCGATAGGAAAGTCATAGATGCGGGCGTGTTGGCTAAAATGGGTCGGCCGGGATTGGTCAATCTCGGCCGACTATATTTGGCTAAATTATTCCGGCGCTAACAGCAAGGGGGCTGGCAACAAACCAGTCGCAGCACATGGCAAAAACGTAGGCAACGGGGAAGCCGAGCCACGCGGCGGCAACAACCTCGCCGTTGATGGCCCCATGCTGCAGGGCAACGTTGTAGATGCTCATCCAGAGCACCATGCAAAAGCACATGATAAAGGTGAACAGCAGGCTCTCTCGTTTGTTGATAGGCATAAAGGGCATGGTCCTTTCTGTGTTAAGCCGCGGCACCACGCAACAAAAATGGGCGGGCAAGATGGAGCTGTTGGGACTTCATCTCGCCCGCCCGTGGTACGTGCGTCTGCGACTACTTATGTGGTGGAACTACCCTAACACGAACGGCGCGCGCTTCGTAAGCGTTGAGTTTATGAAGATGCAGGGCACCAATAATCCCCGACCCCATAAGTTGCGGTGGAATACGGACTGTTTTGACCCTTTAAACAGCAATTCAGTCCCTATTTCACCGCAACTCATTTGGTGCAAAGCAACCTGTTCCCCTTGCACCAATTAGCTGGTGTGGCGCCAGCGAGGGTCGGTGAGCGTACGCGCCACACCCAGACCAACGGGCAAAAACGCCACGATGAGCACCGCACGCACAAACCAGCCGAGCATATTGACCGTGTCGAAGGTGCACATGTAATACATCGAGCGATACAGATACAAACCCGGCACCATAATGACAATCGATGGCACCGTGAGGGCGATACGTGGGTAGGTGAGCTTGATTTCGGCTAAGCTCGCGAGCAGCCCCGATACCAGCGCGCCGATAAACGCTGCTGCCTCGGGAGGCATACCTACGCTCAGGCCCAGGAAGGGAAACAGCGTCGGCGCATCGACGAGCGTAAGGCGCAAGGTATTAGACACGGCGCCGATGAGCCCTGCCGCCGCTGCCATCTTTACCGGGCTGTTGAACATAACCGAAAATCCAAATACGCCGATAAAGCTCATCAGTATGCGCAAGAGCGTAAGAGCCAACGGTGAGAGGCCGAGCGGGGCGAAGTCATCCGGCGCCAGCCCCACACATTCGGCAACCATCCAGCCTACGAGGGTCGCCATCACAATAATCGACACAGCATACGAAAGACGCTCGATACCGCTTCGCATGTCAAGCTTAGCGATGTCGAGGCCTGCCGTAATGAGGGGAAAGCCGGGAATCACAAAGAGCATGGCGCCGATATAGCCTTCTTGGTGCGACATTGCCCCTGGAATGACCTGGCTAAGGCCGAGCAATGCCAGCAGATACGAAACGCAAGCGAGCGCAACGCCAGTCGTCAGCGCGCTAAACTGGCCAAGACCCTGCTTAAGAATATGGGAGCGAGCAAAGTTGCCGACACCAGCGCCTACGAACGCGCAGGCCATCTCGATAGGGCCGCCGCCGAGTAAAAAGACGAAGGCACCGCAAGCACAGGCTGCCGCAAGGCCCTGTTGCCAGGGAACGTAGTCGGGCTTTGAGCTCTCAACGGTCTTGAGCATCTCGTGGTACTCATGCACGGTAAACCGGCGCCCGTAAATCTCGATTTCCTTTAAGAAGCTCTCCATCATCCAAATGCGATGAGTATTGACTCCCGTTGTGGGTAGGCTGACGACCTCGTTAAAGCAGTGGCCATCTTCGATGCAGGTGCACTCAAACGACAGAAGACTCAGGTCGACGTGAATCGTGACGCCGAGCACGGCGGCAACACGATTCATGGTATCGCGCACGCGCCAGGCACCTGTTCCGCTTGCCAGCATAAGCATGCCGGTACGGCAGATGATGGATGACTTATCGGTGAGCGGCGCATCGACAGCAAGCTCATCGCCTGCCGTCACGATCTGGTGCCAGTCAGTTTTCATATGGAGCGCGCCGGCACGAACGCCGTGGTGCATGGGGGCTCTCGAAAGCAGCGAGTCAAGGCGCGAAGGCTGTGGGGGCTCCGTTGATTCGCCCTCGTCCTCGTCGGGCTCTTCATCGACCAGATCAAATGAGTCAAGCGGTGCCGGCTCGCGACGATCGATCAGCTCCTCATCCTCATCGTCAAAGTAATTGAACTGATCGAGCATGTCCTCTTCGATTGCACGCTCGCTCGCGTCGTCCATATAGACACTCCCTTCCTACCGACTAACCCCCATCCTAAGCAGCAACGGCTAAAGGAAACATAAAAGAGACGACTGCCATGCGAGCCATATGCACAACGACTACCCAAAGCAGCCCGTCCCCCTTGCACCAATTGCTTGACAAGGACTGTCCCCAAGTGCCGGCACAAAAGGAACGCCCCTAAGTGCCAACCAAGGCAACACCGCAGGTAGAGGAGAGAGAGCGAAAGCCCGCCAGAGCGAGCAAGGTGCCTTCGGAACGAGATGCCACCATAGGTTGAGCATAAGTCAGCGAGCGGGCCGCATTTGTGACAAGGTGGCGTGAAACGAAAGGGCGCTGACCTTCTGGTCGCGCCCTTGAAGTTGAACGTCAGATTGTCCAAATGCGGCCCGCGCAGCGTCGAGCCGTTACGCGGTTTGGTAAAACCGCGTAACTAGTTAGTACATCTTTGCGCCGGCGGGGATGGAAGCGTCGAGCTGAATCAGGTTGAGGCGCTCCTCGCCCTCCTCCTCGTGGATGGCGCTGATCAGCATACCGCAGCTGGGAATACCCATCATCTTGCGCGGAGGCAGATTGGTGATGGCGAGCAAGGTCTTGCCGACCAGGTCCTCGGGCTCATAGTAGCCATGGATGCCGGAGAGGATGGTGCGGTCGGTGCCGGTGCCGTCGTCGAGCGTAAAGTTCAGCAGCTTCTTGGACTTCTTGACGGCCTCGCATGCCTTGACCTTCACAGCGCGGAAATCGCTCTTGGAGAAGGTATCGAAGTCGACGAACTCCTCAAACAGCGGCTCAACGGCGATCTTGGAGTAGTCAAGCGTGGGCTTGAGCGGCTTGACGAACGGGCTTGCGGCGTTGCCGGCCTCGGCAGCCTTGGCAGCGGCGGCACCGGACTGGAAACCCTTCTCGGGCTTCATGTGCGGGAACAGCAGGACGTCGCGAATGGAAGCCTGGTTGGTGAGCAGCATGACCACGCGGTCGATGCCGATGCCGATGCCGCCCGCGGGAGGCATACCGTACTCGAGGGCGCGCACGTAGTCCTCGTCGTACTCCATAGCCTCGTCGTCGCCGCCAGCCTTCTCAGCCATCTGGGCAGCAAAGCGCTCGGCCTGGTCGACCGGGTCATTGAGCTCGGAGAATGCGTTGGCGTACTCGTGGCCGGCGATGACCAGCTCAAAGCGGTGCGTCAGGCGCGGATCGTCCTCAAAACGCTTGGCAAGCGGGCTGACCTCGATGGGGTAATCGCATACGAAGGTCGGGTTGACGATGGTGTCCTCGCCCAGCTCATCGTAAATCTCGGCGATGATCTTGCCAGCAGTCCACTCGGGCTTAATCTCCAGGCCCTTCTCGCGTGCGGCGACGGCAAGCTCCTCGACCGGCGTGTCGATGGTGACCTGCTTGCCGAGCACGTCCGAGACGATGTCGGTCATGGGACGGCTTGCCCACTCACCGGAAAGATCGATGGTCTGACCCTGGTACTCAATGGCCTCGGGGTTGCCGATGGCCTTGTTGGCAGCCTTGATGACACCCTGGGCGAGCGCCTTCATGCCCTCGAGGTCGGAGAAGGCACGGTAGGCCTCCATCGTGGTGAACTCGGGGTTGTGGGTAAGGTCCATGCCCTCGTTACGGAAGATGCGGCCAATCTCGAAGACACGCTCAAAGCCACCGACGATGCAGCGCTTGAGGTGCAGCTCGGTAGCAATGCGCAGGTAGCACTCTTGATCGAGCGCGTTGAAGTGCGTGATGAACGGCTTAGCCGTAGCGCCACCCTGGATAGTCTGCAGAATGGGGGTCTCGACCTCCATGTAGCCGTCGGACTCCATAAAGCGGCGGAAGGTGGAGAGAATCTGCGAGCGCTTGCGGAAGGTCTCGCGAACATCGTCGTTGGCAATCAGGTCGACATAGCGCTGACGATAACGGGTCTCCTTATCGGAAAGACCGTGGAACTTCTCGGGCAACGGACGAACAGCCTTGGAGAGCAGGGTCGCACTCTTGGGGGCAACGGAGAGCTGGCCGCGCTTGGTGCGAACAACCACGCCGGTCACGCCCAGGATGTCACCAAGGTCGAGAGCCTTGAGCGTATTCCAAGCTGCCTCGTCCATGTCGTTGATGCGGCAGAACAGCTGAATCTCGGCGGTAGCGTCGCGCACGACGATAAACATGATCTTGCCCTGACCGCGCTTGGCGACCACGCGGCCGCCGATCTTCACGACGTCCTCAGTATCCTCGCCATCGGCAAGATCGGCATATTTGGCCTCAATGTCGACGACATAGTCCTCGATCTCGGAGTGCTCGGGATAGGGGTTCTGGCCCGCCTCGAACAGGGCGGCGCGCTTTGCCAGACGCGTGGCGCGCTCGTCGTTGAGCGTCGAGGCCTGATCGGCGACGTTCTGGTTCTCTGCCATAAGTTAGCTCCTCAAACTAAAACGCTCCCCAGGATTCGGTCCCAGGGAGCGAAAACATACCTTTACGCGGGACCGTGGTCTAGCGTGCGATCTTGGCGATGGTGTAGACGCGAGTCTTGCCAGAAGGCGTAACGACCTCAACGGAGTCGCCCTCGCCGTGACCGATGATGGCGTGACCGACCGGAGACTCGTTGGAGATCTTGTGCTCGAGCGAGTTGGTCTCGGTGGTACCGACGAGCGTGACTTCCATGACCTCACCGTTGGGATCGATCAGAGAAACGGTGGAACCGATGGAGACGGTCAGATCGCCCGTGGTGGCAGCAACCTGAGCGTTGGCGAGGATGGCCTGAATCTCGGCAATGCGAGCAGCATTCTGGGCCTGCTTGTCCTTGGCGGCATCGTACTCGGAGTTCTCCGAAAGGTCGCCGAACGCGCGGGCTTCCTTGATGTCCTCGACGATCTCCTTGGCGTAATCGCCCTCACGCCAAGCGAGCTCCTCGACGAGCTTCTGGCGGCCCTCAGCGGTCAGTACGATCTGGCTTGCGTCCATACGGATATCTCCCCAACTATGATGTAACGATCAACTGTCAACAAAACGAAAAAGACCGGCTAGCCTGCGGGCAAGCCGGTCAGGTGCTCACCCCAAAGGGATGGGACTACTCTGCGTCCGCGTCGCTGTCCTCTGCCTGCTTTTTCTTGGCAGCAGCGAGCTTGGCCTCGAGCTCTGCGATCTCCTTGTCCTCCTTGGACTCCTCGACCACGACATCCTCGGCCTGCTTGGTTTCGCCCTTATCGTCGCCCTCCATACCCTCACGGATATTCTTGACGGTAGAACCGAGGGACTTGCCGAGCTTCGGCAGGTTCTTAGGCCCGAAGATGATCAAGACAACGACGAGAATAATGATGAGCTCAGGAGCCCTCAGTCCAAACATGTAGACCTCCACAATACAGCGAGACAAGCTCGAATGAGTATACCGCGGGTGCCGCGGTATCACAACAATAGCTAAAAAAAGGGACCGCAAGAAGCGGTCCCTCCTCATGCTCTGGTCGGGTTGACTGGATTTGAACCAGCGACCCCTGCGTCCCGAACGCAGTGCTCTACCAAACTGAGCCACAACCCGTTAGCTCGACTATAGTAACA